>JBCDLN010000019.1:0-23601 GCA_038745295.1 Pseudomonadota bacterium | reverse complement strand
CTCAGCCTCGTTTGCCTCCGAGGTGTTTATGGCAGCCCTCGGCGCCATCCACCGCGGCCAGCACGAGGCTGCCTCAGCGCTGGGCCTGTCGCGCTGGGCAGCGCTTCGAACCATCATCATCCCCCAGGTCATCCGCTACGCCCTGCCGGGGCTTGGCAATTTGTGGCTGGTGCTCCTCAAGGACACCGCGCTCGTCTCAGTGATTGCGCTACCGGACCTTTTGCGCCGCACCTTTATCGCGGTGGGGGCGACGAAGGAGCCGTTCTTCTTCTTCTTCGTGGCCATCATCATCTACTTCGCCATCTCGCTCATCTCGATGGGCATCTTCGCACTCCTCGAAAAGCGCTATGAGAGAGCCTACGCGCGATGAGCTTCTTGCCAGACATCCTCGTGCGCTACGGCGATGATCTCCTTGATGGGTTCGTGATCACGCTCCAGCTGGTGTTCTTGTCGGTCACCATGGGAGCGGTGCTGGGCTCGCTGATCTGCGCCGCCCGCATGTCCAAGCGGCGCTCGGTGCGGTGGGCGGCCTGGCTTTATATCGGTCTCTTCCGGGGCACGCCGCTCCTCGCCCAGCTTTTCTTGATCTACTATGGCGCTGGGCAGTTTTCAGGCTTTTGGCGCGATGTGGGGCTCTGGGGCATCCTGCGCGATCCGTTCAACTGCGCGCTCATCACATTCACGCTCAACACAGCGGCTTACCAGGCGGAGGTGTTCCGCGGTGCCGTTCAAGCCATCCCCAAAGGTCAGTGGGAGGGCGGCGCAGCGCTTGGGCTCTCCAAACGGGTCACCTTCCTCAAAATCATCGTGCCGCAGGCGGCGCTCCTCGCCCTGCGTCCCTTCGGCAACGAGATCATCTTGATGGTGAAGGGCTCGGCGGTCGCCTCGGTGGTCACCGTCTACGACCTTTTGGGCGAAACGCGTCTGGCCTTTTCCGATACCTTCCGGTTTGACGTGTACTTTTACGCAGCCGCCCTTTATCTCGCACTCGTTGAAACACTGCGGCGGGTGTGGAACGTGCTGGAGATGGCCCTCACGCGCCATCTGCACACCACCCCGCGCAAGCGAGACCGGGGACCCAAACCAGCCACATGAGCTTCCAACGCGCCACCATTGCCGCGCAGGCTGCTGGACAAATCAATCATGCCACCGGCGGTGTGGTGGGGCCCCTCGAAACCTCCACCACCTTTGTGCGGGATGGCAACTACGCCCCGCCACCGTCGGGCGACATCTACCGGCGCGACGATAACGTCACGGTGCGCGAGGCTGAAACCGTCATCGCCGCGCTGGAGGGTGGGGCCGGCGCCACCTTGTTCCCCTCAGGCCTTGCTGCCATGGCAGCGCTCATGCGCGCTGCGCCTGATGGTCCGATCTTTCTGCAGCGCCACGCCTACTATGGCTCAGAAGGTCTTGCGACGCGGCTCTTTGGGGACGCTGGCCGCCTCATCTTATTCGACGGCGACGATATGGAGACGCTCGCGACGATGGCGGCCGTAGAGCGGCCAAGCCTTATCCTTGCCGAAACACCGTCAAACCCGTTCCTCACCGTGGTCCCCATTGCCACCATTGCCGAGATTGCCCGCGGCGTGGGGGCGACCCTTGCGATCGACTCCACTGCGGCAACCCCCATTCTCACGCGGCCTCTGTCGCTGGGCGCTGACATTGTCCTCCACAGCGCCACCAAAGCCCTCAACGGCCACTCAGACGTTCTGGCGGGTGTGTTGGTGACGGGCGAGACCGTCAGCCCGCTCTACGAGCGTGCGCGGGCGGGGCGCAGTATCGACGGTGCGGTGCCAAGCCCGTTTGATGCCTGGCAGCTCACCCGCGGGATGCGCACCGTGCATCTTCGCGTTGCGGCAGCCTCCCAAAGCGCCCTGCACGTGGCATCGGTCCTCGAAGCGCACGATGGGGTGGAGGTGGTGAATTATCCTGGCCTTCCCTCACACCCGCAGCACAGTGTGGCGGCGGCGCAGATGGAAGGGGGGTTCGGCGGGCTCCTCTCATTTCACGTCGTCGGCGGCAGCGCGGCCGCGCTTGCGATGGTGGCGCGGCTGAAGCTCATCCACCCGGCCACATCGCTCGGCGGCGTGGAGTCCCTCATCGAGCATCGGGCGAGCATTGAACCGGAAAGCCGCGGCATTCCCCCTGGCCTCCTCCGGCTCTCGGTGGGCATCGAAGCTGTGGGCGATCTCATTGACGATCTTCTGGGCGCCCTCGACGGCCTCCACCACAAGGCGGCCTGACAGCCACAGATTGTCAGGCTAAAGCCAACCTCACGATCCACGACAACGACAAGACAAGGAGCGCACCGATGGCGAATGTTGCATTTTTGGGGCTCGGCGTGATGGGCTATCCCATGGCCGGCCACCTCAAGAAGGGCGGCCACACCGTCACGGTCTATAACCGCACCGTGGCGAAGGCCGAAAAGTGGGCGAGCGAGCATGGCGGCATCGCCAAAGCCACCCCGCAGGAAGCGGCCGAGGGCCAAGACTTCGTGTTCTGCTGCGTCGGCAATGATGATGACCTGCGCTCCGTCACCATCGCAGAAGGCGGCGCCTTCCACGGTATGGCTTCAGGCGCCATCTTCGTTGACAACACCACCGCATCGGCCGCTGTGGCGCGGGAGCTGCGCGCCGCTGCCGACGCCAAAGGCTTCGGCTTCTTGGACGCCCCTGTGTCTGGCGGCCAGGCAGGCGCTGAAAACGGCCAGCTGACGGTGATGGTCGGCGGCGATCAGGCGGTCTTTGATCGCGCCAAACCCGTCATTGATTGCTACGCCAAGATGGTGGGCCTTATGGGCGAGACGGGCGCAGGCCAGCTGACCAAGATGGTCAACCAGATCTGCATTGCCGGCCTCGTCCAAGGCTTGGCCGAGGGCATCCACTTCGGCAAAACCGCAGGTCTCGACATCGAAAAAGTGATCGGGGTCATCTCCAAGGGTGCGGCTCAATCGTGGCAGATGGAAAACCGCTGGGAGACCATGAACCGCGATTTCTACGACCTTGGCTTTGCCGTTGATTGGATGCGCAAGGACCTTTCCATCTGCCTGGAGGAAGCGCGGACCAATGGCGCACGCCTTCCCGTTGCCGCCCTTGTGGACCAATTCTACGGCGACGTTCAGAAAATGGGCGGCAACCGCTACGATACCTCAAGCCTTCTGGCGCGGCTTGAGCGCGGCTAGAGCATCTCGCGCCGCGTGCGGGGCGAGGACAGTGCTCGAACTTTGAGGCGCTGACATTACAGCACGGGCTGCCCGTCCCCAAGGCGGCCCGTCATGCGGAGGAGACGATGGAGACCTTCCACACCACCCGTCCGCCCCTGTCCCATGTTCTCGCCTCATCCCAGTTCGACCGCGCGTTTCTCGACTATCTTTATACGCTCACCACCACCATCCGGCGGTTCGACAAGAGCCGCGAGGGGCTGAGCTACCTTCAAAGTCTGCTGCCCCACAAACGGGCGATGCTCTACTTCACACAGCCCTCCACCCGCACGTTCTTGTCGTTCCAGTCGGCCTGCCATGTGCTGGGGATCACCGCGTCGGAAATCCGCGACCCGGCGACATCCTCGGAGCGCAAGGGCGAGAGCGTGGAAGATTCGCTGCGCACCTTCTCAAGCTACGTCGATCTCATCATCATGCGCTCGCCCATCCCGCGGCTATGCGAGCGCATCGCCAATCTGCTGGATGAGACCCCGAGGCCCGTTCCCATCATCAACGCGGGCTCAGGGCCGGACGAGCACCCCACACAAGCCCTCCTCGACATCTACACCCTATCGCGCAGCCTGCGCACCGAAGGGGGGATCGACGGCAAGACCATCTGCATGGTGGGCGATCTTAAGCGCGGCAGGACCGTGCGCTCCCTCGCGCGCCTTCTCACCAACTACCACGGGGTCAAAATCCTCTTCGTGTCGCCGGAGAGCTTCCGCATCGAGGATGACCTACGCCAAGACCTGACCACCGCCGGCACGGACTACGAGGAGACAACCGCCTTTAACGACGCAATTGGTGCCGCCGATGCCATTTATATGACGCGCATCCAGGACGAGTATGAGGGTGGTGCTGACGGCGTGGAAGCCTACAAACCCTACCACCTCACCGCCGCGCACCTGCCGCGGCTGAAACCCGAGTGCGCCATCCTCCATCCTCTGCCCCGGCGCGATGAGCTTGACCCCGCCATCGACCAAGACCCCCGCGCCAAATACTGGCGGCAGGAGCGCAACGGGATGTGGGTGCGGGTCGCCCTGCTGACCCTCCTGTTCGACATCGACGACAGAGTGCAGCTGCCTGATCTTTAACACCCCCGCCCGAAAGCAGCGCCGCGCCGGATGCCCCATCAGAATTCATGATAGCTTTTTTCGTTTATCATTGTTTTGTGAGATGGCCATTTCTGTGTCATGGCTACCGGGCTATTTGCCGGGGGGCGCCATGACCGTATCAGCCGAGCCGCACACGACCATCGACCCAAAAGAGCTCCGCCGTGCGCTCAGCTGCTTTCCCACCGGGGTGGCTGTGGTCACCACCTTGGGCGAGGGAAGCGCCCCCATCGGCATTACTGTGAGTTCGTTCAATTCGGTGTCGATGGAGCCGCCGTTGATCTTGTGGTCGCTCCTGAAGCGCGCTGGCAGCCTGCCCGCGTTCAAGGCGCACGGAGCCTTTGCGGTCAACGTGTTGTCTGCCAAGCAGGAGCCGCTTTGCCGCCATTTCTCCACCGCCGCTGGCGACCGGTTTGAAAGCGTGGCCTGGCGGGAAGGGATTGAGGGTATCCCGGTGATCGACGGCGCGGTTGCGGTGTTTGAGTGCCGCAATTGGGCCGTCTATCCCGGCGGCGATCATGAGATCTTTTTGGGACAAGTGGTCCGTTACGACCATTTCGACACTGTCCCCCTGGTGTTCGGCAAGGGCAAGCTTGGCCCCCTCGCCACCACCATCAACTGACTTAAAGGCTTCCGCGCCAGAGGTCGCGCCGCCCTCTCCCAAGCGCGGCGCCTAAAAGAGCCCTAGGGCCGATACTCAAGGGTGAAGCGCTCAACGCCGATGTCGGCGCCGCCACCCGTGGAGCCTGAAACGCTGACAGGCTGAAGCGAGATGGACTTATCGCTCCCCCCCACCAATACCTTGCCGCCAACGCCAATGCCCACAGAGGCGCTTGCCGCCGCGCCCACATAGGTGCCCGCCAATACGCCCGCCGCAGACGGGTTCGCCGGCGCCAACACCGCCCACACCAAGGTTAACGTGTTCGTGAATTCGAGGTTCACACCGATTTGGCGGATTTGACCTTCGTAATTTTCGCGCGGGCCTGAGGTGGGTGCAAAGTCACAGTCGAAGCTTTGCGTGGAATAGATCACCTTGTTGGAATCGCCCGTGAGCGTGCAGGTGAGGGTGCCAATGCGCACCGATGCGGCAGACGCCGGGGCTGACGATGCCGCGACCCCCACACCCACCACCAAAGCTGCCGCCAAAGTTAACCATGACTTGACCATTTACAGTACTCCCGAATGTCATCACCCCCGCCTACGCGACCCCTTCGCCAACAACAACCCGCTTCATTGCATTGGATGAAGCCGTTCCCACAACCCTTGTGTTGGCCACCCTGCCGCATCACAGAACCTGATGGCCACACCAAGCCCTTATAATTTTCCTTTCTGGCCGCCCACCCTAAAATTTTCGTGGGAACAGAGGGGAAGGTCATGGAACTAGGCTTCTTCACAATGCCGATCCATCCGGTCGATAAGGACTGGCGCACCACGCTGCGGGAGGATCGCGAGGCATTTTTACTGGCCGATGAACTGGGGTTCACCGAAGCCTACTGCGGCGAGCACGTGACCGACGCGGCTGAGAACATCACCAGCTGCGCGATGTTTGTGGCCTCACTGGCGAGCGCCACCAAACAAATCCGGCTTGGCACCGGCACCGTCAACATGCCCAACTCCCATCCCGCCAATGTGGCAGCACAAGTGGCTATGCTGGACCATATGCTCGACGGGCGGTTCAACTTCGGCATTTCCCCCGGCGGCCTTGCGTCCGATGCTGAGGTGTTCGGCAATCTTGATGCTGACCGCAACGCCATGTTCTTGGAATGCATCGACATGGTGCTGAAGGTTTGGCAATCGGATGCGCCCTATAACCTTGAAGGGAAGTACTGGAACGTCTCGACAGAACGCACCAGCTTGGTGGAAATCGGCCAAGGGCAAATGCCAAAACCCCTTCAGCGGCCCCATCCCCCTATTGTGGTCACTGCGGTTGCGCCGTTTTCCAAAGGGGTGACAGAGGCTGCCGCGCGCGGGTGGGATCCCATCAGCGCCAACTTCCTGATGCCGCAGTGGGTGGCAAGCCATTGGCCCAAATACTCTGAAGGGTGCACCCGCGTTGGGCGCCCTGCCGATCCGGCCAATTGGCGTGTGGCAAAGTCCATCTTTGTGGCGGACGATCTCGCCACCGCCCGCGAATATGCCCTCGGCCCTCAAAGCCCCTACCGTTTCTACTACAGCCAGCTCCTCACCAAGATGCGCAAGCACAACCGGCTGAACCTTTTCAAAACCTATAAAGATCAGCCTGACGACGAGGTCACCCTCGAGGCTGTGTGCGATAAGCTCATCATCTGGGGCACGCCGGATAAAGTGCGGGACGATCTCCTCGCCTTCCACGACGAGGTGGGCGACTTCGGCACCTTGCTTTATGCAGGCAAAGACTGGGCGGACCCGGCGCTGGGCCGCAAATCCATGATCCTCCTGGCTGAAAAGGTGCGCGATCAGCTCCCCTCGCCCGCTCCTGTGGAGGCGCGCGCCGCAGCCGAGTAGCCCGCGACGGGCCGCGCTATCCCCACCGGCGCCGCTTGAAGCGCCGGTTGCCTGAGGGAACAGAAGGCTCCGCTTGGAAATCGTGCCGGCGTGACGGTGGGGCGTGCGGCAGCTTCACCGCCCTGCTGGTGCGTTTTTCAACACTCCAGGCAGAATGTCTCTCGTCCAGCGCACAGCATCGCCCATGATAAGGGGAAGGTCTGAGCGCTCCGCCTGCCAATGGAGGAGCGATCGCGCGCGGCCTGGATCAGCCACCAATTCGGGCGGGTCACCGGGCCGGCGCGGACCAAGCTTGACCGTTGGCGCCTGACCGCACACCTCGCTCGCACATTCGATGATCTGCCGGATCGATACCCCGCGCCCTGTCCCCAAATTGCAGACGGCGCTGTCGCCACCCTCTAGGAGCCGCTGAAGGGCTGCCACATGCGCGCGGGCCAAGTCGCTCACATGCACATAGTCGCGCACAGCCGTGCCGTCGTGCGTGGGATAGTCCGTGCCGTTGATGGCGATGTGGTCACGGGTTCCGAGGGCAGCTTCAATGACGAGCGGGATGATATGAGGCTCGGGGTCGTGGCATTCGCCAATCTCGCCCTGCGGGTCGGCACCCGCGGCATTGAAGTAGCGCAGCGCAACCGTGCGAAGACCATGGGCCTGGCCGTACCATTTTGCCATGTCCTCCATCATCACCTTGGACGCGCCATAGGGGTTGATGGGGGTAAGGGGCATATCCTCTGAAATGGGGATCGCAGGCGGTACCCCATAGGAGGCGCAGGTGGAGGAGATGACAAGGGCCGGCACCCCTGCAGCCACCATCGCGTCGAGAACACCAGCAGAGTTCGCCACATTGTTGCGAAAGTAGAGCGATGGATCAGCCATCGATTCGCCCACATAGGCGTAGGCTGCAAAGTGCATCACCGCGGCGACATCGTAGCGGCGCATGGCGCTCAACAGCGCGTCAGCGTCTTCGAGCGATGCCTCCACCAGGGGGCCCCACTTGACGGCCCAGCGGTTGCCACGGCGGAAATCATCATAGACCACAGGCAGGTAGCCTGCCCCCGCCAGCGCCTTTGCGGTGTGACTTCCCACATAGCCCGCCCCGCCAGTCACTAAGATGGCGCGCGGCATCAGCGGGCCGAGGCCACCTGCTTTGCCGCATGCGGGGACCGGATCGCGCTGAACTCACCTGAGGACAGGAGATCATCGAGATAGGTCAACGTGTGGCTAAGCCCCTCGCGCAACGGCACCTTGGGCGCCCAGTCCAACTGTTCGGCGGCCCTCGTAATGTCGGGCTTGCGGCGGCGAGGATCATCGGCAGGGAGCGGCTCGAAGATGAGCGTCACATCCCCCACCAGCTCTTTGACAGTCTCGGCAAGCTCAAGGATTGTGATTTCCGCCGGGTTGCCGATGTTGATGGGGCCAAGGTGCGCGGGCTCGTTGACGCTGAGGCGCCAGAGAGCCTCCACCGTATCCGAAACATAGCAAAACGAGCGCGTCTGCTGCCCCTCGCCATAGATGGTGAGCGGCTCGCCCAACAGCGCCTGGCGCAAAAAGTTGGAGACAACCCGCCCGTCGTAAGGGTCCATGCGCGGCCCGTAGGTGTTGAAGATGCGCGCCACACCCACATCAAGCCCGCTGTGACGGTGGCTATCGAACAGGAACGTCTCGGCTGCCCGCTTTCCCTCATCATAGCAGGCGCGCGGGCCGATGGGGTTGACCGAACCGTTGTAGTCTTCCCGCTGGGGGTGCACCTCGGGGTCACCATAGACTTCGCTGGTGGAGGTGTGAACGAGCCGCGCCCCTGTCCGGCCTGCGAGCGCCACAAGGTTCATGGTGCCCAACACGGAGGTCTTGAAGGTATAAAGCGGGTCCGACTGGTAGCGCGGCGGGGCCGCCGGGCAGGCAAGGTTCACGATGAGATCGCTCTCAACGTCGAGCCGGTCTAAAATATCGCCTTCGAGAAAGGTAAATGGCTGCGGCCCGGCCGCCGCCTTCAAATTGCGGCGCGATCCGCTGAAGAGACTGTCGATCCCGGTGACGGACCAGCCGGCTTCCAAAAACTTATCCGTCAGCCAGGAGCCGATAAAGCCGGCGCATCCGGCGATGAGGGCTTTGCCAGGCGCGCGCTGTGAAGGCGGCGCGGTCGTTGTCGGCATAGTGATCCCTCATTCTCGTCGCGTTGGCCGGCTCGGCGACCGTGGTCCTATGGGCGAAGTGGTGTTGACGCCTTTGAAATCAATTGCGGGGCTGGGGTCCGCCTGCCAGCCGTGTCCGCTGGTGACGGCTAAGCCTCCTTCAAATGACACGGTGCGCCAGGTTCGGCCAGCGGCCGATTGGGCCCAGGGGACAGAGTGGTCAAAGCCGCTTATTTCGCCTGGGCAGGTTCGCCTTGGGCGCGGGCTTTTGCAGTGAGGATACGCTCCTTCACCGCGTGCGCTTGGCTGTCACCCTTGGCGATGGCTTGTTCCACGGCGGACAGAGCCTCATCAAACCGTTTGTTTTTCAAAAGCGCCCGCGCATAGGCAGAGAGCGCCCACGGGGCCGGGTCGTCGACAAGTCCCATGTACCGCTTAAATGGTGGCACGGCATTTTCTGCAAGCCCTGCTTTGACGAGGGCCTGTCCCACAAGAAGGTGTGCCAGCGCGTTGTTGGGCGCAAACTTCACGGCCGTTCGGGCAGTCTTGAGCGCAGCGCTTCCATCGCCGCGTTTCATTTGTGCCCGCGCCTTGAGAACAAGCACATCCGCATCCCGCGGTGACAGTTCCAGCGCCTGGTCGTAGCAGCGGACGGCCCCATCCAAGTCTCCTGCTTCGGACAGGGCACGGCCGGCGTCCTTATGGTGGTCAGCCACCGAGGGGTTGGCCGCAATGGCCGCCTGCGCCGCCTCTAAAGCGGCCTCGGACTGTCCCGCCTTTAAAAGGACATTAAACAGCATGGTCTGCGCGCCAGTGAGTTTGGCATCACGCTGAAGCGCCTGTCGCAGCACCTGCACCACCTCACCGTCGCGCCCCAGCACCCGCAACACAGTGGCCCGCATCAACAGTAAGGTCGTTGAACTGCGGTCGTCTTCTTCGGCGCCGTCGATCACCAAAAGCGCGCCCTCAGCATCGCCCCTGTCCAGAACAATCCGCGCCAACAACACCCGAATATCGTTGTCGCGCGGGGCCTCTTGCAGCGCGAGCTCGCCGGTTCTCATGGCCGCATCGCTCGCCCCCGCGAGCCTAAACTGCCGTGTGGCCTCGAAGAGGATCAGCTCGTCGACGAGGTCATTTTCGCGGTTTTCTTGAAGGATGGCCTCCGCCTCCTCGATGCGGCCTTCGTCGATCTGGTGGATGACCTGATTGGCGGCGTGCCACATGCGCCAACGCTCCACCGACCACCAGCCCGCGTCCAAGATGGGCTTGGTGATTTCGGGTTGCGCGACAATGGCTTTAATGCGCTCGCGTGCTGCGGCTGCGCCGGCATGATCTCCAGCCGCGTCCATGACCGCAGCCGCCTTGCGCTGAACGCTCATCTTGTTGCTGCGGGCGGCCGCTCTTTGGGCATGTTTGAGCGCGTCATCGTGATAACCGAGCGCTTCGGCGATGGCGAGGGCCACCTCATCGAGCCGGCCCAGATCCTCGCTCCACTCGCGAAACTCGAACATGGACATGCCGTCTTCTTGGATCTTGGCGTTGTGCTCGGCCACATAACGGGGGCTTGCCAAGCGAAAGGCCGTTTGGATGGCCTCGCGCGCCTCCAAGAAACGCCTCGCCCTGATGTGGGAGGTGGCCAAGATCCCATAAAGACCGGGATCGCGCGGACTAAGCTCAATGGCATCGAGCAGCATCTGGTGGGCTTCATCCACCAACTCGTGCTCATGGAACGCTTGGTAGAGGAACCCTGCCATGATGGCATCAGGCGCGCGCTTGATCGCCTCGGGCGCCAGCTTAACCAACGTTTCAAACTCTTTGTCTTCGCGCATGCAAAGCACCCAGCGGCGCAGCGGCGCCGGCTCCTCCGGCGCCATGAGCATACTTTTTTCGTAGTGCTCCTTGGCAGCGCTGGGGCTTTCCAAAATGAGCTTGCGCGCGCCGGCCTGGTAGTGAAAGCCGAAATCGGCCTCCCTCACCTTTGCAGCTTCGCCGCGGGCGGCCTGCGCATCAGCCTCTCGCCCACCCGCCTTATCAAGACATTGGGCTAAAAATTCATAGTAACTTTGGACGGTGCCGTCCTGCGCAATGGCCTCCCGCGTGAGGGCGATCGCCCGATCGGTGTCGCCCGCCGCAGCGGCGCGGCCGGCCTTGACCCTGGCGATATGGCCCGCCATGTCCGCGCGCGCCGGGGCCCGCTGAGGCAGCGTTTCGCCGTCATCACCATCAAACACCCGCGCCATCGCCTCCGCCAGCAGCGGATGCTGGCGATGGTTGTCCTCGCTCGCCACATGCTCCACAGCGCGCGGATCAAACAGGGCACGATCGTGGTCCCACATGGTGTTGATGCCGCGGAAGTGGAACAGCGTCATGTCCGCTGCAAAGGGGGAATAGCTGTTCAGGAACCGGTGCACCTCAAAGATGATGTTGTCGGACACCTTTTGAGGCGCAATTCCCCACTTGGCTTCGCACACCCGCGGTTCGGGGTGCTGCAGATAGGTAAATTGCCGGTGGCGCCGTTGGGGTAGAGCTGCGTCTTCCGGGGAGCGGGTGTTTTCGCACCAATAGCCAAACACCCGCACGCATCCCGTGGGGCTTTCTTCGGCAGCATCAAAAATGGTGCGCGCGCCACGCCGCACCATCAGTTCATCAAGGTCGACGTTGACAAGGCCTGCCGCGGTCGGGGCAAGGCGTCTGAAAACATGGTCAAAGCCTGCAAACTGGCAGTAGATGGAATCGATCAGATTGAAGCTGAGTGTTTCACGCAGATCGAACGCCCCATAAGGGAAAGGCCAATCCACCACCGCCACCTCTTCGATGCCGGGCACAGCATCCAAAACGTTGGCGACTTCCGCGCATGAGTACCGGGTGGACCCGTTGTCATAGATGATGGCCGCGTCCGCCCCGTGCTCCTTGGCATAAAAGTACGCCCAGTCGCGAATCCAGAGAAGATCGTTATCTTTTTGCAGGGTGTAGATGGCTTTGCGGCCCTCAAACACCCGCGCCAAGCTGGGCTGGATGGGCAAGACCACACGGCCGGCGCGGCTGTCGATCTCAAAGCCGACGGTGCCTTTGGGCGGCACGGTGCGATACCGGGCGAAGTGGGGGTTGGGGTCATAGTCGAGCTGGCAGAGCGTGCCGCTGGGCATGGCTCGGACCGTGAGGCCAAGGTCATCATCAAGGTTGAGGAATGGCGCCGCCGTGAAGATGACAGTCTCGTAAGCAGCATCCCA
Organism: Pseudomonadota bacterium; assembly: GCA_038745295.1. Taxonomy (GTDB): domain Bacteria; phylum Pseudomonadota; class Alphaproteobacteria; order Rhizobiales; family Amorphaceae; genus Acuticoccus. The sequence goes on along the minus strand of JBCDLN010000019.1, from coordinate 11,444 downwards.
AAACACATCAAAGAATACTGTTTCGCAATCGAACCGGTCTTCAAAGTTATGGGGCCTCATGGATTGCCGGCGCGTGGGCATTCGCACGACGCCACCGGCAACATCAAGGCGCCATGCGCTCAAATCAACCGTTGTATGCATAGTGATCAGATCAGATGAATTCTTCTTGGCGATGATTGGAGACACTCAGGCTAAGCAGGCCCACCATTGGATGACTTGGAGTATTCCTGCCTTAGGCCCATGGTTAATTTTTTTATAACGCATTAAAGGGATTTGTGCACGTCCTTTGGCAATCATGCGTGCGCTGAGACCTGCGCCAAACCGTCCTGACGGGCCCAAACCCAGCCGCGAAAGGCGCTCCGCCAGTGGTGCCCCGCCACGGTGTGATGCTCGGGCAGGTTTGGCGGCTCAGGGTGTGCTGAGCCGTTCCGCATGCCAGACAAGGTGATCGGCCATGAAGGTTGAAATGAAGTAGTAGGAGTGATCGTAGCCCTCCTGGAGGCGCAAGGTGAGGTCTATGCCGGCAGCATGACAGGCTGTGCGGAGCTTTTCTGGCTGAAGTTGGCTCGCTAAAAACGTGTCAGCATCGCCTTGGTCCACCAGGATCTCTTTCACCCGCGCGCCGTCTTCGATGAGGGCGAGCGCGTCGTACTGGCGCCAGGTCTCACGCTCGCCGCCAAGATAGGCGGTGAGCGCCTTTTGTCCCCAGGGCACCTGCAATGGCGCCACAATGGGCGCGAACGCGGAGACAGCACGAAACCGATCAGCATTGTTGAGTCCGATTGTGAGTGCGCCGTGCCCGCCCATGGAGTGTCCGAAAATACCCTGACGCGTGAGGTCTACCGCAAACGCAGCCTCCACCACGTGCGGGAGCTCCGTTTCCACGTAGCTGCGCATCTGAAAATGGGGGGCATAAGGCGCCATTGTGGCATCCACGTAAAACCCGGCGCCTTGGCCAAGATCGTACGCGTCGTCGTCGGCGACACCTTCGCCGCGTGGGCTCGTATCGGGACACACGATGATGAGCCCAAGCTCGGCAGCGGTCCTTCGGTATTCGCCCTTTTCCATAACGTTGGCGTGGGTACAGGTGAGGCCTGACAAATACCAAAGCACCGGACATGGCCCCAAACGCGCCTGTGGCGGGAGGTAGACGGCAAACGTCATCGGCGTGCCTGTGACCTGGGACGCATGGCGGCAGACAAGCTGTTCACCGCCGAAGGCGCGTACGCGGGAGATGATGTCCATGGGGTGGTCTCTGGTTGGCGCTTGGCCGATGGGTCAAGCAGGTCGGGCTCATGGGCTGCGGTGTGCGGCACACCCCGGTTTTTGTCCAGGTGTGAAGGCCGGTGAAGGGTCGCGGTTGCGGCAACGGCTTTGCCGCTCAGCCCAGATGCTCAGCGCGTACGATCAGCGCGCAGCGAGAAACGTTTTCTCTTCGTCTCTTCCGGCCGCTGCTATCGCTGCGCACAGGTCAACGCCAGATCTCAGCCACATGCAAAGCCAGCACTGCCCTCACACACCCGTGCGGCCAAATCCGCTTGACGAACACCCCCCCAACAACGCTTACACTACACCATTGAACGATTATAAACGGCGCAAAGCCCATGTATGCGTGTCCCATCCCCCGCAGCGGTTCGCTGTCCGGCCAGCGGCTTTATCAGCAAAGCCTGGTACTTGGCGCCGCCAGAGCGCTCTGGGACACCGGCGACGCCCACCTTGAAGGGGACCAAGGCGGACCAAGGCGATGAGCACCACACTCATCGCAAAGCCTGAACGGCGAAAGGTGGCGCGGCGAAACCTTGGCGCACCGAAGGGCCGCCAGGTCAACGACGTTTCCCTCAAGGAGGTCCGCACCCTCTTAGGGGATCTGCCTTTGGAGCGCGACCTTCTCATCGAAGCGCTCCACCTCATCCAGGACGGGACAGGCGCCATCCATGTGCGCCACATCGCTGCCCTTGCCGACCTGATGCGGCTGTCGCAGGCAGAGGTCCACAGCGTTGCAAGCTTTTACCACCATTTCGACGTGCGCCATGAGGGGGCGGCACCGCCGCCAAAGGCGCGTATTAGGGTGTGCGAGAGCCTATCTTGCGAGATGGCTGGCGCCGATACCCTCATTGCGGAGGCGCAGGCAGCGCTAGGCTCAAGCGACGTGGTGATCGAACGCGTCCCCTGTATTGGCCGGTGTGATGAGGCGCCTGCTGCACAAGTGGGCGCTCGCGCGGTGGGCAACGCCACCACATCTGAGCTTGCCAAGTTGCTCACCGAGGAGTTCAAGGCGCCTCTATCCCCTTACGTTGCCCCTTATCAGCCCCTCGATGCCTATCTGGCGGATGGCGGCTACCAAATCCTCAAACAGTGTTTGCGCGGCGATCTTTCTGACGATGCGGTGATGGCAACACTGTCCGACGCGCGCCTGAGAGGTCTTGGCGGCGCGGGGTTTCCTGCTGGCCGCAAGTGGGGGATCGTGCGCAGCTATGACGGCCCTCGCCTGATGACCATCAACGGTGACGAGGGCGAGCCGGGCACCTTCAAAGACCGCTACTGGCTGGAGCGAAAGCCTCACCTGATGTTTGAGGGCGCGCTGATTGCGGCCCACGTGGTGGGAGCTGAGCGCATCTACCTTTATATGCGCGATGAATATCAAGGCGTTCTGGAGATTTTGCGCCGAGAGATTGCCGCGCTTTCCGCCGCTGGGCTTTCAAGCCACGCGCCCATCGAATTGCGCCGGGGGGCGGGCGCTTACATTTGCGGCGAAGAGTCGGCGATGATCGAATCCATTGAGGGCAAGCGTGGCCTGCCGCGCCATCGCCCGCCTTATATTGCGCAAGAGGGGCTTTTTGGCCGCCCCACGCTGAACCACAACATCGAAACTCTCCTGTGGGTGCCGGAAATCTTGGCCCACGGTGCGGACGCCTTCGCCGCCAAGGGTTGGAGCGATCAGCACGCGGGCCTCCGGTCCTTTTCAGTTTCGGGACGGGTGCGCGATCCTGGTGTGAAAATCGCCCCCGCGGGGATCCCCGTCATCCGGCTCATTGAGGATTATTGCGGCGGCATGGCCGACGGGCACAGCTTCAAAGCATTCCTGCCCGGCGGAGCCTCGGGCGGCATCTTGCCAGCCTCCATGGCTCACCTCCCTCTCGACTTTGGCAGCTTTGAACCCCATGGCGGGTTTATCGGTAGTCACGCGGTGGTCATTTTAGGCGAGGGCGATTCCATCCGCGATGCTGCGGCCAACCTGATGCGCTTTTTCCGCCATGAAAGCTGCGGCCAGTGCACCCCCTGCCGCTCAGGCACCGACAAGATGGTGCACCTCCTCACATCGCCCGACTTTGATACCGGCCTTGCCGGCGACCTGATGGAGGTGATGCGCGACAGCTCCATCTGCGGTCTCGGCCAAGCTGCCCCCAACGCTGTCGCCCATCTCATTGAGCACTTTGGAGAGGACCTTTGAACGCCCCCTTCCTCCAACCCAAGCTCATCACCTTCACCCTCGACGGCGAAACGGTCAGTGCCGCTGAAGGGGAAACCATCTTCGATGTCGCCAAGCGCAGCGGCACCAAGATCCCCCACCTTTGCCACCGCGATGCGCCTGGCTATACGCCCGACGGCAACTGCAGAGCCTGCATGGTCGAGATCGACGGCGAGCGGACCCTTGCTGCGTCATGCGTGCGCAAGCCCGCGGATGGGATGCGCGTCACCACCAAGAGCCCGCGAGTGGAGAAGAACCGCAAGCTGGTGTTCGAGCTGTTGGCGTCCGACATGCCCGCCCGCGAGGATGGCCCCGATCCAGACGCCGCGTTTTGGACCCAAGCCGCCCTCACGGACCTTGGCGAGGATCGGCGCTTTGCCTCAACCCGCCCCGCCGCAGGGGGCACGATCCCCCTCGACAGCATCTTCCGTGATGCCTCGCACCCATCGATCGTGGTCAACTTAGACGCCTGCATTGCGTGCAACCTTTGCGAACGCGCCTGTGTCGATGTTCAGTCCAACGACGTGATCGGCATGGCAGGGCGCGGCCTTGACGCGATGCCCGCTTTCGATGCGGCCGATCCCATGGGCCAATCCACCTGCGTGGCGTGCGGGGAGTGCGTGTCCGCCTGCCCCACGGGCGCACTTCTGGAGCGGACGGTGATGAATGAGGCCGGCACGCAGAAGGTTCACGTTGCCGATAGCACCACCGACACTGTCTGCCCCTTCTGCGGCGTCGGCTGCCAAACGACGGTCCATGTCAAAGACGACAAAATCATCAAGGTGGACGGGCGCGATGGGCCGGCGAACCACAACCGGCTGTGTGTCAAAGGCCGGTTCGGCTACGACTATGTGATGAGCCCCGATCGGCTCACCAAGCCCCTGATCAGGCGGGAGGACGCGCCGAAGTCGGCCGGCATGCGCCTTTCATTTGAGGACCGCCATAAGGTCTTTAGAGAAGCGACATGGGACGAAGCTCTCCATAAGGCAGGCGCAGGCTTCCTGACAGTTTTGGGCACCTATGGCAGCCAGGCGCTCTCAGGGTTTGGCTCCGCAAAGGGCACCAACGAAGAGGCGTACCTTTTTCAAAAGCTGATCCGCCAAGGCTTTGGCACCAACAACGTCGACCACTGCACCAGGCTATGCCATGCGTCCTCGGTGGCAGCGCTCATGGAGGGGATCGGCTCAGGCGCCGTCTCAGCCCCCTTCACCGCGGTTGACGATGCGGACTGCATTCTCGTCATCGGCGCGCGGCCTGAGCAGAACCACCCCGTGGCAGCCACCTTCATCAAAGCGGCAGCCAAACGGGGGGCAAAGCTCATCGTTATGGACCCGCGCCAGCAAGGGCTGATGCGGTTTGCCACCCATCCGGTTGTCTTCAAGGGCGGACGGGATGTGGCGCTCCTCAATGCGATGATCCACGTCATCATCACCGAAGGGCTCACCAACGCGCGCTACATCGAAGACCATGTTGATGGGTTTGAGGCGTTAAAAGACGCCATCATGTCGTTCTCGCCCGAAGCGATGGCGCCCATTGCCGGCGTTGATGCCGATACCATCAGGGAGGTGGCGCGCACGTTTGCCACCGCTGAGCGCGCCATCATCTTTTGGGGCATGGGAGTGAGCCAGCACGTTCACGGGACCGACAATGCGCGCGCCTTGATTGCGCTGTGCCTCATCACAGGCCACGTGGGGCGCGAGGGGACGGGGCTTCATCCCTTGCGCGGACAAAACAACGTGCAAGGCGCCTCGGATGCCGGCCTCATCCCCATGTACTATCCAGACTACCGCGACGCTGGGGCCCTCAGCGTGCGCGCCGGTTACGAGGAAAGCTGGGGCCGCGCCCTTGATGCCAACCCTGGCCTCACCGTTGTGGAGATCATCAACAGCATTCGCGCCGGCGCCATCAGGGGCATGTACATCATGGGCGAGAACCCGGCGATGTCAGACCCTGACCAGCAGCACGCCCGGGAAGCGCTGGCATCGCTCGACCACCTGGTGGTGCAGGACATTTTCCTCACCGAAACAGCGTGGCAAGCAGACGTGATTTTCCCCGCCTCTGCTCAGGCCGAAAAGTGCGGGACAACCACCAACACCAACCGCCAAGTCCAAATGAACAGGGCCGCGTTCGACCCACCCGGCGAGGCGCGCCAGGATTGGGAGCTGATTGTGGCGCTGGCCAACCAGATGGGGCTCGGCTGGTCCTACGGCCACATCAGCGAGGTCTACGCTGAGATGGCCAGCCATATGCACTCGCTGGACCATATTGGCTGGGATCGGCTCGAAGCGGACGGCGCCGTCACCTACCCCGTCGCCACCGAAGGCGCCCATGGAGACGACATCATGTTCGGCGCCGGCTTCCCCATTGAGGGCGGCCGCGCGAAGTTGGTGCCCACCACGCTTGTGCCGCCTGATGAGATGCCGGACGATGACTATCCGATGCTCTTATCCACCGGGCGGCTTCTTGAGCATTGGCACACCGGCGCGATGACGCGCCATTCCGCAGCTCTCAACATCCACGAACCGGCGCCGACAGTTTCGATGCACCCGGTCGACATCGAGCGCCTCGGGCTCCACGAAAATCAGATGGTGCAGGTGGAGACCCGCCGCGGGCATGTGAACCTCAGCCTCAGGACGGGGCGCGACCTTGCCCCCGGCTCAATCTTCATCCCGTTTTGCTTTGGTGAAGCGCCTGCGAACGTTCTCACCAACCCGGCGCTCGACCCCTATGGCAAGATCCCCGAATTCAAGCTGTGCGGTGCAAGGGTGACGGCATTGCCCACTTAGATGTCGTTTCCATCACCGTTGTTCATGGCGGAACCGCCGTATGGGGCCGTGCCTCACTGCTCCCGCCTATGGTCAATTGTCCCGCCGTGGGCCTGATGCATCAACCCACGCTTCGCTCTTCGGGGTTGACCCATCAGGCCCACCGCGGGGTTCTGACCGTGTCGGCTCCGAAGGAACGTCGCTGTTTGGTGTCCCACCAAAGGAACATGTGAAGGGTTCTTGGGGAGCACTTCTGAGATTTGGCACAGCTGAGAGTGAACAACCTTCATAGCTTCTACACCTAGGCGGGACCGCCGGTGGGTGCGCGGGGCGGGCCCAGTGTTGCCTGATCGTCGTGTATGGACGACCAATAACAGCATCCCGACCTAGGTGTTCAGAACACCCTTCGCTGCGGGATAGAGCGCGAGGTAGCGCGGGTAGATCTCCTGATATCGGGCAACGTTTTCTGGAATGGGGTCGACGGTGTGGCCCGGTGCCACCATCGCCTCGATCCCTTCATCGATGGTGGCAAAGTGGCCCGCACCATGGGCGGCGAGCACAGCCGACCCCACTGACGGCGCATCAGCCGATGCTGGCACCCGGACGGGAAGCCCAGCGGTATCGGCATGGATTTGCACCCACAAAGGAGACGCCGTCGCCCCGCCGCCAACCGTGATCTCTGAGCCGCGATAGCCCGCCCGCGCAAACGCATCGAGGATCGCCTTGGTGCCAAAGGAGATCCCTTCCATGATGGCGCGGAAAATATGATGCCGTTCATGGGCCAAGGTCAGCCCGATGATGGCACCGCGCGACAGCGGATCGGTGTAGGGCGTGCGGTTGCCTTGGAAGTGGTCCTGCACAATGAGGCCATCGCAGCCGGGCTCCAAGGTGGCGGCCTTTTCATTGAGTTCGCCATAGTCGAGCCCGCCGGTGAGCCGTCCCAACCAGTTGATGATGGAGCCAGTGGAGGTTTGCCCCCCTTCAACAATGTAGCGGCCAGGATAGACGATGTCGGCGTAGGCCCCCCAAACGCCTTGGGCGTAAAGCGGCGCATCGGTGACACCGAATTGAAGGTGAGACGAGCCGGTGATCAGCGCCAGTTGCCCCGGCTTTGCAACGCCAAGACCGATCATTCCGATGAGCGCATCGGCCCCGCCCTGCACCACCTTCACCGACTGGGGAAGGCCAAGCGCCTCGGCGGCCTTCGCCGTTAGCGTTCCGACCACCTCACCGGGGGCGACGACCCGCGGCGGCCATTTGTCCAAGATCGCCTCTAGCCCCAGGGCCCTCGCGAGGGAGCCGGCCCAACCGCCCGCATCGTTGCGGTAGTGCCATCTGAGGCCGACATTATCGAGGCTCGCCGCCCACTCACCGGTGAGCTTATAGGTCAGGAAGTCTTGGTATTCGCAGATCCTATGGGCGGCATCGAAAATGGCGGGCTCGTTGCGTTTCAGCCAGAGCGCTTTGGGCAGCATCCATTCGGCTGAAACTGGTCCCGACCCGGCCCCGTTGATCGCCAGTGCCAGATCGCCGGTGGCGAGCACCATCTGCGCTTCTTCGTGGGCGCGCAAATCCATCCAGATGAGCGCGGGGCGCAACGCATCGCCGTTTTCATCGAGCGCCACCACCGAGCAGCTTGTCGTGGCGTAGGCGATCGCTTCAATGTCGGCCCCGGCAATGCCTGCCTTTTGGATGGCCGCTCTGCTTGCAGACACAAAGTTTTGCCACCAGTCAGCGGGGTCCTGTTCAGCCCGTGCGCCGGCCGAAAAGGCTGTGCGGTAGGGGTCGGCATGGCTTGCCAGGCAGGTGCCGGACGCATCGTAGATGCGCGCTCGCAGCGATTCGGTGCCTCCATCAACGGTCAGAAAATAGGCCACGGGCGCTCCTTTCTTATCATTGTGTTTTGCGCCGGCTTAGCACGAGGGCTTCAGAGCCAGCCTTTTGAGGGTGCCTGTGCGATCATGCGCTGGCACGCATGATGATGTCAGCAACACTCTTGGGGTCGTCCCAGTGGGGCATGTGCCCTGCGCGCGGCAGATGGTGGACGGCGATATGGGCCGAGACGTCAAGGCAATCACGCCAATTGAGGATCTGATCCTGGTGGCCGATGATCAGCCGCACCGCAGTGTCCTTGGCAAGTGTGGCAAGGTCTTTGCGAAGATCAATCCGCTGCCCGGCCGCACCGTGGATGGCGCCAACGAGGTGACGCAAGCGGCCCTTGGCAAGCTCCTGGGACAAAGCGTCAATGGCATCGCGCGAGAGCGGCGAGGGACCGTTGGTAAGCCTTGATAGAAGGTGGGAGAGCTCGCCTGCGCTGGGGCCTGCGGCCACACCATCCAGGAAGGGGGCATCGATGAAGAGGCCGAGCCCAACTGGGGCAATCAGGGTGAGACTATGGAGCGGCCGCCGTTGGGCAAGCGCCACCGCCGGCACAGCGCCCATGGAATGGGCCACGAGGTGGATCGGCCCATCGCCAAACGCGGCGTCACAAACGCTCTCCATCCCCTGGTGAAGGTCATCGAGCGAGAGAGCTTCGGCTCGGGTCGCCCCATGGCCTGGCAGATCGGCGGCCACAACCTGTCGCCCGCTTTTGCTGAGCGCGCGCATGAGCTGGGTGAAGGTGGTCCCATCCCCAGCAAAGCCATGGAGAAGGAAGACCGGCGCGCCGCCCGCCGGTCCCGCCTCGCGGATCGCCACCGGCCCGCAAAAGCGCACGTCTACCAAAGCCCCTGCTGCCGCAACGTCCGCCACCTCTATGCGGCCACGCCGGCCGGTTCCGGTGAGCGCTCCAATGGACACCCCTTGGCGCCGCGCCAAGCGCCGCGCAGCTGGCGTTGCACGGGGTCGCGCCCCAGGTGCTGCGGGCGGCGCTGGGCTTGGGATGGGTGCCCCAGCATTTCCGGGGTTGGGTGACGGCGTTGCTCCGGGCGCAAGGGCCGGGTCGGGCGCAAGGGCCGGGTCGGGCGCAAGTGCCACTGCCGGGTCGACGAGGGTGGCTGACGGGTCCGCGAGCGGAGCTGGCGCAGGTTCTGCCTTCGCCTCGTCGCCGCCATCTTTGCCATCATCCTCGCGGGTCCAGTCCGGCCCATCGCCGATATCGATGGTAGCGATGGGCGCGCCGACTGCCACGCGCTCCCCAGGCTCGGCTAAGGTTTTGGTGATCGTCCCCGCCCCCAGCGCAGGCACTTCCACAACGGTCTTATCCGTTTCGAGGTCTAAGATGGCCTGGCCCCGCTCAAAGGGTTCACCAAGCTTCACGAGCCAGGCGACGATCTGGCCTTCCTCCATGGTCTCGCCCAGACGCGGTAAGGACAGCGTCACTTCGCTCACGAGGCGAGCGCCCGGCCGGCATCCACAATCATGGACGGCGAGGGGACAGAACCCGCCTCCAGCGCCACCGACACAGAGATCGGGATATCTTCTCCCGCAACCCGCAGGACAGGGTCCTCCAAGAAGTCAAAACACTCCTCCGAAATCCGTGCGGCAAGTTCAGCGGCAACCCCAGCTGTCATCGGCCCTTCAGAGACCACCATGGCCTTTCCTACCCGCTCAACAGCGGTGCCGATGGTGTCAAAATCGAGCGGGTTGAGGGTGCGCACATCAATGACAGTCGCCTCGATCCCCTCTGCGGCGAGGGTTTGGGCTGCGTCCATGACGTAGTGGAGCTGGCGCGAATAGGTGACGATGACAATGTCATCGCCGGTCCGGCGCACCGCGGCCTTCCCCCATGCAGGGACAGGGGCGGCAAGGTCCACGTCTTCGCTGCGGGCATAGAGCGCTTTGTGTTCGATGAACACCACAGGGTCAGGCTGCGTGAGCGCTTGACGCAACAGATGATAGGCATCGGCAACTGTCGCCGGCATCGCAAGGCGCAGACCAGGGGTGTGCATGATGTAGGCTTCAAGGCTCTGGCTGTGTTGCGCGCCCGCCGATCGCCCCGTTCCCCCTTGGGTGCGCAGGACCATCGGCACACCGATTTGGCCGCCGAACATATACCGGATCTTAGCCGCCTGGTTGGCGAGCTGATCCATGGTCATGCCCACAAAGTCCACGTACATCAGCTCAGCCACAGGCCGCATCCCGGCCATGGCAGCGCCGACGGCTGTTCCCACGATAGCAGCTTCCGAGATGGGCGTATCGAGAAGGCGCTCAGCACCAAACTCCTCGATCAGACCTTTGGTGACCCCATAGGCGCCGCCATAGCGCCCCACCTCTTCGCCAATCACAAAAATGTCGGGGTCATCGCGCATGGCATCAGCAAGGGCTTGGCGCAGCGCATCGCGGTAGGTGAGAAGGGGCATTGGTCAGTCCCTTGCCATGGTGCGGGCAAGGCGGGTGCGCACCGGTTCGGGCTCAAGTTCTCCCGGCGCAAAAACGTCCCGGAACATGGTCTCCAACGCGGGCTCTTCGGCGCGGATGGCAAAGTCGATGGTGCTGTCCATCTCCTCAGCGGCCGCGCGGTCGATCTCATCAAGGCTTGGCTCGGCTAAGCCGTCTGCCACCAGCGCCTCCCGCGCGAAAACGAGGGGGTCTTTGCGCCGGCCTTCCGCCTCTTCGGCTTCACTGCGGTAGGGGCTTTTGTCTTTTCGCGCGTGGCCGAAGAAGCGGTAGCAGTCCACCGCCAGGAAGCCGGGCCGGCCCATCCGCGCCCCGTCCACCAAGCGCTGCGCCGCCGCTTGGACGGTGCGCACATCGAGCCCGTCCACTGTTTCGCCCTCCAGCCCGAAGGAGAGCGCGCGCTCATGAAGGGCGGTGGCGCGGGTCGCCTGATCGATCCGCGTTCCCATCCCCCACTGATTGTTGATGCAGACAAACAGGGCCGGAAGCCCCCAAAGGGCCGCCATGTTCATACTTTCGTACAAGATCCCTTGCTGCATGGCGCCATCGCCGAAGAAGGCGATGGACACAGCCCCAGACTGGCGCCGTTTGGCCACCAGCGCAGCGCCCACCACCGCCGGAATGCCGCCGCCCACAATGGCGTTCGCGCCCAGGTGACCAAGCCCCATGTCGGCAATGTGCATAGAGCCGCCCTTGCCGGCGCAATAGCCGTCCGCCTTGCCGGCAATTTCTGCCATCATCTTATGGGGATCGGCGCCGCGGGCGAGGAAGATCCCGTGCCCGCGATGGTGGGTGGTGAAGGTGTCCCCATCGCGCATCGCGGCCGAGACGCCCACCGCTGCACTTTCTTCGCCGATGGAGAGGTGGAGCAT
>JBCDLN010000018.1:0-24170 GCA_038745295.1 Pseudomonadota bacterium | reverse complement strand
CGAGGAGCGGATGTTCGGGGTGAAGACCCCTGCGGGCACACCCTGGTGGGTGAAGACCCGTCCGCAACATTCATGGTGGCAGACCGCTCGCGAGTGGAGCTTAGTGCCTCAAGCTTGCGTCAAGCATGGGCCAGCTTTGAGGCGCCAGCGCTGGGGCGCTAGCGTTGGGTGGGAGCTATTGCCGATTGCCGCGGCGTGGCTCGCTTGCGGTGGGAAGGGTGCGCCGTCACCTGGCGCCTCACCCACCGACCTTAAGCCCACCAGCCTCCAGCCCCCAGCCTCTCGCCCAGTGAGCCTGGGCGGACCGGCGTTGTGGGCTAAACCGGGGGACTCAATAGCCCGCTCAGCTGCTGGCGGCGGCCTGCATTTGCGGGGTAATCGCGTCGAGCGTGTCGCTGAAAAGGTCGACGATTTGGTCGGCCTGGTCCGTGGTCAGAATGAGGGGCGGTGACATCGCGATCGTGTCGTTCACCATGGCGCGCACCACAAGGCCGCGCGACAGGGCTTCGGCCGCGAAGAGTTTGCCGATACCAGCGGACGGGTGGAAGTTGGTGGCCTTCCCGTTTTCTTTGGTAAATTCCACGCCAGCGATGAGGCCGAGCCCGCGAATCTCGCCCACGAACGGGTGGTCTGACAACCGCTCTCGCAAGTTCTTTTGGAAGTGGGCGCCGACGGTTCGCGCGTTTTGGGTGAGGTTTTCGCGCTCCAAGATCTCAAGGTTTGCGTTTGCGGCGGCGCAAGCGATGGGGTGGGCCGTGTAGGTGTAGCCGTGGCCGAACACCCCAAGATGCTCGGAGTCATCGCGTATGGTGGACCATACCTCTTCACCCAGCATCACAGCCGACAGGGGCTGGTAGCCTGACGTGATCCCTTTGGCGACAGAGATCATGTCCGGTTTGATGCCATAGGTGTCTGAGCCGAACATGTCGCCAAGCCTGCCGAAACCGCAGATGACCTCGTCGGCGATGAACAAAATATCGTACTTTTTGAGAACCGCCTGCACCTTTTCAAAGTAGCCTCGCGGCGGCACCACCACCCCGCCGGCGCCCATGACTGGCTCGGCGATGAAGGCGGCCACGGTTTCAGGACCCTCTTTTTCAATGGTGGCTTCAAGCTCGGCGGCGAGACGGTCGGAAAACGCGTCTTCGCTCTCTCCCGCCTCGGCTTCTTGGAAGTAATGGGGGCAACGTACCCTCACCACCTGTGGGAGCGGCAGATCAAAAGCGGCGTGCACCATCGGAAGGCCGGTGAGCGAGCCCGCTGCCACCGTCACCCCATGGTAGGCCCGATCGCGGGCGATAATCTTTTTCTTGTGTGGCCGTCCCTTGAGGTTGTTGTAGTACCACACGAGCTTGACTTGGGTGTCGTTGGCATCAGAGCCTGAAACGCCGAAAAACACGCGAGCCATGTCGCCGGGCGCGAGCCTTCGGATCGTGTCAGCGGTGTAGACAGCAGGCTCAGTGCCCATGGACGCAAACGAGTGGTAATACGGAAGCCGCGCGGCCTGATGGGCGATGGCGTCCACAATCTCTTTGCGCCCATAGCCCACGTTGACGCACCAAAGCCCGGCTAGCGCGTCGATGAAGGTTTTCCCATCGTGGCCGGTGAGGGTGATGCCCTTACCCTCCACCATGATTTTGGGCCCGGTTTCCACGTGACTTTTAGGATTGGTGAACGGGTGGAAGATGTTTTCCCGGTCAAGATCCAACAATGACTGATTGTGGGTTGGGCTCAGGTCCATAATGTGTGTCCCAATGGGCGCGATGGCCTTGTGTGCTGAAGGGTACGAGAGCTTTCGCTTAGCACACTAGGACGCGGCGAGACAGCAACGAAGGAGTGCACAATGGCGCGGGAACTGGCAACGGCAACCTTGCAGATTGATGAAGCCCACGTCCGGGTGACGGAGTATCGCTTCCCGCCCGGCACGGCCACGGGCTTCCACCGTCATGAGTATGACTATGTGGTCGTGCCGATCGTCCCTGGAACACTGACCATCGAGACCGCGGATGGGTCAACAACCCAAGTCCCTATCCGTTTTGGTGAAAGCTACACCCGCCTCAAAGGTGTGGAGCATGACGTCATCAACGAGACCGATAGCGAGATCGCTTTCATCGAGGTGGAGATGAAACGCTAATCCGCCTTCCTTTGCCCCGCAGGACAGGTTAGCCGCTGAGCGCGTGTTGTGGCGTGACGTTTTGTGCCACTGGGCCTTTGGGGGCGGTGTGCAGTGTCACAGGGTTGATGACCGGTCCCACGGGTATGCGCGAAACCCTCTTGTGAGTAGGGTGGCCATAGCGTTCCGTGTGCGTGCGTAACAGCGCATTAAAACAACAGAAAAACTGGTAACTCCACCATGACACCAGTGTCGAACACGGCCATTCCCGAGCCGGCGTCCCCTGCGCAAGACCCTGATCGACCAAGATCGGTCGATGACCTCATCAGCCGACTTGCTGCAGACAGGGTTGTGATTGAGGGGGTGAGCCCTGAGATCGATGGAGGCCGCTTTGGTGCCAAAACGATCGTGGGGGAGCCCTTCACCGTCGAAGCGGATGTATTTGCCGAAGGGCACGACCTGGTGGATGCGGCGGTGCTGTGGCGCGTTGTGGGCGAGGAGGTGTGGAGTGAAGCGCCGCTCCTGCCCCTCGACAATCAGCGCTGGCGCGGCACCTTCACACCGAGCTCCAATGCCAAGCACGAGTACACCATCATCGGCTGGCGCGATCTGTGGCAGATGTGGCTTTCTGAGGTGACTAAGAAGCACGCCGCCGCCATTTCCATCGCGCTGGAACTGGAAGAAGGGGCGCAGCTTCTGGAGGCGCTTTCGGCCTCTGAAAGGGGGACAGGTGATGACCGCTCCGCCCTCAAAGAGCTCTCGATCCATATGGGTGAAGCTGATGATGCTACCCGCCACAAGGTGATGACCTCGGCGCAGACAGCTGCCCTCGTTCAGCGGGCGGGCAAGCGCGGTAACCTCACCCAGTATCACAAGACGCTGGGATTAATGGTTGACCGGCGCACCGCAGCCTTTTCGGCCTGGTACGAGCTGATGCCGCGTTCCCAATCGGGTGACCCAAACCGCCACGGGACGTTTGACGATGTGATCGACCGGCTGCCTTATGTGCGTGGTCTGGGGTTTGATGTTCTTTATTTCCCGCCCATCCATCCGATCGGCAAAACCAACCGGAAAGGGCGCAATAACTCTTTGACGGCCGCGCCGGGGGACCCTGGCAGCCCCTACGCCATCGGCGCAGCGGAGGGGGGCCACGACGCCATTCACCCAGAGCTTGGCTCGTTCGAAGATTTCAAGCGATTGGTGGACCGGGCGCACGAGCAAGGTCTTGAGATTGCCCTTGACTATGCGCTCAACTGTTCACCTGATCATCCCTGGATCAAACAGCACCATGACTGGTTTGATTGGCGCCCTGACGGGACCATTCGATACGCCGAGAACCCGCCAAAAAAGTACGAAGACATCGTCAACGTGCGTTTTTATGAGGGGGACCGGGCGATCCCTGCCGTATGGACCACCCAGCGCGATGTATTTCGCTTTTGGATTGAGCACGGCGTCAAAATCTTCCGGGTGGACAATCCGCACACCAAGGCATTCCCGTTCTGGGAATGGGTGATTGCCGACATCGTGGGCGAGTATCCCGATGTCATCTTCTTATCGGAAGCGTTCACGCGACCGAAGGTGATGCATCGTCTCGCAAAGCTTGGGTTTACACAATCGTATTCATACTTCACCTGGCGCAATACAAAAGTGGAGCTGACTGAATATATGCTGGAGCTGACGCGCTCAGAAAAGCGTCACACCATGCGGGTCAATTTCTTTGTGAACACGCCTGATATCAACCCCGTTTACTTGCAGCAATCTGGGCGGCCAGGCTTTCAAGTGCGCCTTGTTTTGGCCGCCTCCCTTGCTGGCAACTACGGGGTCTATAGCGGCTTTGAGCTTTGCGAGGCGACGCCGATTCCGGGCAAAGAAGAGTATCTCAACTCGGAAAAGTATGAGATCCGCGCCTGGGATTGGGATCGCCCTGGCCACATTCGCCAAGATATTGCACTGATGAACACGCTGCGCCAACAACACGCAGCGTTGCAAGAATTTACAAATATAGAATTCTACAACATGTGGAACGACAATATTTTGTACTATGGCAAGCGAACCGCCGATAAATCCTCATTCTTGCTCTTTGCGGTGAACCTTGACCCCCATAACGGTCAAGGCGGACATTTCGAAGTTCCGCTTTGGGAGTTCGGGTTACCCGACGACGCGTCCATCGACGTGGAAGATCTTGTGGCGGGTTACCGCTTCACGTGGACTGGGAAAGTCCAACATGTGCACATCGAGCCGGCGCAACGACCCTATTTTATTTGGCGGCTCATTCCGCCAGCAGGAGAGAACTGATGGATGCGATTGCGCCCGTCTCAGAAACTGACATTGAAGCGGACGGCGAGATCGATCGCAGTGTTCGCGATTGGTATAAAGACGCCATTATCTATCAGCTTCACATCAAAGCGTTCATGGATGCCGACAACAACGGCTTTGGCGACTTTGATGGCCTGCTCTCCAAGCTCGACTACGTGCAAGCGCTTGGGGTGACGACGATTTGGCTTTTGCCCTTTTATCCCTCGCCGCTCAAAGACGATGGGTACGATATTGCCGACTATACCGCCATTAACCCGCAATACGGAGACTTTGAAACCTTTGCCAAGGTGGTGAAGGAGGCCCACCGGCGGGGCATTCGGGTCATTACTGAGCTGGTGATCAACCACACCTCCGACCTTCATCCGTGGTTCCAGCGCGCGCGGCGGGCCGAGAAGGGGTCAGAAGAGCGCGACTATTATGTCTGGTCCGACACAGACCAGAAGTATCTGGAAACTCGGATCATCTTTATCGACACAGAGAAATCCAACTGGACGTGGGACCCTGTTGCGGAGCAGTATTTCTGGCACCGGTTTTACTCCCACCAGCCCGACCTCAACTTTGACAATCCCAAGGTGATGGAAGAAGTCATCGCCGTGATGAACCAGTGGCTCGACACGGGGGTGGACGGGCTACGGCTTGATGCCATCCCCTACCTGGTGGAGCGGGAGGGCACTAACAACGAGAACTTGCCCGAAACCCACGCAGTCTTGAAAGAGCTGCGCAAAGCCATGGATGAGCGCTACGATGGGCGGATGCTGTTGGCTGAAGCCAACCAGTGGCCTGAAGATACGCGCCCCTATTTTGGTGAAGGCGATGAGTGCCAGATGGGGTTTCACTTCCCGCTGATGCCGCGGATGTACATGGCGCTCGCCCAAGAAGATCGCCATCCCATCACCGATATCATTCGCCAGACACCGGAAATCCCTGAAGAGTGCCAGTGGGCGATCTTTCTGCGCAACCACGATGAACTCACCCTCGAAATGGTGACCGAAGAAGAGCGCGATTATTTGTGGCGCACTTACGCGGAAGATCAGCGCGCCCGGATAAACTTGGGGATCCGCCGCCGCCTCGCGCCACTTCTCCAAAACGATCGCCGCAAGATCGAGCTGATGAACGGGTTTTTGCTATCAATGCCCGGAACCCCGGTGATTTACTATGGCGATGAGATCGGCATGGGCGACAATTACTTCCTGGGTGACCGCGATGGGGTGAGAACGCCGATGCAATGGTCGGCGGACCGCAATGGCGGGTTCAGCCGCGCCAACCCCCAACAGCTCTACCTGCCGCCGGTGATGGATCCCATCTACGGGTTCGAGGCGGTCAATGTGGAGGCGCAGGAGCACGACCCCTCATCGCTCCTCAACTGGATGCGGCGCATCATTTTGGTGCGCAAGCAACATAAAGCCTTTGGGCGGGGGACGCTCACCTTCATTTATCCGCGCAACCGCAAGGTCATCGCCTATTTGCGCGAATTTGAAGACGAGACGATTTTGTGTGTGGCAAACCTGTCGCGCTCGGCTCAAGCGGTGGAGCTTGATCTGTCTGCGCACAGAACGCGGGTGCCTGTTGAGCTGTCCGGCCGGTCGCCGTTTCCGCCCATTGGCGACCTTCCCTATATGCTGACATTGCCCGCGTATGGTTTCTTTTGGTTCTTGCTGGCAGGGCCCGAAGAAGCCCCGCTTTGGCACGAGCCTGTGCCCGAAATGCTCCCTGATTTTCTGACGCTGACCGCACCGAACGGTAAAATCGACAGGGCGCTATCGGGGCGCGAAAAAACGCAGCTGGAAGCGGTGACGCTCCCACAATTTTTGCCGCTTCAGCGGTGGTTTGCGGCCAAGGATGATACCATCGAAAAGGTGACCATCACCCCCCTTGCAACGCTCGATGCGGCAGGCCGCTATGCCCTTACCAAGCTTGACGTTGTTGTTGGCGGCAACCATCAGACCTACCACGCCCCGCTGTCTGTCCTTTGGGGGGAAGAGAATGTGCGCCATGGCGCGCCCAAACTCTCCTATACGTTGGCCCGCGTGCGCCACGGCCCCAAGCTCGGTGCACTCATCGACGGCACGTTTGATGAAGATCTTGCTGCCCAGTTGGTCACCATGATGAGCGAAGGTGTGGAGCGGCACTCGGACGGCTACACTGTAACCTTCCGAGGGGCTGATGCTCTGCGCGAGATTGGCCCGTTGAGCGCCCCGCGTCCCTTAGGGGTTGAGCAATCGAATGTGTCGATTGTGTTCGGCGAGCAGCTGATATTGAAGATCTACCGACGGGTTCGGGCAGGCGAGCAGCCGGATGTGGAAATTGGCAGGCACCTCACCGAAGTTTCGCGTTTTCCAGGCACGCCTGCGCTTTTGGGAACTATTGGGGCAACACAGGCGAGTGATGGCGAGAGTGCTGTTCTTGCCTCCGCCTTTGCGTTTGTCCCCAACCAGGGGGATGCTTGGGCTGCCGTTCTCGACGCGTTGGTGCGCCATCTGGAAGGCGCGGATATCCTTGAGACTGAGCTTTTGAGCCAACCCGATGAGGCGGTATTGGGCTTCCCGCTCGACATTGGTGCTCTTACAGGAACACGCACCGCTGAAATGCATTGCGCCCTTGCAGTGCATGGGGGGGATGAGGACTTTGCCCCTGAGCCCATTACAGCGGAAGACCTCAAGGCCTGGGCTGACGATGCCATTTTTGAGGCGGATGCGGTCTTGTCACGCCTCAGCGCACAACTTCCATCGCTGCCCGATGATGTGCGCCAGGATGCACAAGCTGTGCTTGCCGCGCGTGATCAGATCGCGGAGCGCTATCGGGCTGCCGCGCAAGCTGAACCATCAGGCCACAAGACGCGCATTCATGGTGACTATCACCTCGGCCAAGTCCTCATCGGGCAGTCCGATATTGTGGTGATTGACTTTGAAGGCGAGCCCTCCCGGTCCCTCGATGAGCGGCGCGCCAAGACCGCTCCCATCCGCGATGTGGCAGGCATGCTGCGCTCCTTTGATTATGCAGCGGCCATGGCCCTTGCCCGCTGGCGCGATACCCACGACGTGAACGCCGATGCCGCCCGGGTCAAAGCGATGGAGTGGCGCGACCACACAAGGAGTGCTTTTTTGGAGAGCTACCAGGCCGGCATTGGTGCAGCAGCGCCCGAGCCTGCGCTCACCCGTGTCCTCCTCGATCTCTTCACTCTCCATAAGGCGATTTACGAAGTGGGCTATGAACTGGCCCATCGACCCAGTTGGGTGCGCATTCCCCTTGCTGGTGTGATGGATGTGCTTGCTGATCCAGAAGGGGTGGCCGCCTGGATCACCTCGCCGGACGGTGATGATAGCGTGCCGGCTCATGCGTCTTTCGGTGGCTCGGCGGGTGAAGGTCATGGGGATGGCTGAGCCGCGAGGGGCCGACCCATTGTTGCCGCAAGCCGCGGAGGCGCTGGTTTCAGGCCGGCACGCCGACCCTTTTGCGATCCTTGGACCCCATCGCGCCCATGGTGGTGGCACTGCGCAAGAGGCAGCAGGTGCGGCAACGGTCATCCGGGTGTTCAAGCCCCACGCCGAACATGTGGCGTTGGTGGACATGCACGACGCGCCCATCGCAAGCATGGCCCGCATCCACCCCGACGGCCTGTTCTCAATCCTCGTTGATGGTGAGGCGCCACCTTACAGGCTCAGCGTGACCGCCGGCGGCACAACCTGCATTGAGGATGACCCCTATCGTTTTGGCCCCCTTTTGGGGGATCTTGATATCCACCTCATAGGCGAGGGGGCGCACAAACGTCTTTACGAGCGGCTTGGTGCGCACCCCATCAGGATGGAAGGTGTGGAGGGGGTGGGGTTTGCTGTCTGGGCGCCCAACGCGCGCCGGGTCTCCGTGGTGGGGGACTTCAATGGCTGGGATGGTCGCCGTCACCCCATGAGACTGCGCATCGAGGTCGGTGTGTGGGAGATTTTCATTCCCCATGTTGCGGCAGGGACACCTTATAAGTTTGAGCTGATTGGCCCTCACGGACAGCTTTTACCTTTGCGTTCAGACCCCTTTGCGTTTGCTGCTGAAGAACCCCCGCGCACGGCAGCAAAGGTTCATGGGTTGCCCACACACACCTTCCGCGATGGCCCGTTTGTGGACGCAAGGGCGCGCGCCAACGACCGCAAAAGCCCCATTAGCATTTACGAAGTGCATCTGGGCTCTTGGCGACGCAAGGACGGCAACACCCTCCTTGACTATGACGAGCTTGCGCAAACGCTGATCCCTTACGCCAAAGATATGGGCTTTACGCATATTGAGCTGATGCCTGTTTCGGAGCACCCGTTTGATGGCTCTTGGGGCTACCAACCCGTCGGCCTTTATGCGCCAACCTCGCGCTTCGGGTCGCCTGAGGGGTTTGCGCGGCTGGTGGATGCGGCCCATGGGGCAGGCCTTGGCATCATCATCGATTGGGTGCCGGCACACTTCCCCACTGACGCCCATGGTCTTGGTCGCTTTGACGGCACCCATTTATACGAGCATCAAGACCCCAAAGAAGGGTTCCACCTCGATTGGAACACCCTCATCTACAACTTGGGCCGGAAGGAAGTTGCGAATTTCTTGCTCGCCAATGCGCTGTTTTGGCTGAAGAACTACCATGTGGATGGTCTGCGCGTCGACGCCGTGGCCTCCATGCTCTACCGGGACTATTCCCGCCAAGACGGGGAGTGGGTGCCCAACATCTATGGCGGGCGGGAAAACTTGGAGTCCATCGCGTTTTTCAGGACGCTCTCACAGCACATCTGGGAGGATTGCCCTGGCGTTATGACAGCGGCAGAAGAGTCCACCGCCTTTCCCAACGTGTCCCGCCCTGTGGAAGAGGGTGGGCTGGGGTTTGACTATAAATGGAACATGGGGTGGATGCACGACACCCTCCGCTACATGTCGAAAGATCCCGTCCACAGACGTCATCACCACAACGACCTGACGTTCGGGCTCCTCTACGCATTCTCAGAAAGCTTTATCTTGCCGCTGAGCCACGATGAGGTGGTCCATGGAAAAGGCTCACTCATTGCAAAGATGCCTGGCGATGCATGGCAGCGGTTTGCCAATCTGCGGGCCTACTTTGCGTTTATGTGGACCCATCCGGGCAAGAAGCTCCTGTTCATGGGGGGTGAGTTTGCCCAGCTGCGCGAGTGGACGCACGAGCAAAGCCTGGACTGGCATTTGTTGGCAGACGGTGCGCACAAGGGTATTCAAGATTTGGTGCGCGACCTCAACAGCCTCTATTGCTCTACACCCGCCCTCCACGAGCAAGACTGTGTGCCCCAAGGGTTTCAATGGATTGATGCGTCCCATGCCGAAGCAAGCATCTTCATCTTTGCGCGCTATGCTGAAGACGGTTCGCCCGCGGTGACCATCCTCAACTTTACCCCGGTCGTGCGCGGCAACTACAAGATTGGACTGCCGCGCGGGGGCCGGTGGCGTGAGGCAATCAACACAGATGGGCGCCACTACGGGGGCTCGGGTGTCGACAATGGCGGTGTGGTTGCCGCCTCCGACGAGGGGTATCACGGCCAGCCCCATTCTATCAGCCTGACACTGCCGCCCCTTGCTGCGCTGGTGCTGGTGCCTGATTGAGCCCTATGCGCATTGAACCTGGCGCGCCGCTGCCCCTCGGGGCCACTTTTGATGGATCTGGCACCAACTTCGCGCTCTTTTCCGCCCATGGGACGAAGGTGGAGCTTTGCCTTTATGACGGGGTTGGCCGCCGGCAAACGGCGCGGATAACTCTGCCTGAGAAGACCGACGACATTTGGCATATCTATCTGCCCGATGTGAAGCCGGGGCAGGCCTATGGCTATAGGGTCTACGGACCTTACGACCCTGATGCGGGGCACCGGTTCAACCACCACAAGCTTTTGATCGACCCCTATGCGCGGGCGCTGAAGGGGGAGCTTCGCTGGCACGATTCCATGTTTGGCTACAGGCTCGGCTCAACCCGCGAAGATTTGTCGTTCGATCGCCGCGATTCAGGGCCTGCCATGCCCAAATGCCTGGTGGTGGACGAGGCTTATAGTTGGGGCGATCACCGAAAGCCCAACATTCCCTTTGAGCGCACCATCATCTATGAGGCGCACGTGAAGGGGATGACAGCCCGCCACCCCGACCTTCCTGAGCCGCTGCGCGGTACGTTTGCCGGTCTCGCCGATGATAGGGTCATAAACCATCTCCTTAAACTCGGCGTGACGGCCATCGAACTGATGCCGATCCACTACTTTGTGGATGACCGAATTTTACTGCAAAAGGGGCTGCGCAACTATTGGGGCTACAACAGTCTCGCGTTCTTCGCCCCAGCAGCCCGGTACTCTTCTCCAAACCTGCGCGAACGTGAGTTTAAGTTCATGGTGCGCCGCCTTCATGAGGCAGGTCTCGAAGTCATTCTTGATGTCGTCTATAATCATACGGCCGAAGGAAACCACCTTGGGCCAACTCTTTCCTTTAAAGGGATAGATAATGCCAGCTACTATATGCTGGCAGAGCACAAGCGTTACTATCATGACACAACTGGGACGGGTAATACTGTCAACCTTGGCCAGCCGCGTGTGCTGCAGATGGTTATGGACTCGCTCAGATACTTTGTGGACGTCTGTAAGGTTGACGGGTTCCGGTTTGATCTTGCCCCCGCCATGGCACGTGACGGGCACGGCTATGATAAGTCAGCCGCGTTCTTGGATGCAGTGATGCAGGACCCTGTGTTACAGACGGTGAAGCTCATTGCTGAGCCGTGGGACCTTGGCCATCAGGGCTATCAGCTTGGCAATTTTCCACCGGGCTGGGCTGAGTGGAACGGCCGCTATCGGGACGAGGTCCGATCTTTCTGGCGTGGCGAGTCCGGCCATCTGCCCGGCCTGGCGCGTAACCTTTTAGGGTCGGCAGACCTATTTGATCACGCCGGGCGCAGGCCCTATGCCAGCGTCAACTTTGTGACCGCACACGACGGTTTCACCCTCAACGACCTCGTCTCCTACAATGAGAAACACAATGAAGCGAATGGCGAAGGCGGGAAGGATGGCCATGGCGACAATCGCTCCTGGAACTGCGGTGTGGAAGGCGAGACGGATGACCCGGCTATTGTGGCGCTTCGCCACAAGATGCGCCGCAATCACCTGACCACACTCTTTCTTAGCCAAGGCACGCCCATGCTGCTCATGGGGGACGAGGTGGGCCGCAGCCAGGCGGGCAACAACAACGCCTACTGCCAAGACAGCGAAATCAGTTGGCTCCCATGGACTGGCCACAGCCCGGCAGACGCTGCGCTCCAAGAGTTTGTGCAGGGGCTGATTGCGATCCACCGAACCTTCCCCATGCTGACCCATCGCCATTTTCTCCATGGCCGGCCCCTTGAAGGTTCAGCTGATGAGGCGAAGGAGGTGATCTGGCTGAAGCCTGACGGCCACACCATGGGTGAGGCGGATTGGCACACCAAGAACCCAAAAACTGTGACAATGGTCTTGGCAGCCCCTGGCGGTCAGCGCCTGGTGGTCTGTTTCAACGGGTTTGAGGACGAGATGACCTTTCATTTACAGGGCTCTATGGAGGTCATGCCCTGGTACAAGCTGCTGTCCACCGCCGATGGGCAGATCTTCCCCGACAACAATGGCCCAGAGCTGACGCCGCCGTTCCAAGTCCCAGCGCGATCTGTTCTTGCGGTGGCAGCCAAGGTGGATTAGCCGCACTTGTCCCGCGCTGTCGGCGTTAGCCAGGCGCACACGTCCAGGCATGACAATGGCAAACCCTCCAAAACCCGGTTCTGCACGCTTTGCGCCCACCTGGGGCCCAACGCTCGTCGATGGCGGCGCAAAATTTAAACTCTTTGCACCCGACGTGGCAGCGCTGAGCCTGCGCACCCCATCCGGGGACATTCCCATGGACCTTAAAGGCGACGGGTGGTTTGAAACGATCACCGATCAAGTGCCGGTGGGGGCAGGATATGGCTTCGTGCTGCCCGATGGTCTCTGTGTTCCCGATCCTGCCGCCCGTGCACAAATCGGCGATGTCCATGGCCTGTCCAAATTGGTGGACCCGACCGACTATCGCTGGAAAACCAGTTGGAGCGGCAGGCCTTGGGAAGAGGCTGTCATTTATGAGCTCCACATTGGGACATTCACAGGTGCGGGGACCTTCCACGCCGCCATCGATCGTTTGGGGGATCTTGCCGACCTTGGGGTGAGCGCCGTTGAAGTGCTCCCCATCGCACAATTTGGCGGGCGCCGCGGCTGGGGCTATGACGGCGTGCTCCTTTATGCACCCCATGAAAGCTACGGCACGCCCGATGACTTTAAAGCCTTCGTGGATGCTGCCCATGGGCACGGCCTGATGGTGCTCCTTGATGTGGTCTACAATCACTTCGGGCCGGACGGGAATTATCTGGCGCACTATGCCAAGAGCTTCTTCGATCCTGAGCGCGACACACCGTGGGGCGCTGCGCTGAGCTTTGAGGACCCAGCGGTCCGGTCGTATTTTTCAGACAACCCACTTTACTGGGTGGAGGAGTTCCGGCTGGACGGGCTGCGATTTGATGCCATCGATCACATTAAAGACGGCTCTGAGGAACACGTCCTTGAAGAGATGGCTCGCAGGATCCGCGAGCATGTGGACCGCCCTGTCCACCTGTGCACCGAGGACGAGCGCAACATTGTCGCGCTTCACCCTTATGTCAATGGTGCGCCGCAGCGCTTCACGGCCGAATGGAATGACGATTTTCACAATGTCATCCATCCCATCGCGACCGGGGATAATGAAGGCTACTATAAAGACTTTGTCACCGACCCCTGGGCCAAACTCGGCCGCGCACTCACCGAGGGCTTTATCTTCCAGGGGGAGCCTTCGAAGATGCACGCTAATGAGCCAAGGGGTGTGCCTTCGGCCGGCCAGCCTCTCACCCAGTTCGTGATCTTCAACCAAAACCACGATCAAGTGGGCAACAGAGCATTTGGCGAGCGGCTCATCAGCCTCACCGACCATGACATGTTGGTGGCGCTGACGGCGATGCTTCTCCTCACTCCGCAAACGCCGCTTCTTTGGATGGGCGAAGAGTGGGGCGAGACCAATCCATTCTGCTTCTTTTGCGACTTCGACGGTGAATTGGCTGCGGCTGTGCGCAAAGGTCGCCGCAACGAGTTTTCAAAGTTTGACGCCTTCATCGATCCTGAAAGCCGCGAAGACATTCCAGATCCAAACGCTGCGGCGACCTTTGAAGCGTCTAAAATCGATTGGAGCCGGCGCAACACACCTGAGGGAGCAGCCTGGCTCACACTCTATAGGACCCTTCTTGCCGCCCGGCGGGAGCAGATTGCACCGCGTTTGCGCGGCATAGGGCCAAACGCGGGAACTCTGGTCCAAGCCGAAGATGGACATATTGTGGCGAAATGGCGTCTGGGTGATGGCGCGACAATGACGATGGCTGTCAACCTCACCAACGCATCCAAAGGTGATAGACCGCAGGGCCAGGTTGTCGCCGCGGTTTCAGGCGGGGCGTTGCAATCCTCCAGCGCGCTTGGACCTTACGGTGTGGTGGTTACGCTGGATGAGGCATGACGGCGGCCCTTGCGGCGCAGGCGCGCGCCGCTGGGATTGACCTCAGGCCGCGGTGGGATGGGGCGGGACCTATTCCTGAGACAACACTTCGCTCACTCATCGATGTCCTGGGTGATGGTGTTCTAGCTCCAGACCGGCCGCAGGCTCAGCCCAACGACCAAGCTGCCCCTTTCTCTGCCTACGTTCCGCCGATCCTCGACCGGCGCCGGCTCTTCGGTGTGGCTCTTCAGCTTTACCAGCTCACGTCTTCCCGCAATATGGGCATTGGCGACCTGCGTGACCTGCAAGCGCTTATCGCTCCGTTCGCGGCCGCTGGGGTTTCCTTTATTGGGCTCAATCCGCTCCATGCGTTGTTCACAGCTGAACCTGAGCGCGCGTCCCCCTTTTTCCCGTCCGATCGGCGCTTTCTTAACCCGCTCATCATTGCGGTGGACGATGTGCCGGGCTTCTGTCCCTCGATGCGCGATGGCGTGCATTCGCCTGCGATGGGAAAGGTGGTGGACTATGGCGCGGTCGCAGCGGCAAAGCTGTCGATCCTGCGGACCATACACGGGAAGTGGCTAGCGAAGGCCGATGACGTGCCGGCGGCCGCACACAGGTCGGCAGTGCGCTTTGTGGAGGCTGGCGGCAACGCTCTTCAAGACTTCGCCCTCTTTGAAACACTAAGCCACCATTTTCAGGCTGCCGGTCATGGGGCGACATGGTCCACCTGGCCAGAGGCTTATAGGACGGTGGGTGGCCGGAAGGTCCAAGACTTCCGGCAGTCCCATGGTCGGGAGATCGCCTTTCACGCCTGGCTGCAATATATAGCGCGCAGCCAAGTCGCTGCGGTTCACCAACAGGCCCTTGATGCTGGGATGGCCATTGGGCTTTACCTCGACCTTGCCATTGGCACTGCCCCTGATGGTGCTGCCACCTGGGCCGACCCCGGCGCCATCCTCAAAGGCGCCCGCGTCGGTGCACCGCCAGACCTTTTCACAGCGGCTGGCCAGGATTGGGGCCTTTCAGCGCTTTCTCCTGTTGCCCTGCGCCAGCAAGCTTGTGCGCCATACTGTGATGTCCTGTCTGCAGCCATGGCGAATGCGGGCGCCATGCGGGTCGATCACGCCATGGGGCTTGAGCGGCTCTACCTCATTCCCGACGGGGCAACCGCCATCGACGGCGCCTATGTGGCGATGCCGGACCTCACAAGCGCGCTGGTTGACATGAGCCACCGCCACAAGACGCTCGCCATCGGAGAAGACCTTGGCGTGGTTCCCCATGGCTTTCGGGAGCGGATGGGCGAGCGGCGGATCTTCTCCATGCGCATTCTACCCTTCGAGCGGGACGGCAAGCGGATGCGGCCACCGGGGGCTTACCCAATCGCTTCTCTTGCATGCCTGTCCACCCACGACATGGCGCCCCTCAGGGCGTTCTGGTCCGGTGATGACATTGCGACCCGAAACGAGATCGGCATGCTGACCGGCCCTCATCTTGAGAGCGCTTGTCGGGCGCGTGATGAGGAAAAAGCCCTGCTTGTCGGCCTTGCAGGTCTGCCGCCGCGGGTGAGTGATCACGCGCTCAATGGCGATATGGTGGTGAGGCTTCATCAAGCGCTCGCCCGCAGCGCCTCCAAGCTGATGGCCATCCGGCTTGAGGACGTTGTGGGCGATGAGCGGCTGGTCAATTTACCTAGCACCGACCGCGAGTATCCCAACTGGCGGCACACACTTCCCGTCAGCGTGGATGAAATTGCCAGTTCTGAGACGCTCCAGCGCGTTTTTTTGGTTGCGCGGCAGGCGCGGGGCAGTGCTTCATGAGGTGGTTGAGGCGAATCTTCCCGGATTTTCTGGGTTTCGTCACCATCTGAGGCCGTGCCAAAGCCACCGCTGAAGCGCGCTAAGTCTTAATTCAACCTTGCTGACAAGCCGCTAATCCACCGGGTCCAGGGCATTTTTGTGTTGTCCATGCAACAAGCCGACCCGAGTGAAGGCCAACAACGTGATTGGCGTCACGCTTTCCGTTGCTGTGCGCAGGGTGGTTGCGCAATGTCATCTCGCGACGGGGGTGGAAACAAACCCATCGCGGTTTGGGCGGGCCGCAGCGGCTTATCCAAATCAGTCGAGATCCGGCGACTTTCGGCCCGTTGGTCACCGCCGGAGTGAAAGTCAAAGGATCTAACCAGTGAACCTTTTTGGAGATCGAGACATGAACATCAAGCGTCTTGTCCTCGGCACGGCTGCGGGTGCTCTCGCGGTGACCGGGGCCCAAGCGGCGGACCTTCCCGTCGTTGTTGAGCCGGTGGACTACGTCCGCATCTGTGACGCGGCCGGCACGGGGCACTTCTTCGTCCCCGGTACTGAAACCTGCATGTTGATCCGGACCCGTGTCCGTACCGACTACAACCTCTACTTCGACTTTGACGATTTCGAAGGAGAGTCTGGTGGCTTCTACGACGGTGACATCGATGACCGTCTGTATCGCTTCCGTGCTCGCGGTTACGTCCGGACCAGCACCGTCACGCAAACCGAGTTTGGTCAGCTGACCACCTTCGTGGACATCTTCGTCACGAAAGACTCTGCTCCTCGCGGTAACAACGGCGCTTCCGCTCCGGCCGTGGAACTCGACAGTGCTCTGATCCAGCTCGGTGGCCTTATCCTCGGTCGCTTCGCCACCACCTTTGGCGGCGGTCAAGGCATCTACACCATTGAGCAAACGTTCGACCTTGGTAACAACACCGGTCAGGTCAACCAGATCGCTTACCAGTTCGACTTCGGCAACGGCTTCTTGGCCCAGATTGCGGTGGAGGATAACACTGAGCACCGTCGTTCCATCGCTGGCCCGGATGTCAACGCGATCTTCAATACCGACTACGGCAACCAAGACGTTCGTTACGGTGGTGCTCAAATCCCTGACATCGTGGCAAAACTTGTTGTCGATCAGGGCTGGGGTAGCGCTCACGTGTCTGCCGCTGGTCACTACATCAACGGTATTGCCGAGTATTCCGACTCCAACAACTTCGCAGACATTCGGGTTACCGATGAAACTTACGGCTTTGCGGTTGGTGCCGGTGTAGAGGTCAACGTTCCGTTCGGCAACGGTACGCGGATCGGTGTCCAAGGTGGTTACGCCCTCGGTGCTCAGGACTACATCAACGACGGGATGGGCTTCTCGTTCGCTGGTGATCTCGCCCTGGTTGATGGCGAAGCCCCTGACGCTGTGTTTGACGGCAACGGTAACCTCGAAATGGGTAACTTCTTCGCGGTTGCTGGTGGTGTGACAACGGCCTTCACGCCGACTGTGTCTGCTGCCCTTGGTGCTGGTTACACCTACGCTGACTACGACATCATCGGCGATCAGCAAAACATCAACGTGCAAGGCTCCGTCGGCTGGGAGCCGGTGTCTGGCCTCCTCTTCGCAGTGTCGGGCGAGTATCGCTACATCGACGGCAACGAAGATGGCTCGCTCTTGACCACCTTCCTCCGCGCCCAAGCGGACTTCTAAGACCCTCGCCCTCTCGGGGTTTGGAGGCCCGGCGGTTCAGACCGCCGGGCCTTTTTCATATTTGCGACACGGTACACCTTGGCGTTCGCCGGGAAATTGGCGTTTAATCGGTGCATCGATGCTGAAAGCCGCTGAAAGGGTCGTCGATGAAGCGCTTCGCTTTTGTTGCCGCGTTCATTCTTACCGCCGTTGCAGTGTCTGCGCCGTCAAGTGCGCAGCCGCAATCGGACCGGCTGATCCTGGCGATGGCGTTGGAGCCGCCACACCTCGATCCAACCGCTGGGGCTGCGGGAGCCATTGACGAGATCCTCTATGCCAACGTTTTTGAGGGGTTGACCCGGGTGCTCGCCAACGGCGCCGTCGCGCCGGCCCTCGCTACGAGTTGGACCATCGCCGAGGACGATCTCAGCGCGACATTCATGCTGCGAGAGGGGGTAACTTTCCATGACGGAAGCCCGTTCAACGCTGAGGTCGCCAAATTTGCGCTCGACCGCGCCCGCGCTGACGGGGCGGAGAATGCACAACCTCAGCTGTTTGCTGCCATTGAGGACGTGGTTGTGGACGGACCTTTGCAACTCACCATCCGTCTTAGCCGGCCAGATGGTGATTTGCCGTACGCCCTGGCTTGGGGCGATGCGGTGATGGTCCACCCCGATAGCGCAGAGGCCAACAAACAAACTCCGGTCGGCACAGGCCCGTTCAAGTTTGAGCGCTGGCGGCGAGGAGATCGGGTGGTCCTTGTGCGCAGCGACACCTACTGGGGTGAAAAGCCGGCGCTGAACACAGTCGAGTTCGCGTTCATCGCTGACCCGACAGTGGCGCTCGCCGCACTCCTTGCCGGAGATGTCCACGCGTTTCCGACATTTCCAACCCCCGAATCGCTGCCCATACTTGAGGCCAATACCGACTACACGGTCTCCATCGGCACCACCGAGGGTGAGACAATCCTTGCCATCAACTCCCGCAAGGCGCCGTTTGACGATATTCGCGTCCGCCGCGCCATCTCTGCGGCCATCGATCGGCAGGCTGTAATCGACGGCGCAATGTACGGGACCGCGACTCCCATCGGCGCCCACGTCCCCCCGCATGACCCCGGTTATATCGACGTCACCGCTGTAAACGCTTACGACCCGAGCAAGGCGATGGCTTTGCTCGAGGAGGCGCAAGTTGCTGATCTCAGTGTCGAAATTGCCTTGCCACCACCCGCATACGCTCGCAGATCGGGCGAAATCATTGCCGCGCAGCTGCGTGAGGTGGGGATTGATGCGAGCGTTCGGCCGGTGGAGTGGGCAGAGTGGCTCTCGAAGGTGTTTCGCGGCAAAGAATTCGACCTCACCATAGTGGCACACACCGAACCTGCCGACGTGGGCATCTATGCTCGGCCTGATTATTATTTTGCAACCAAAGATCAAGTCTTGAAGGATGCACTCGCTGCGCTTGAAACGGAGGGCGATCCGAACGCGCGGATGGAGCTCCTCAAGACGGTGCAAACCCGCATGGCCGATGACGCTGTCAACGCGTTTTTGTTTCAATTGCCAAAGATTGGCGTCTGGGATGCCCGCCTTACAGGTCTTTGGCAAAACGCCCCCCTTCAAGCAAACGATGTGACGGGGGTGAGTTGGTCCGAGTAACATGAGTGTGCGGCGGGACTTTAACGGACGCCTCTCGTGTGGCGCCTGAAGGCCTTCCTCAAGCGTGTAGGAGTTCTTGCTGCGACCCTCATCGGCGCCAGTCTTCTCATTTTTCTGGCGATGAACGTTCTTCCGGGCGACCCTGCTGAAGTTCTTCTTGGGATGAACGCATCGCCTGAAGCCATCGCGAGCCTCCGGGCAGAGATGGGGCTTGACCGTTCGCTTCCGCTTCAGTTTGCCGATTTTGTGGGCCGCGCACTGGTGGGCGACTTTGGCGTAAGCGCCACCTATGGGGTGCCGGTCATTGATCTTCTTGCCGAACGCGCGAGTGTTTCAGTACCGCTTGCCGTTCTTTCGGTCGTTTTGTCGGTCATGTTCGCTTTGCCTGCTGGCCTTTACGCTGCCACGCGGCGAGGGCGCCCTGCCGACCGTGCTGTCGAGATCGGCGCGCAGGTGGGCCTTTCCATCCCCAATGTCTGGTTAGGGCTGATGCTGGTATTCGTCTTTGCCGTCACGCTGAAGATCGCCCCGGCCGGCGGCTTCCCAGGCTGGGGCGCTGGGGTTTTGCCAGCGCTTGGGGCGTTACTCCTTCCGGCCGTGTCGCTGGCCGCCCCGCAAGCGGCAATCTTGACCAGGATCGTTCGCGCGGCCGTCGCCGAGGCGATGGATGAAGACTATGTGGCATTGGCGCGTGCCAAGGGGCTCAGTCATGCCCAAGCCGTCCGGCGCCATGCCCTTGCCAACGCCTGGTCGCCCATTGTGACCATCATTGGCTTGCAATTCGGCTTCTTGGTCGCCGGCGCGATTGTGATTGAGACCGTCTTTTCCTTACCGGGATTGGGCCGGCTGTTGTTCCAGGGCGTTGCGCAGCGGGATCTTGCTGTCGTGCAAGGGGTTGTTCTGGTGCTTGTGGCCACGGTGATTGTGGTGAACAGCCTGTGTGACGCGGTGGCAGACTGGCGCGATCCACGGCGCCGTGCCGCGATCCCGCCCCTGGCCAGCCCATGAGGCTTTGGTGGTCGGCGCTGGTTTTAGCGGTGTTGTTGATCGGTGCCTTGGTGGCGGCGTTTTGGACGCCCCACGCCATTGACGGTGTGGCCATAGCCAACCGGTTCGCATCCCCCTCGCGGCAGTTTCCTCTTGGGACTGATCAATATGGCCGCGATACTCTGTCAATGCTGATGGCGGGCGGGGCGACTTCTCTCGGTGTGGCCGCTGCTGCGACCATCATTGGGGTGGGGGCGGGCAGCGTGCTCGGCCTGATGGGGGTAGCCTTTGGCGGATTGGGCGATGGCGCGGTGATGCGCATCAGTGATGTGGTGTTTGCGTTCCCCGCGCTCATTGTTGCGGCGCTCCTTGCCACAGCCTTTGGGCCAGGTTCGATCAACGCTGTCATTGCCATCGGCATTTTCAATATTCCAGTCTTTGCGCGTCTTTCGGCAGCAAGTGCCCGGCGCTACTTCCAACTGGAGTTTGCTGACGCAGCCCGTCTGGCTGGAAAATCCGAGGTGCGCATTGCCGCTGAGCACGTTGCCCCCAACATTGCTCCGATTATCGCAACGCAGGCGGCCACACAATTCGCGGTCGCCATCCTTGCTGAAGCAGGCCTCAGCTATGTGGGCCTTGGCGCGCAGCCGCCGCAAGTCTCCTGGGGGCGGATGCTTGCTGAATCGCAAACCTTGGTGCCCATCGCGCCGCAGCTCGCCATTTGGCCGGGAATTGCCATCACCATCAGCGTTTTTGCCGTGACGGCATTTGGCGAAACGTTGCGGGTGCGGCTCGATCCGCGACGGACGTTTGAGGCTTGATGCTGGAGGTTGAAGGGCTGCGCGCTTGGGCCAGCGGCCAGCAACGGTTGCGCGGTGTGAGCTTTCCTCTCGCTGAGTACGATAGTTTGGCCATGTTGGGGGCGTCTGGCTCAGGGAAGTCTCTGACAGCGCGTGGGATTCTTGGGCTTCCCCCTCGCGGTGTCCGCTATGACGGGACAGTTCTTTTTCAGGGGCAGAACCTCTTGGCAATGCCGGCCAAACAGCTTTCTGCACTCCACGGCAAAGCGCTTTCCATGATCTTTCAAGAGCCGTCCACAGCGCTCAATCCGGTCATGCGGATTGGGGACCAAATTGCCGAGCCACTGACCATACACACCAAACTCAGCAATCAAGAGCAGCGCCGCCGTGTGGTCGAACTTCTTGATAAAACGGGGCTTACTGCGGCCGGTGTTGGGCCCAAACGGTTCCCTCATGAGCTTTCTGGTGGGCAGCGACAAAGGGTGGCCGTTGCGATTGCGCTTGCCCTTTCACCGGCACTTGTCATTGCTGATGAGCCCACCAGCGCGCTGGACGCTGTCTCGGCCGCAATGGTGCTTGATTTGTTGTTTGAGCTGGCCGCCGAGGTGGGCACCGCCGTTATCATTATCACCCACGACATTGATGTGGCTCGGCGTGCCCGCCAAACACTTGTGCTGAGTGAGGGAAATGTGGCCGAGCTGGGCCCCACGCGCAGCGTCCTGACAGCCCCCAAGAGTGAGCCAGCAGCGTTGCTGGTGGCCGGCGCGGCGCTGACACTGCCGTCCCGGGAAAGGCAGGCAGGAAAAATGGTGCTGAGCGCGGAGCGTATTACCGTCGCCCGTGGGGGGGCTCATGTGGTGCGCGAGGCATCCTTTGCGATTCGTGCCGGCGAGCGGCTTGCTTTGGTGGGGCGTTCAGGATCGGGCAAGACATCGCTCTCGCGCGCGATTGTGGGGCTTTTGCCGATGTCCGGGCGTGTGACGTTGAGCGGGAAGCCTGTTGTCCCCACTTCGCCGGTGCTGCGCAGGGCCGTCCAAATGGTGTTTCAGGACCCGGTCACAAGCTTCAACCCACGCCATAATATCGGACAAATTGTGACGGAGCCGCTGTTTGGCACTCAAATGGCGAAGAAAGAGCGCTTGGCTCGCGCTGACACTCTTTTGGCGCAGGTGGGTCTTCCGGGCGTGTTGGAGCGCAAACCGCATGAATTTTCGGGCGGACAACGCCAGCGCATTGCAATCGCGCGAGCACTGGTGGCATCGCCACGGGTGCTCATTGCTGACGAGGCGGTATCTGCCCTTGATGCAGCTTTGCGCGCTGAGGTGATCGCCCTTCTTGATGAGCTGACGCGGGTTGAACACATCGCGCTGGTGTTCATTGCCCACGACCTTTCATTGGTGCGCCATCTTGCTGACCGGGTTCTCGTGATGGATGCTGGACGCATTGTCGAAGCTGGAGCAACGGAAACCGTCTTTGCGCGCCCGCAAGCGTCGGAGACGAAGGCTCTTTTGGCGGCCGGGGATCGTCATCAGCGTGGTTCAAATGGGGCCCTAGAACGTGGGGGTCACCATTATTCGGTATGGAGCTAAGTGCATGATCTATCGTATCAGTTCAGTCTCAATGATCGCGGCTCTTGCCCTCACCACTGGTGCATGGGCTGCCTGCCCGGCGGCGACCGTTGTAGACATGAAGGGGTTGAGCCCCACCTACCCCCAACAGTTCGAGCTTCAAGAATTTCAGTCCGCCGCCGACTGTGAACTCAGCTTCGCCGCAAACCCCGAGATGGAAGCGCTGAACAAGGCGATCCTGGGCAACGGTCCATTGCCGCCAGTGCCGGAGCGTCTTCCCGTTGAGCCGCTTGTGGTGGCACCTTATGATGCAATCGGCGCTCATGGCGGGACCTTACGGGCGCTGTCCAATGCCACTGAAGCGGGGACGTCGGACCTGCTTTCCGTTCGCCATGTCAACCTGGTGCGGTACTCTGATGATCTACAGACCATCGTTCCGAATATTGCGAAATCCTTTGAGATCAACGATGATGGCACAGAACTCATCTTTGCTTTACGCGAAGGCCATAAATGGTCTGATGGCGCGCCCTTCACGGCAGGTGATGTCGCCTTTTGGTACGAAGACATCATCCTCAACCCTGATGTTTACGAGACAACGCCGAGCCGATGGCTGTTCAACGGTGCGCCCATGGCAGTGGATGTGGTGGACGATGCGACTGTGAAGTTCACGCTTCCGAGCCCCGCGCCGGGCCTCCTTGCCCGTTTTGCTGTGGACTATGGCCAGCCGTTCCAGCCCGAGCATGTTCTTGGCCAGTACATGGAAAAGCATAACCCGAACTATCGTGCTGCCCTCCAAAAGGATGGGTTTGCCACCACCGCCGAGGCCATTGATTGGTACTATGGCGGGTCTGATTGGAAAGATGTTCCTTCCCCGATCCTTAAAGACCGCGACAGAGCCACCAACGCCGGCCGCGCTGTGCTGCCCACACTTGAAAGCTTTGTGGTGGTTGAAGAGACAGCGGAAGGGCGGCGGTTTGTGGCCAACCCCTACTTCCACATGGTGGACACAGCCGGCAATCAACTTCCCTATATCTCCGCTATTGATGAACGCTATGTTCCTGAGAAAGAGGTGCGAAACCTTTCTATCATCAACGGTGATGTGACGTGGAAGCAACAAGCGCTCTTCCTTGAAGATTTTCCACTCCTCAAAGAAAATGAGTCCAAAGGCAATTACACAGTCTCCTTTGCGCCTACCTTTGGCGAAAATGTCTTCTATTCTTTCAACCGCACCCATCAAGACCCTGTTCTTCGCGAGATATTTAACGATGTGCGGTTTAATCAGGCCATGTCGGTTGCCATGAACCGTGATGAAATCAACGAGATTGTTTACCTCGGCCAAGGGACTCCAGCGCAAGGCGTTCCCGCTGAGCCGAAGACTGTGGATTTTGTGACGGACGAACACCTGAATGCTTTTATCGAATACGATCCAGCCAAAGCGAAAGCGCTATTGGATGACATGGGTCTTGTTGATCGTACCGGCGATGGCATTCGCGAAAGGCCTGACGGTGAACCCCTTGTGGTGCGCCTTATCTACTCCAGTCAAGGTGCCCCAGTACAACTCCATGAGTTGGTGCGCGATTACTGGAGTGCTGTGGGCGTGCGGGTTGACTTGCGGGAAGTCAGCACTGATGAGTATCGCGCATCTGCCAACAACAATGATCTCGATCTGACCGTCTGGAAGTATGACAATAATGCCGGGCCGACGGTGGCGCAGGAT
>JBCDLN010000017.1:0-24378 GCA_038745295.1 Pseudomonadota bacterium | reverse complement strand
CCCTGTGGTGCCGGGGCTTGGGATGCCTTTGAACTCACGGGCGCAAATGTTCTGGCTGGACGAGACTGGGCCAAACGGTCTTGCGCCCGGGCGCCGGCCGCGCACCACACTCTCCCCCTCCATGGCCGTTGCGCCCGACGGGACCCGCCATGCCTTCGGCACCCCCGGCGGCGACCAACAGGATCAGTGGCAGCTCATCTACCTGCTGCGCCTCATCCACGCGGTCGACAATCTCCAAGAAGCCATCGACGCCCCGTTGTTTCACACAGCCCATGTGAATGCCTCGTTCTACCCGCGGCAGGCGCGGCCCGGCCATCTGATGATCGAACCGGGCTTCAGCGAAGCGGTGATCGCCGACCTCACATCAAGGGGCCATCAGGTGGAGGTGGCGGCGCCTTGGACTGTGGGGCGTCTCACCGGTGCGGCGCGTTCGGCGAAGGGGCTCTTGCGTGCTGCTGCAACGCCGCGGCTGATGCAGGCCTACGCCATCGGCCGCTAGAGGGAGACTCGCGATGACGTACTCCATTGTCGCCCGCGACCCGCACACAGGCCATCACGGCATTGCCGTCGCCTCCCGCTTCTTCGCCGCCGGCGCGCTCGTCCCTCACATTCGCGCCAACTGCGCCGTCGCCACACAAGCGTTCGTCAGCCCCCTGTGGGGCCTCGAGGCGGCGCGGCGGCTCCAAGCCGGCGAGGCGGCCGCGAATGTCCTCGCCGACCTCGTCGCCCGCGATGACGGAGAGAGCCAGCGCCAGTGCCACCTGATCGACGCGGAGGGCCGGTCCGCCGCCCACACTGGAAGAGACTGCATTGACGTGTGCGGTCACCTCATTGCTGAGGAGGTCTCCGTCGCCGGCAACATGCTCGCCAACGATGAGGTGATCCCCGCAACGCTCGCCGCCTACCAAGCGCACAGCCATCTCCCTTTCGCGGAACGCCTCATGACAGCCATGGAGGCCGGCGAGGCAGCTGGTGGTGATAAGAGGGGCAAACAGTCCGCCGCGCTCAAAATCCACCGGGGCGAAGACTACCCCTGGCTCGACCTTCGCGCCGATGATCACCCCGACCCGTTGTCCGAGCTGCGCCGCCTCTACGACGTTGCCCACGAACGTTTCGTCCACTTTGCCGAAGGGCTGCCCACGGCACAAAACTTCTCAGGCGTGTCCGATCGCACCCCCATCGACTCGATGATTGAAAAGGAAGAAGAACGCCGGCGCCGCGAGGGGATTGTCAGCCGATCCTTCGCCACCCCCCTCGACAAACCGGCCACCTAGAGCGCGTCACGCTTCCACGGAAGCGAACCGCGCTCAGGTTTCCTTTGTCGGTCGCGGGTCACGGGACGACAGATGGTTCCATCTGTCTGTGACCCGCTCTAGCGTGTCAGCTCAGCCCTCTTCTCATCGTCTCAGCGCGGCGACTAAAGGGTCGGTCCGTTTGAAGAGGTGACCCTGTGACCACCGAAACCTTTATCTTTTATGTGCTCACCGTGCTCGCCTTGATGAGCACACCCGGGCCCAGCCATCTTTTGATGCTCTCCAACAGCGGCATCCACGGGTTTCGGCGTGCGCTCCCCACGGCATTCGGGGACCTTTCGGCCAACATGTTGCAGATGCTCGCGGCAGGACTTGGCCTGGCGGCCCTGATCGCAACATCAGGCTCAGTCCTCTCCTTCATCAAGTGGGCGGGTGTTGTTTACCTTTTGTGGCTCGGGTTCACGATGATCAGGCGCGCAAAGGCCAACGATCCCTCCCTCACTGCGCCGCCTCAAGCGGTCAGCGCACGAAACCTATGGCTTCAAGGCTTTCTCACCTCGGCGGCCAACCCCAAGGCTGTCGTTTTCTTTGCCGCCCTCTTCCCCCAGTTCATCACGGCGGATAGCCCCTTTTGGCCGCAGTTCCTCATTCTTTCGGCCACCTACATTGTCATCGACGGGACCTTCCTGTCGGCCTATGGGGCTGCGGCAAGCTGGATCGCGAGGCGCTTCAAAGGATCGGCCAAGGTCTGGATAGAGCGTATGGGAGGCGGCTTTATGATGGGGGCGGCGGTCCTCCTGGGGTTCAAGTCCATCGGACCGCAGTCCTAAGGCTTTCGGCAAGGATTGCCATCACGCGCCGGCTCCATGATCGATGGTGTGGATTATCAAGTTAAATCGATAGGTTGCGGAGCGCTGTGTGCAGCTGATGCTCATGTTCCGATCGCGCGATGTCGTGCTGCGTCGCGCGAATTTCGGTCAGCGGCCAGAGGTTGGTCTCTCCAGCGCTTTTGAGCGCTCACGTCGGATTAGGATTTGAGGATGGCCCGGTTGCAGAAGTCGTAGGTCCTGCGGAAACCAGCCTTTCGAAGTCGGCGTTATGCAGGTCCGTTTTGCGGAGATAGCCAAACGTCGCCAGACCCGTCGTCCGTCAACAAACGCTATTCAGCGTTGGTGACCGTAATCAATCGGCCGTTGTCGAACATGATACCCGGAAAAGACAGCGCCACGACCATTCCATCGAGCGATTTCTTTGATTGAATTACGGGAAAAAGAGCGTCTGCCACTGCACTCGATCGAACCATTGGTATCAAAAATTCTGCATAGTTTTGGTCACTATATATGATTGACCGGACTGTGTCGTAAAGTTGTAATCCCCGAACGTCAAAAGTGATTGATTGCCCAGAGCGATTCAAAACGCTAGCAGTAAGTGCTTCGGCTTCACCGATTTGATCGATCTCCCATCGAAACATGAGATCCGCAGAAATTTCAGGTATCAATTCAATGATAAGAGCTCGCTGTGCTGCGTCGGCTAAACCAGCGTTGGTAAGTGTGTCATTTGCCGCACTCCAGTCTTCGATGAGCTTAAGGGCGACTTCACGACTAACAGACGTAAAAGATGAAATGTCGATCATAGTCGATAAGTGAGCGTTTTCCTGAACCAGCGACAGCTCACCAGAGCTGCTTTTAGAATCGACAACCTGAAGCGAAGTAAGATTAGCCAGCAGCGTTGAGAGATCGGGTATACTTCGTCGCAATTCATGGTCATTCACTTGCGAAAGCTGATTGAACTGACTTGCGGTCAGTAAGTATGCTAATGTAATCGTGGCGAGTGCCATTAAGCCCTCCAATTTTGAAAATTGCTTATCGCGAGTTTGGAGCGCGTTCGAGTGGCTGTAAAGGATTCAAAGCGGCGCCTCCCTGCATGGAGCGCCAAATATGCTTCTCCAATTCATTATCAACGAAACGCATCAAGCTATGGGGCATGTCTTGACTTGCGTTCAACAATTTGAGCCGCTGACGGGGCCCGCCCAATCACCGCCCTTTGCGTGTCGCTGCGCGAGGCAGGGTGGTGCAGCCGATGCCGTGTGCGTATGGTGCACGCAGCGGGTTCGCTCCGACCATCAGCGGCCCCGAGGAGGCCTTTGAATGACCCCAAACGCAGCCGCCAAGGCCGCGCCAATATCTGTTGCGCCTATGATGGACTGGACCGACCGGCACTGCCGTGTGTTCCACAGGCGCCTCAACCCCGACCTTCTGTTGTTCACCGAGATGGTCACCGCCAAAGCGATCATCCACGGTGACCGTGCGCGCCTCTTAGGCTTTTCGCCCGAAGAACATCCCCTCATCCTGCAGCTCGGCGGCAGCGATCCTGAGGAGCTTGCAACAGCATCCAAAATCGCTGCCGACTGGGGCTATGACGGTGTGAACCTCAACGTCGGCTGTCCGTCCGATCGTGTCCAGGGCGGGCGTTTTGGCGCCTGCCTCATGCGCGAACCTCTTTTGGTGGGCGAGTGCCTTGCCGCGATGGGCGCCGGCGGGCGGCCTGTCTCTTTGAAGTGCCGCATTGGCGTTGACGATCAGGACCCAGAACCCGCGCTCGACGCTGTTGCCGACGAGGCGGTCAAAGCCGGCGTGGACGCCATCTGGGTGCATGCCCGCAAAGCCTGGCTCAAAGGTCTGTCGCCGGCGCAAAACAGAGACATCCCACCCCTCGACTATGACCGCGTGGGCCGTCTCAAAGCCCGTCTTCCGGTCTTTGTGGGCCTCAATGGCGGGATCACCACAGCAGAAGAGGCCAGCACCCACCTCACGACCTTCGACGGTGCGATGATCGGCCGGGCCGCCTATCAACGCCCCAAAATCCTAACTGATCTCCAAGGTCTCAGCGGCGAACACTCCCGCGCCAAGCGGCTGGAGGTGGCTCGCCAGATGGTGCCTTACGCGGCGTGGTGGATCGGGGAGGGTGGCCGGCTCTCCAATGTGGTGAAACACATGCTCGGCCTCTTCCATGGCGAGCCTGGCGCCAGGGCATGGCGGCGCACGCTCACGGTGGCCGGCCAAGCCCCAGGCGCCCGCGAAGACGTTCTCGCCGATGCCATCGACGCCATAGAGGCCGCCTTTACCGCGGCCAGCGAACGCTTAGAGCCAACAACGGACGAGAGCCCAAAAGCGCAAGAGACTGCTGCGGCAGCATGATCGCCTCGCTGCTTGCGCTCGGCACAACGCTCACCTTTTTTTCAAGGCTCCCCGTCCCATCCGCCTTCAGCCAAGGCCGCTTGGTGGACGATGTTTGGACCGTGCCCCTGGCGGGCGCCATCATCGCGCTCCCCTCAGCCGCCATCCTGGTGATCGCGGATGCTCTAGGCGCCTCCCACCTCATCGCCGCTGTCCTTGCCGTGGCCCTCGCCATCATCATCACTGGCGCGCTCCACGAAGACGGCCTTGCCGACTGCGCTGATGGGTTTTGGGGCGGGCGCGATGTGGAACGGCGCCTCACCATCATGCGCGATAGCCGCATCGGCACCTATGGGGTTCTGGCGCTCATCATCGCGGTGCTCTTGAAGGTCGCCATCATCGAGATGGCGGTCCAGGCGGGGGCATGGCGCGCCGCGGGGATCGTCATCGCGTCGGCGGCTGCGACCCGCGCGGTGGCACTCTTTCCCTGGGTGGGCCT
Organism: Pseudomonadota bacterium; assembly: GCA_038745295.1. Lineage (GTDB taxonomy): Bacteria > Pseudomonadota > Alphaproteobacteria > Rhizobiales > Amorphaceae > Acuticoccus. Next base: position 19,450 of record JBCDLN010000017.1, on the reverse strand, counting down.
ACCGCCAGCCCGAGCGGACGGGCTTGCCGCAAGCATTGGCCGGCCGACGCTTTCTGTGTTCCGCCGCGCCATTCTCCTCGCCCTCCTCACCACCATCCTCGTCGTGGGCTGGTGGGCTCCCATCGGCGCTGCGCTCGCGTGTGGGGCGTGCGCGGTGGCCGCCAAAGCTTGCGCGAGCCTTGCTGAACGCAAGATCGGCGGCCACACAGGGGACGTCATTGGGGCAACAGTCGTGGTTGCTGACCTTTCCTACGCGCTCATCATCACTATCTGGGTGGTGTGAGAAGCGATCAAAAAAGCAGTTCGTTCAGTTTTATGGCGGCACTGGCCCAGCTTGGGAGCGCTATGGCGCTTATCTTGTTGACCGGCGCTGCCATGGCGCAGGGCGTGGAACCGATTGAGATTGACAACACCGGACCGCGGGCCACCAAGCTCGTGATCCTTCTGGTGGTGTTCCTCTTCATCTTGTTCAGCCTGCGCCGTGTGCGGCTGCCCGATATGGTTCGCTCGGCCGCCATCTGGCTTGCGGTCCTGGTGGGCTTGGTCACGCTTTATACCTACCGCGAGCCCATTGAGAGCGCCGGCCGCGAGGTGGCGACGGCCCTCATGCCCGGCGTTGCGCTCTCCAATGGCGAACAGGTGATTGTCCGCCGCGCGCGCCAGGGCCAGTTCGTCCTCAACGGGCAGGTGGACGGGGCAGCAGTGGATTTTCTGTTCGACACCGGCGCCAGCCTCGTTGTCCTTTCCGCCGCCGATGCCGCCCGTGCCGGGTTTGATCCGGCCGCGCTCAGCTACACCATTCCCGTGATGACCGCCGGTGGGATCACCGAGGTGGCGCCCGTCACCATCGGCGAGGTCACGGTGGGTGATATCCGCATGCGTTCGGTGCGCGCGGCCGTGGCACGCCCCCAAGACCTTGACACAAGCCTTCTGGGGATGACGTTTCTCAATCGTCTCAGCGGCTACGAGGTGCGCCGGGACAGACTGGTCCTCAACCCCTAAGGTCTGCGCGGGCCGCGCCCACGCAGTCCTCCGCCGCTCTCGCCCCACGCCTTGCTAAAGAGCCCCGCATGACGTCTCCGCTTGACGACTTTCGCCGTCTGGCCACCCAGCCGTTGCCCGATCACACCGCCGCCATCGCCGCCACCGAGGCGCGCGAGAGCACCCTCATCAAACCCCCCGGTGCGCTCGGCCGGCTGGAAGGCATTGCCAGGTGGTTGACCGCCGTCAGCGGCAAAGCGCCTCCCGTTGTGACGAGCCCTCGTGTGGTCATCTTTGCGGCCAGCCACGGGATTGCCGCCGCAGGAGTCTCCGCCTATCCGCCCAGCGTCAACACGCAAATGTTTGCCGCTTTCCAAAATGGCACGGCGGCGATCAACCAGATCTGCACATCCATCGGGATCGGACTGTCGGCCTTCGACCTTGCCCTCGACGTGCCGTCCGGGAACATCGCGGTGGAAGACGGCTTTGAAGATGAAAAGTCCCTCGCCGCAACCCTCGCTTTCGGCCTTGAGGCCATCGCCGGCGGGGTCGATTGCCTCGGCCTGGGCGAAATGGGGATTGGCAACACCGCCGTTGCCGCCGCCCTTTTTGCCGCCCTTTACGGCGGCGGGGGGGAAGCATGGTGCGGGGCAGGCACTGGCGTCGAAGGCGATGCACTCCGCCACAAGATCGCCATGGTCGATCAAGCCCTAGCCCGCGTCGGCGAGGAGGCTGACCCGCTCATCATCCTGAAGCGCCTTGGCGGCCGCGATGTGGCGGCGATGGTGGGAGCGATCCTTGCCGCACGCGTCGAAGGCGTCCCGGTGGTGGTCGACGGGTTTGTGGCAACAGCCGCCGCAGCGCTCGTCTCTGCCATGGCACCCGGGGCCATCGACCACTGCCTCTTTGCCCACAAGAGCGCCGAAGCCGGCCACGGTCCCGCCCTTGAAAAGCTCGGCGCCGTTCAACTGCTTGACCTTCAAATGCGCCTTGGCGAGGGGACAGGGTCAGCGCTCGCCATTGCCATCATCAAAGCGGCCGCAGAGTGCCACAGCGGGATGGCGACCTTCGCCGAAGCTGGTGTTGACGGCAAAGCGTGACAGCGGCACCGGCATCGATCGGCGATGGGGTGCCAGAACTTGCCGCGCTCCTCACCGCGCTCAAAGCCTGCCGCCATTGCCGTGACACACCGGACGGCGATCGGCTTCCCCACGAGCCGCGCCCCATCTTCCAAATCTCACCCACCGCCCGCATTGCCATCTGCAGCCAAGCGCCCGGGAACCGTGCCCATCAAAAGGGTCTGCCGTTCTTCGATCCCTCGGGCGTGCGTCTGCGGGCCTGGCTCGGGGTTGACGAAGCCACCTTCTACGACGCGTCCCGCTTTGCCATCATACCCATGGGCTTTTGCTTTCCAGGCTATGACAAGCACGGCGGGGACCGCCCCCCGCGCAAAGAGTGCAAAGCGCTGTGGCACGACCAGCTCTTCCATGCGCTCCCGGCGCTAGAGCTCTTTTTGTGTATCGGGCGCTACTCGCTGAATTATCACCTGCCGCAAACACGCCGTCAGTCCCTCACAGCGACGGTCCTGGACTGGCGCCAGATCCTATCGCGCACCGCCAACAGGCCAGTTCTGGCGCTCCCCCATCCGTCCTGGCGCAACAACGCCTGGCTTGCCAAAAACCCATGGTTTGAGGCGGAGCTGTTGCCGGTGCTGCGCGCGAGGGTCGCATCGCTCCTGCTCTGACAATCCACCAGCCTGACCCACTTTCATCGGCATTGCCGCCACACGGTCACCTCAATCCCGGTGCGATTGAGCCAGTGGCGGCGCCGGAGGATGGGTATGATCTTGATTTACGGCGGCTCAGGCGCCATCGGCCAGGCGATTGCCGCACGCTTCATCGCTGAAGGCACACCGTGCCACCTTGTGGGTCGCGATGCGGCAAAGCTGAGTGCGGCGGCGTCGTCCTTAGGGGCCACCAGCACGGTGGGTGACGTCACCGACCCCGCCACCTTTGAGGCAGCAACCGAAGCGGCTGCCGCGGGCGGCGCGCTCACCGGTCTTGTCTATGCGGCCGGCAATATCCGCCTTAAGCCCTTTTACCGCCTCACCGCCGAAGAGGTGAGCGCCGACTTTACCCTCAACGCACTGGGGGCACTGCAGGCGGTCCAAGCGGCGCGATCAGCGCTCATCTCAGCCCGCGGTGCAGTTCTCTTCTTTTCCACCGTGGCTGTGGGGCAAGGCTTCGCCAACCACGCCAGCATCGCCATGGCCAAAGGGGCGGTGGAAGGGCTCACCCGGTCCCTCGCTGCCGATCTTGCCCCCCACGTGCGCGTCAACGCCATCGCGCCCAGCCTCACACTTGGCGGCATGGGCGACAAAGTGGCCGCCAACGACAAAATTCGTGAGGCCATTGGCAAGGCCCATCCCCTGCGCCGGTTGGGCGCTGGTGAGGATATGGCGATGATGGCGCAGGCGCTCCTCGCCCCCGGTGGATGGACGACGGGCCAGATCATCTCTGTCGACGGTGGCCGCGGCGCCTTGAGGACAGGCGATTGACCACTCTACGCTTGATCCTGGGAGACCAACTCAGCCAAGACATCGCCGCCCTCAACGACTATGAGGCCGGCGATGTGGTGATGGGCGCAGAAGTCCATGATGAGGCCACATATGTCCCCCATCACAAACAAAAGATCGTCCTCATTTTTTCAGCAATGCGGCACTTTTTTGCCGAGCTGGATGACGCTGGGTTTGCCACCCGCTACTGGCAGCTCGGTGCCCACCAAAGCCTTTTTGAAGCGGTTCGCGCCACCGCTCAGGAGGTGGGAGCCAAGCGCATCATCCTGACTGCGCCCGGCGAGTGGCGGCTCCTTGATGAGATGGAAACGTGGTCAGACCGTCTCGGCTTGCCCGTGGAGATCAGGGGCGATGACCGGTTCTTTGCCGATCACCACACCTTCCAAGCCTTTGCCGCAAAACGCAAAACGCTCAAAATGGAGACCTTCTACCGCCAGATGCGCCAAGAGACGGGCATCTTGATGGAGGCGGGTGAGCCCGTTGGCGGCACATGGAACTACGATGCGCAAAACAGGAAGGCCCTTCCCAAAGGGGCGGTGATCCCAACCGTTCCCACCTTCACGCCCGATGCCATTACCCAAGAGGTTATGGAGCTTGTGGCAACACGGTTCTGCGACCACTTCGGAACTCTCGCCACATTCAATTGGCCCGTCACCCGGGACGAAGCCGAACAAGCGTTGGACGATTTCATTGCCGTGCGCTTGCCGGCGTTTGGCGACTATCAAGACGCTATGAGCGTCGGTGAGCCGTTCTTGAACCACTCGCTCATCGCCCCGCTCATCAATTGCGGCCTCCTCAGCCCGCGCGAGGTCTGCGCACGCGCCGAAGCGGCCTGGCGGGACGGGAGAGCGCCCATCAATGCCGTTGAGGGCTTCATCCGGCAGATTTTGGGCTGGCGCGAGTTCATCCGCGGCGTCTACTGGCTGAAAATGCCGGAATATGCTGAGAGCAATGCCCTCAACGCGGCGCGCCCGCTCCCCGACTTTTATTGGACCGGTCGCACCAAGATGCGCTGCATGGCGCAAGCAATCGATCAGACCCGCGACCATGCCTACGCCCACCACATCCAGCGACTGATGGTCACAGGCAACTTTGCCCTACTGGCTGGAATCGCTCCCGCCGAAATTGAGGCGTGGTACTTAGTTGTCTACGCAGATGCCTACGAATGGGTAGAACTTCCCAACGTCCACGGCATGGCGATCTTCGCAGATGGCGGCGTTTTTGCGTCAAAACCCTACGCCGCGTCCGGCAGCTACATCAACAAGATGAGCAACTATTGCCGTGGATGTTCGTATGATGTGAAGCAGAAAACTGGCGATGATGCGTGCCCCTTTAACTACCTTTACTGGAATTTCCTGATCAGCAATGAGGATAAGCTAAGAGGAAATCACCGTTTATCGATGATTTACAAGACGCTCGACCGAATGGATCAACGTCAACGCGAGTCAATTGTGGCGTCAAGTGAGCGGTTCTTGTCTCACACGTTAAATGATGACCTCGCCGAGCCGCCTCTTTTGCGCTAGACTTTGGGGCAGAAGCGTGGAGGAAGTGTGTCGACGTAGGGTCTGTGTCTAGACGATCCTGCGCGCGGGGCGGAGACACGTTATGGTTGAGCGGTTCACAGCCGTGGTCGGGGTCTGCGCGGTGTGCCTTTTGGGGCTTACCGCTGTGCCAGCCTTTGGCCAGTCGGTTGTGATCACAGGCGACACAGCGGCCAGAGCCCCTCGGGGTGATGGGGAGCGTGCCATCATTGCTGACGTTATGCCCGCCGATACCGCCACCCGTCCGGCAGGCACCGTCCCCCTAGCCAGTCGGCCCCCTGCCTCCCGTTCCGTCATCGGCAGCCAAGGTGCTGGGGCAGAACGCCGATCCCCCTCCGCCCGGCAGCTGGTGGAAAGCCAAGTTTCCGACGTGCGGGTCACGGAGGGTTACACCGTCGCCACACTGAACCGCGCTTCACAGAGCCAGTGCCCGTCAAACTTTTACATCTACGAGCGTCAGCGCCCTAAGTGGGCCGCCCAAACAGGTCGGCTCATGCAGGCCATGCGCGATGGCGTTTCGGTGCGGGTCTCCTTCACCTGCCGCGATGGGGCTCAAAGCATCAACGCGCTGCAGTTCCTCTCCGTTCTCGATCCCACCTCCACGCTGGGGGCCGGGAGTGCCGCCACGGCTGCGTCCCGCGCTGCCGCCCAAAACCGGCTCGAAGGCCCAATCCCGCTGCCTTCGGGGAACACCACACAGCTCTCTGAGCGCGATGACATTTTAAGCCAGCTCCCAAAACCCGCCGGCGTGCGTCTCAACCGCTGACGACGTTAGCCGTCCGGCGTCCGCTCAAACCGCAATGCCGCGCTAAGGTAGAGCCGTCAAAACGGCCGGGTGGCCAACATGGGCTGCCCAAGGGCTCTAACCCGAGACCGATACCAGGGAGCCTGCAAAAACAGCTCCTTTATGGAGACTGTGGCGCCCGCACATCACGGTTTATGTGTTCGTTTGGGTCTCCATCTGCGGCCGAGATCTGACACCCGCCCGCCGCAACGCCATCCGGCCATGGCTGGCTGCGCTGGCCGGCCGGCGGTGTTTGCCGCTTTCAAGAATAGGCAACCGCACAGCAGGCAGGAAAGACTGCCCTTCCATGCCGGCGGATCCGCCCGGACGGTCGCAATGGCCGTGGCGGATATGGGGAGCCCACAAGCGGCGAGGCCCGTTGGCCAACGCTGGCTGCGCTTGCCGGCCGGGGGTGTTTACCGCTTTCAAGAGTAGGCAGCGGCACAGAACACAGGAAAGAACACCCTACAATGTCGACCGGGCCACGCGCACAGTCGCGGATGTCCTCATGGCGGGAGGGCATAGCCCATACGCGTCGAGGCCAAGCACAAAGGCTTATGCGTCCGCTGGGTAGAGCTATCTGACGCTTTCAATTTCGGGCCGCGAGACCGCAGCCAACCAACCACCCTTCCAGCTTTCTGTGCCACTCTGGGGTGTCCGCCGCCTTCAAGAGCGGGCACCGGCGCAGCATGCAGCAAAGGCCGCCCTTAAAGTCCGGCGGGGCCGCCCACATGTCATCGATGTTCGTGGCGGGCAAGGGGCGCCTGTAATGGACGAGCCGAGTTGGCCATAGCTGGCTTCGCTGGCCGGCTGGGGTTGGCAGCTGGTTTCAAATTCGAGCAGCTGCGCAGCGCGCATCATAGCGCACTCCAATGTCGCCGCCGCCGGCACGCTCAAGATGTCAGTGGTGGAAATGCCGAGCCCGTCCGCGGCAAGGCCAGTCAGCAAGGCGAGTCAGTGCGCAGGCCCAGAGTGTTGGCCGCTTTCAAAACGCCTTAAATGTGATGATGGTCTTTGTGTCCAAGATGCCTGGCATGGCGTGCACCTTCTCGTTCACAAAGTGGCCAATGTCCTCGTCGCTGTCGATGTAAAACTTCACCAGAAGGTCATAATCGCCCGCCGTTGAGTAGATTTCCGAGGCGATCTCGGCATCGGCCAAGGCGTTGGCCACGTCGTAGGCCCTGCCCAGCTGCGCTTTGATCAACACGAAAAACGGGGTCATCGGAATCTCCTCAAGCCGGCCGCGAACGCGGGCGACGCCGTCATCTTGCAAGGCTGCCGCGGTTGCCGCGCCCCAGGCGATCGGGCGAGGCTCGCAAATCCCGCCCATCGGTTGGTTGATGGCGACGAACAATCATTGTGTCCTGCCAGCCCTGCTGCCCCTCGTTCTGTGCCAGCTGCGCGATTTAAACAAGAGGAGACCATCACGCCCCGCCGTCCCCCACACCCAACGCCTTCGTGCGATACGGCTCTCGCGCCACCCCTGCGCCCGTCGGTCACCTCCCATTGGGACGCGAGGTTCTTGCCGTGTGGGGATCGGGCGCCTAAACAAAACGTATCCAAGGGGGTGCCTGTTGGCTGAGAGGCAAGTGCCGACCCCTCGAACCTGATCCGGGTCATGCCGGCGGAGGAATTGGATGACGGCTCATTTTCCGCCCCTGCCGGCGCAGAGGCATTGCCGCCTATGACGGCAGTTCCCACCAAGGACGCGCAGACCGTTGCGCGCCCCCACACGACCGTGGGGCCGGTGGCCGAGGCGCTGCCAGACCGCCAGAGGCTAGCCGTTGCCATTGACCGGCTGCGCGGTTCACCCCCTCGCATCCACGCGCTTGTCGCCCCTGTGGCGCAGCCGTTCGTCGCCAACATCTTGTCCGCGCTCGCTGTGGACATTTCCATGACCGTTGAGGCGGCGGAGATGGCTGTGATGGCTCGCTCTTCGGGCGCGGTCCTCATCAACCTTGGTATGCTCGATACGCCGCGGCGGGAGGCAGCGCGCGCGGCGGTCACAGTGGGCACCCCCTTCGTGCTCGATCCAGTGAAGGTGGATAGGGTCCCCGACCGGCTGCGCTTTGCGCGCGAGGTCACGGCGGCCGGGCCGCTTATCGTCAAAGGCAACGGCGCTGAAATGGCGGCCCTTGGCCCTCTGGATGGCCGGTGCGTTGCCATCACGACCGGCGCGCGCGATGAACTTGTCCACGGCGCACGGCGGATCAAGCTGTGCAACGGCACGCCCCTTCTGACCAAAGTGATTGCCACAGGCTGCGCCACCGGTGCGCTGGTGGCGGCCTTGAGCGCGGTCGAGCCGGACCCGTTGATTGCCGGCGCTGCAGCGGTTGCTCTCATGGGCGTTGCGGGCGAAATCGCCAGCACCACCGCCTCGGGCCCGGGCAGCTTTGCGGTCCAGCTGATCGATGCAGTTGGCGGCCTCACCGGCGCTGACGTTGCTGAAAGGGTTCACCTTGACCACTGACTATGCGCTGTACCTCCTCATGGGGCCTGACGTTGAGAACCCCGCAAGCGTTGCCACAGCGGCGGCAGCAGGCGGCGTCTCGATCATTCAGTGGCGGGATAAGACCGGCAGCACAGCACAGCAGGTTGAGGCGGTGCGCGCCCTTGTGGCTGCTTCGCCCGTGCCCGTTGTTGTGAACGACAGGGCAGATGTTGCTGTGGCAGCCGGAGCGGCAGGCGTCCATGTGGGCCATGGTGATCTCACCGCCCAGGAAGCGCGGGCGGTGGTGGGGCCCCACGCCATTGTCGGCCTCACCATCCACACCCTTGATGAAGCGGCTGCCGCCGATGGTGCACCCATCGATTACGCCTCAGTGGGGGGCGTGTTTGAAACCATCAGCAAACACAACCCGCAGCCCCCGATTGGGATCGATGGGTTTAAGGCGCTCGCAGGACGGCTCCGGCAGGGGGCGCCCCATCCTGTGATTGCCGTGGCGGGGATCACAGCACCACGGGCTGAGGCGTTGGCTGCCGCCGGCGCCGATGGCGTTGCCGTCATGAGCGCCATCACCAAGGCGCAGGACCCTGCAGCGGCCGCGCACACCCTTCTCACAGCGTTCCAGAAAGGGGCAGCATGATCGCGCTCACCATTGCAGGCTCTGATTCGGGTGGGTGCGCCGGCATCCAGGCCGACCTCAAAACATTCAGTGCGCTCGGTGTTTTTGGGGCAAGCGTGATCACGGCGCTGACAGCACAAAACACCAAAGGCGTCCGCGCTGTAGAGACGGTGTCACCTCAGATGGTGGCCGCCCAACTCGCCGCTGTGCTGGATGATCTTGACGTGAAGGCCATCAAAATCGGCATGGTCGCCAACGCTGACATCATCCAAGCCATCGCGCCGCTCCTTGAAGCACGTGAGGTGCCGGTGGTGCTGGATCCGGTGATGGTGGCAGGCTCTGGCGACAGGCTGATGAGCCCTGGCGCGGAAGCGGCCCTTCGCGAAACGCTCTTGCCGCTTGCGACCCTCGTCACGCCCAACCTTCCTGAGGCTGGCGTGCTCCTCAGCGGACCCTCAGCAACAACGCTGGCGGAAATGACCCACCAAGCGCAAAAGCTCGCGGCATGGGGCCCGGCAGTTCTCCTTAAGGGAGGCCACCTGTCCGTGCCGGCGGCGGTCTATTCAGATGGCCGCCCCCAAGAGCGGCCGGGGACGGACATCTTTGCCCAAGCCGATACGACGGTCACGCTCACCGCCCCCATGATCGATACCCAAAACACCCATGGCACCGGCTGCACACTGTCGAGCGCCATCGCTGCCATGCTCGCCAAGGGTTTGCCGCTGGAGGAGGCCGTGCGGTCTGGAAAGGGTTACCTCACTGCCGCGCTTGCCGCGTCCGAAACGCTCAAGATCGGCAAAGGGCGCGGGCCGGTGCATCATTTCCACGCCCTTTGGCCGGTGGACGGCCTCACGACGCCAAGCCCTGCCGAAGCGACCGGCTGAAGCAGTCCTCGCACCAGCGCGCCACCTTTGGTCCGCCCTGCCGTGCGCTCCGCCGAAAGTGTGTGGAACGACAGTGCCGCGTGAGGGACGCCAGCACTTCCTTTGGCGGTATGATGAGCCTGCCAGCCAGCGGGCGAGGTGGAAAAGTTTAGGAGCGGCGCACGCTCAGAGGATGCACATGTCGCTAACGTATGGCTCCCCGGGAGGGACTGACCCCTCTCAATCAAATCAATAAGTTAGACGGAAGTGGGGCAGTGGATGTTCCCCCCGTGTACGCTGACGTTCCCTGGGAATTGTCCCACCTTGTGTGGGCCGGCAGCGCAAAGAAAAACGCCGTCCCGGGGGTAGGAGCCCGAAACGGCGTCAATCAACACCAAAGCGAAAAGCCTCTCGCTTTCTCCCATTACCTTTGTCAGCGCGCCGCGGCAACCTTACAGCTGTCGGGGGTGTAACTATGAGCACCCTTCACGAATGGGCCCGCGCTCTCGGCGGCGAGGTGTGCGGCCGTCAAATCCTATGCCCCGGCCCGGGCCATAGCGTCCGTGACCGATCCCTCGTTGTTTGGCAAAGCGCCGACGCACTGGGTGGCTTCACCACGCACTCGCACGCCGGTGACGCGTTCGAGCTCTGTCGTGACCATGTCGCCGAGCGGATCGGTGCTCCTCGGTTCGGCACCCCATCCCGGCTGCCAATCCGTACCGAGACGCTGCATAAAAAGGTAAGTGAGCAGACCAACGGCGACATTGCTCAGTTGCTCTGGCGCAAAGCCGAATCGGTATGCGGCTCGCTCGCAGAGCGGTATCTGCGTGAAGAACGTGGCCTGCGCTGTGCTCTGCCTCAAACAATGCGCTTTCTGCCCGCGCGGGGCCGGAACTCGCCCGCACTCATCACTGCGTTTGCCATTCCCGATGAGCCACAGCCTGGCCTGATGTTGGTGGACAACGACGCCGTTCGTGCCGTTCATCTCACCAGCCTCACACCTCACGGCCAAAAGACCGGCAAACGCTTCCTTGGATCGCCTGCCGGACTTCCTCTCGCCGTCTCACCTTGGACCGACAGCAACGCGCTGGTTGTGACAGAGGGTATCGAGGACGCGCTCTCGGTTCATGAGGCGACAGGCCTTGCAGCGTGGGCTGCGGGATCGGCCGCGCACATGGCCAAACTTGCCGATGCCATTCCGGCCTTCGTGGAGACTGTCACAATCATCGAGGACGGCAACGAGGCCGGGCGCCGCGGGACCGGGGCCCTTGCAGATGCACTTCGGGCGCGCCGGATCGAAACCATCATCCTGGGAGGCGCCCGTGGCTGAGATGGATTCAAACGACATCTTGTGTGCGCAGGGCAAGGACGCGCTTCGCGAGCATTGGGATCGCGGCCACGGCATTCGGCCGCGAAGAGACAACGCAATCGATGCCCCTGATAGTAATGCCTCGCATCAGAGCGACACTGATGTGCGGTGCGGCAGGACAAAACAGGCGTCGACACGATTTCCGTCGGGTCTCTACAAGTGGCGGACTTATCAATACCGGCGAGCGACCGCGATACTGCCAAGAACATCAACACCCTACCTCATCAAAGGGTGGGTTAACGAGCGTGACTTCGGGTTGATCTACGGCGCCGCAGGTTCCGGAAAATCGCTGTTTGCTGCCTATCTCGCGCTCAAGATCGCGCGCGGTGAAGACAAGTTTTTCGGCAAGCGTATTCGCGGCGCGCCGGTCGTTTACTTTTGTCTCGAAGGGCAAGGAGGCTTTGCCAATCGTATTGTCGGGCTCCAGCAGACCTACGGTCGCGCCAACGACCTCCACATCGTTGAGCAGGATTTCGATATGGCAAACGCTCACGACATCGAGGGTGTCATTGCGGTGGTGCGCGAGATCAGAGCGAAAGCGGTCTTCATCGATACATGGGCTCAGGCCACGCCCGGGATGGACGAGGCCTCCAGTCAGGATAACGGTCGCGCCATGCAAGGCATCAACCGCATTCGCGAGAGCACGGGCGCGGCGGTGATCGCTGTCGACCACACCGGCTGGAGCGAAGGCGGCGCCCAACAACGACCACGGGGGTGGAGCGGAAAGTGGGCCGCCACCGACTTTGCTCTTCACGTGGATGGTGACATCAAGAGCGGCGATGTTGCGGTCGTCCCGAGACGGCTCAAAGACGGGACCGACTACGCACCGGTGGGGATTGGCTCTGAGGCCGTCCTGCTAGGTGAAGACGACGACGGTGATCCTATTGTCACCTTCGTGGCGTTGGAGCGCGATAAAAGCCCGTTGTCCTCAATGTCCCGGAAGGGTCCGCGTCGCCGGCCAACGCGCGCAACCCAAACTGGGCAAGCTGCGTTTTCAGAAATTCTCGCTTCGCGTGGCTTCGAGCATAGCGTCATGGGCGACGGCCCAATTGTGCGGGCCGTGTCTGTCGATACCGTCCGCGATGAGTTCTATCGCCGTTATCCGACTGGCGAGGATGCTGCGAACGCCCATGAGGCGAAGCGAAAGGCGTTCCGCCGTTTCCTGGACGACACCAACAACGGCTTTGCCTTCGAAGACGTTAAGGGCAAGGAGGTTATGTGGCGGGTTGCCACACCGGACCGTTCGGACTTGTCCGGACAAGAAAGACAAGTGTCCGGGAAGCCGAGTCAGTCCGTCAAGGACAACGACCCGGACAGACACGGACACACCCCTATAGGGGTGTCCGGTTGTCCGGTCTGTCCGGACTCGCTGTCGCCGATGTCTGCCAAGAAAGAAGAACCAGGGATCGATCCTCTCGGCGGCGACTCCAAAGTCGATGCGCCGAGGGATCAGAGGCCAGGACCTAACTGCGACGGCGGACACGCAGGTTCAGCCGTGAGCATGTTCCCAGTTTTGTCTGAGCTCGAGCCTAAGCCCGAACCGTGTGCGCTTGTGAACGCCGACGACGGTTTGCACTCTCGGACGCGTGGGCAGGCAAAGCGCCTTCCGCCCGGGGAGCTGAAGCGGACCATTGTGGCGCTGTTTATGACCTCTGATGCGCCGCTCAGGATGGAAGATGTTTTGGCTACGCTGCCGAACGGGACCAAGCGTGATTCCGTCCGCGGCATAGTTCAGAAGCTGGTCCGATCGGGTCGGTTGAAGGTTGTCGCCCCAGGCACCTACGTGATGCCAATGGTCAGCGCTCCAAAGACTAGCGAAGACGGGGAGGGTAGCCGGTGATGCAGACCTCGTCCACGCGGCTCCCCGCACTCATCCGCAGGCTGGCCTCAACATACGACGCAGAAGTCATCGCGACCGTTGCGGCGATTTTCCGCGTCCTCGAGGCTGAGGGCCGGTCCATTCACGACCTCGCAGATCATGTCGCACGCTGGGGTGATGGGTTCGAAACTGCACATCAAGCGGCCGGGCTCGAGCCACGGTATGCAGATGCGGAGGAGAAAACTGAGACGTCGCAAACCTGGGCTACCGCTCGCTGGTTGATGGAGGAAAACGGCTTCTTGCTGCGTGCCGGCGAGACGAGCTTCCTCAAGATGGTAAGAAGCCGACGCGGAAAGGTGCAGGCGGCCGACCGGGCGCGCGTCAATGACCTCTACCGCCGCGCTGCCATCCATTGGCTCAATCGCCCCGATGACGGCGAGAACCCGCTCAGACCTCCGCGACTAGAGTGGTGGCCCGGGGACGAGATGCCTCAAGATTGGAAGTCTCTCGCCCGGGCGCTCTACAACCGTGGCTTTTCCGAGCGAAAAGACTGCCGTGAATGCCTGGTCGCGGCCTGGCAGTCGACAGAAACAGTTAGTGTCCCGATCGCGCAACGAGTCTACGACATCTACGGTGAATTCCGGTTCGCGGGGGGTGGATTTGATGACTGAGGTCGTCATGCAGACATTGCCCTCACGGGACACGCTCCACGAGCTTGCACGGCGGGTCGAGCGGCTGTCGCCTTCGCACCGCACCCCTTTCCGCTTTCACGAAGAGAAAAGCGAGATCGTCGCCGAGCTGCGCTGCCTCGCTGATGCGCTAAGGGAGAGAGCGCGATGAACCCGACCATTGCCATCATTGCAACAAACAGTCCTTGCGACTGCGGCGGCCTTAGAAACGCAGAGAGTGACACACGGTGGTCTTCCCATAAGGGCCAAAACCCCCGCGATGTTGCTGTGTGTTGGCTTCCGTGCCGCGAGCAGGCGCTCTGCCCTCGTGGGTCCTTCCTGGGTGGTCTGGCCGCGAGGGTCGCTGCCCCCGGCAGTTCACTCAGTTTGTCGTTGAGTAATGGGATTTAGTTGGCATGGCTGAGAAGATAGCTTCCGTCACCACCGACGAGCTCGCGCGACTGTTCGGCATCAGCCGGCAGCAGGTTGGCCATTTGACGGACCGCGGCGTCCTGAAGAAGCCGGCGCGCAACACCTATCCGCTCGTGGAAAACGTCCAGTCCTACACGGCGCACTTGCGTGAGGTGGCCGCGGGTCGCGGCGGTGAAGCGGCCACAGCGAGCTTGACGGCAGAGCGAGCGCGGTTGGCTCGCGAGCAGGCGGATGAGAAGGCGCTGAAGAATGCTAGCCTACGCGGCGAACTCATTCCAGCAGAGGAGGTCAAGGCGCGCTGGGTTGACGTCGCCGCTCGCGTTCGGGGGCGACTGCTGGCTGTTGCATCGCGGTTGCAGGGGCAGTTGACGCATCTCAGCCCTGATGACGTGGAGGCCATCGACGCCGAGGTGCGCATGGCACTGGGGGGAATCGCCGATGGCGCTCCTTGATGATGTTGAGGCCTCCTTCTTTGCGGCCTTCCGCCCACCACCGCGGTTGCAACTGTCGGAGTGGATCGAAACGACGGTGACGCTACCGGCGGGCGTGAGCGCAGCGCCGGGCCCGATGCGGCTGTGGCCCTACCAGCGCGAGATTGCCGACGCCATTGGCGACCCTGCGATTGAACGGGTGACGATCGTGAAGCCGGTGCGCGTTGGCTTCACATCGCTCCTCACGGCCGCGCTGGGCAGCTACATCGCGAACGACCCGGCCCCGATCCTCAGCCTTCAGCCGACGGAATCGGATTGCCGCGACTATCTCGTGTCAGACGTTGAGCCGACGTTTGAGGCCACATCGGCGCTCGCCGGTGTGCTGACCGCGGACGTTGGCGAGGACAGGCGCAACACGATGCTGCACCGCCGCTTCGCAGGAGGATCTTTGAAGGTGGTGGCGGCCAAGGCACCGAGGAACCTTCGGCGGCACACGGCGCGGGTGCTGTTCGTCGATGAGGCGGACGCCATGGAGCCCAGCGCCGAAGGGGATCCCATCACTCTGGCGGAGCGCCGCACACTCTCGTTCGCGGATCGCAAAATCGTGGTGGGCTCGACGCCGACCTTGGAGGACACCAGCAACGTCCTGCGGCTCTATCGCCAGAGCAATCAGCGGGTGTTCGAGGTGCCGTGCCCCGAATGCGGTACTCACACCGAGTTGCTGTGGCGGCACATTGAGTGGACGCCCGGCAGACCGGAAACGGCTTCGTTCCGATGTCCGCACTGCCAGGCGATTGTGGAGGAGCACCACAAGACAGCAATGGTGGCGGCAGGTCGCTGGCGGGCTTTGGCGCCGGACGTAGAGGGCCATGCCGGCTTCAGGCTCAATGCGCTCGTTAGCCTCTTGGCCAACGCCTCATGGGGCAAGCTTGCGGCCGAGTTTCTGGAGGCGAAGGACCGGCCGGAGCAGCTGCAGACCTTCGTGAACACCATTCTTGCGGAAGGCTGGCGGGAGGCCGCTGAGGAGGTGGACCAGCACGCCCTTTCGAGCCGGGTGGAGCCATTCGACCTGGAGCGTATCCCTACCGAGGTGCTGGCCATCACGGCCGGGGTCGACGTGCAGCGCATGGATCGGCTCGAGGCGACTCTCGTCGGGTGGGGCGAAGACGACGCCATGTTCGTGCTCGACCACCGTATGCTGTTCGGGTCCCCTTTGGATGATGGTGTTTGGCAAGAGCTGGACATCCTCGTCAGAGAGCGATGGAAGCATCCCCTTGGTGGTACGATCGGCGTGGATGCTGCGGTCGTGGACAGCGGCGACGGTGCCACCGTGGACCGTGTCTACTCCTTCTGCCGCGAGCGAGCTGGCCGGCGCATCCTTGCTGGCAAGGGCGTGGGTGGCACCCGCCAGGCGCTGGCGGTGGGAAGCAAAGTACGAGGTGGTGGCCGCGTCTACCTGGTCGGCGTCGACGGGTTGAAGGGACAGCTGCTTGATCGGCTTCAGGCTGGCCGAAGCAGTGTCCGGTTTTCTGACAGCCTACCCGAGGCGTGGTTCGAGCAGCTCACCGCAGAGCGCCGGATTGTGCGCTATGAGCGGGGCCGCCCGGTGCGGCGCTGGGTGCGCAAGGCCGGCATGGACGCAGAGGCGCTCGATTGTGTGGTCTACGCTATGGCTGGCCGGCAAGCTTTGGCGCGGAACCTTGGGGCGCGACTGGAGGCGCTGTCGCGGCCAAACGCGCTATCGCGCGCGCCGCGGATCGTGCGGTCGGCTTGGATGGGGCGGTAGCTCGGCCGATGGCGTTGTGGGGCTGGGATTAGGTTAAGGACAACGTTTGAGTGATCTTCGATACTGGTGACTAGCGGCTACGGTGATTCAGGGAGCCACTAGATGATCACAATGATCCGGGGACCGTAAAGTCACTGAGAACATTATCATCTATGCACAAATTACCTGAAAAAAGTTATCATTACAATTCATCGTAGCTATAGGTCGGATAATATAGAATCATTTTATAATAGAATTGTCTTGGTTAAAATATTGCGCTAGGATCATCGCTTGTCATTCATTTAAAAATTTTTGTATACAAATTTGTTCGAAATGAAATAGATAGCGTAAAATTTTATACTTTTACGCACGCCATGCGGTAATAATTGATGGCAATGGAAACCCTCTATCGGATTTGGTCCACGATCTCGTCCAACGACATCCAATATTCTTTCACTCTTGCTATCGTCGCCGTGAGCGTTCTTACCCTCAGCCTTAAATTCTTACGGCGTGGGTCCTCAACATCTCGGCGGATTGTTGCTATTCAGCGGGTAAGCGAAGGACGGGCTAAAAAGCTCCGAACGGCAGCGCAAAGCGGTAAATTGGACGTGTGAACGATGTGAAGTCCAACTGACTCACGCCCGATCCATCGAGCGTGCTTCTTCGCGTTTTGCTTCAAAGTGAGCTACCACCACGAGAAACAGCAGTCCGATCGCCCAGATCACGGCCACCGTCCAGGTGGGAGCGCCGCCATAGTCAAACGAGAAGCCCTCAATATTTAACTGCGCAGCGATCCCACCAATTGCCACGAGGGTAAGGCCGCTGCCGACCCAAGCTATCAGCAGACGACGGAAGACGAAGGCGCGATCGAATAGACGCAAGATGAAATTGGCACATACGAAACTTATGAAAGCCAGCAGCGCGGACCAAAAGCCGTCCAACCCAAACCTGAGCGCGCCTAGAAAACTAAAGATCGCCGCTCCTACAGGAAACAATATGGCGAGAGACAACAGGGTTTGCCGCGGTTGCGAGGGGCGCTGGTTCTCCTCTCTTTCGGGTGGAGCTGTATGGGTTGGCGGCACTGTCTCTCGAACAACCCGTCGCGGCTCGTCTATACTGTCTAGGAGTTCGGCAACAGCGTAGCTGCGCTTAGCGCCAGAAGGACGGTGTCGGTAGTCTGGACCTTCTTCTTCCTCAAGCTGTTGGAGGTAGTCGTAGCGCTCTTCGATTTCCGGGTCGTCGGGCATCGGTACAACCGCCGTAGCGCCGATCTCCCGGTAATTGTCGTGCAGATTTTGCATGGTTTGGCGCAAGGTAAAGAGCGCGGCGCGCCGTTGCTCATCGAGTACGGAAATGTCAATCTGCCGATCTATACGATCGCCTTCGACGATCACCATAGCGCCACCGATATGGAATCGTCCCCCTGTCAGCCAAATCTGCGGCGGACGTTCGAGATAGTCATGAAGCTTCACGATAAGGCGCGGGATCAGCCCCCGCGGCACCTCCGCATATCGGTAGCGAAAACGCAGCGCTTCCTTGGTAAATTGGCTGTAGTCGGGCGAGTTTTCGCGAAGGCCCTCAGGTGCAAGAAAACGTTCCTCATTGCTAGGCAGACGAAAGCATAGTTCAAGTGCCGGATCACGCATCATCGCGATGATGAATTCGTGCTTCTCCTCCGGGTATAGCTTTGGATGGAGCCAATCGATCAAATCTGATCGCGAAAATTCTCCGGCGCGATCCTCCACCTTGATCCGCTCAAGTACTGTGTAGATTGCCGTCGTCAACCAGTTGGGGTCGAGCAGGCGCACGCTGCTAAGCGCGACCGCCGCGTCGCGCTCCAGACCATGGGCGATGACGGTGCCCAGGTCGTGGAGCAGGCGCAAGAGGGAGCGCTGCTCATCAGCATCCGTGATCTCACGCCCTTTGGTCACGGTGTCATCGGTGCAGAGTGCGCGATACGCATCTTGATCAAGCACCGGTGTCTTTTCCGCCATGTCTGCGATTGCGTTACGGACCTCCAACCACTCCGCCGGCAGCTGGTCGCTCAGATGCGGCATTGCCCCGCTGGTCAGGAGACTGGCGATGACCTCCTTGAGCTTGGCGATACTCTCGCGGCTGCGCGCATCGTCGTTGCAAGAGACACGCAATACTTTCTTAAGCTGGGGAAAGTCCCGCATCAGTCCGTCTTGGTCGAACGTGAGTTGTGGGGGGCCGTCGCACTTATTCACAACGAGTACGACCGGCGCATCCTCGCCTGCCACGCTTTCGATAACCCGGAGCCACTTCGTGGCGCGGGCCGCTCCCTTATCCTCGCGTCGATCCTCCAAGACGACGAGGTAGAGGCTGCGGCGCGTCAGGAAATAGCGATGTGTGCCATGCTGAATCTCTTGCCCGCCAAAATCCCATACATTGAGCCGCACACCTGTGCTTGCCGGTGTCCAGCCATCGGTGGTGATGCGGTCATAGAGGCGAGCCCCCCGGGTTGCTCGCTCGTCCGGGTCGCGCGGGAGGCCTTTAGTGATAAAGCGGACCAGCGAGGTTTTTCCCACCGCTTCATCACCCAGAACGAGCATTTTCGCTTCGTCAAGGGGCTGCAATCGCCCGGAATCGGCCGCTTCCGTGTGTGCTTTCCATGCAGCGAGAATGGTAAGGGCATCCCTAGTTTGGAAACTCTCTGGCGTGAGCAGAGTTTGGGTGAGTGGGTTGTCTCCCAAGTAAAGTATCCGTAACCTTCGCCCCAAGAACGCCGCTAAAAGTGATCGGCCGCCACCCTCGCCGATTCCGTTGTCATGTAGATCAAGCTGAGTGAGCCTAGTCAGGTGCTCTGCGATGGCCTGGGCGCCACCCTCGCCGATGGCATTGCGACGGAGCTGGAGCCGAGTGAGCCCGGTCAGGTGCTCTGCGATGGCCCGGGCGCCACCCTCGCCGATGTTGTTGTCAGAGAGATCGAGCTGAGTAAGCCCGGTCAGGTGCTCCGCGATGGCCAGGGCGCCACCCTCGCCGATGTTGTTGAAATACAGATCGAGTTGAGTGAGCCCGGTCAAGTGCTCTGCGATGGCCCGGGTGCCACCATCGCCGATGTTGTTGTCAGAGAGGTCGAGCTGAGTGAGCCCGGTCAAGTGCTCTGCGATGGCCCGGGCGCCACCCTCGCCGATCT
>JBCDLN010000016.1:0-24830 GCA_038745295.1 Pseudomonadota bacterium | reverse complement strand
TTTCGGCAACGTCTGAGGCCGGCAACTGTGCCGGCTGAGGCGAAGCCGTGGGTTGATGCATCAGGCCCACCGCGGGACAGTGGACCATAGGCGGGAGCAGTGAGGCACGGCCCCTACGGTGGTTCTGCAATGAACAACGTTGATGGAAACGACACCTAGAGCGCGCCACGCCTCCACCGAAGCGCACCGCGCTCACGCTTTCTTTGTCGGTCGCGGGTGCACCGGACGCCGGATGATGCCACTCGTTTGAGACCCACCCTAGAAAAGGCGTCTCATCGGCAGCGGGTAGGAGGCGACGCGAAGCGGGTGGCGCGCCGCTCTTGGTTCAGCCCACCTCGTGTGGAAGGCTTGTGTCTCAGCTCGTCGGTGCGGCCTCGGCAGCAGGTTCGCGCGGTGTTATCGGGGGGAGGCTTGGGGCGGCCCGCTTGGCGGGCGTCTTCCCAAAGAGGCGCTGGGTAAAATCCTTCGCGAACGCTTCGGTCAGCTTGTCATCCACCTCGGCCTTATCCTGCGCCGCCGCTTGGATCGCCCCGGCGATCCCTTGGGGGAACGTGTCCGTCCGCGCCACAAAGGGAAACTGCGCAATCTCGCGGCCGGCCTCGTCACGGATACTCACAACGCTGGTGATCTGGTTGGAACTCCCCACCACCGCCGCCGCAAGAGGGTCTTTATAGGCAATCTTGGTGAGCGTGACGTCGAGCACCACAGGCTGCCCCCCCGCATCGCGCCCCATCAGCGCGGTGTCCAACCGCTTCTGGAGTGGCGCAGCAATGGCGGTGGTAGGCTGAAAGGCTGAGGTCCGCTCCACATCCACCCCCACGATGGTGATGGGACCGGTCTTCTCAACAATCGGCGATTGGCACGCTGCAACAAAAAGCACAGCAACAAGACAAATGAGGCGATGAAACAAGAGGGCTCTCCCGCAATCCCAACCGCCCTTACTCTATCGCCCCCCTCGTTCCGTGGGTGAAAACAAACCCATCTCCTCCTCGTCGAATTAGCTAAAAAACAAATTAGTGTGCCAGATTTGCACGGGGACAACCAATCCGCCCCACGCAGGAGCGTGCGTTTACCGCGCCGCCGGCAGCCCCAAGAACCCGGCAATGGCGGCGAGTGCTTCAGCATGCACACGGGCTCTTTCGGCCTGGCCCAAGTCGCACACCACCGCGTCTTCCGGCTCCTCCTCGCGCAATATTTGGAGCCCGACCGGGGTGCACTTGCCCAAAAAGTCAAAATGGCCAGCGCTTTCCATCAGCCGCCGGTCCAAAAGCGCAGCCGGGATCAAGGGTGCAATCCTGTCGCTCTCAAACCGCCGGTCCACCAGCTCAGGCGTACGCCCAGCCACCATCAACAAGACAGGGGCACGCACCTCACCAAGTCCGTCTTCAGAAAGGACCACCGTCCCACCCGGGTCGAGCGCCACCACACCCGACAGGCGCGGCTCATGAAGATCGGCCGAAAGGCGCGCCCAATCCGCCTTCCCCGGCACCACACCAAGCTGCGCCACACTTTTGCAGCCAATGGTGTCCGGATGGTCGGCGCAGAAGGCTGTGTAGGCTGCCTCATCCATCCGCGCCCCTGCGGCCGCGAGCACTGTCAGCCCACCCAGCGAATGGCCAATGGCGGCAATGCGCGTCTCATCGACCATAGGCCCAAGCACCTCATCAGCCAAAACAGCATCAATCATCCGCCCAATATCGCGCACCCGCTCGTCCACCTGGCGCGATAGGTCTTTTTCTCGGCTCAGCGTGGTGGTGCCAGGGTGGTTGGCGGCAACGGCAATCACCCCCTTTTTGGCCAGCGCCTCGGCAAGCCAGGTTTGATTGTAGCGATGCCCATACATCCCGTGGGACAACACAACGAGGGGGAAAGGCCCCTCAGCCGTCGGCGCGTCAGGGTAAACAGGATGGGGCAAGAACACCGCATTGCCGCCAAAGGGCGCGGACTCGCCTGCTGTTGCCGGGGCAGCGGGGTAAATCGCGTGGGCGCTTAAGGCCCGCGCGCTGGGGTCCGCCACGGGGCGCTGCCCTGGCAGGTAAGGCTCGTCCCCCGCCCCCGCAGCAGTGCCGAAGGCACCGCACCACAAAAGCGCACTCACCAAGATCATCGCCCGCACGGCTGATCCCCCCAAACGTCAGATCGTTGATGGCCTGCTAGCTCAATCACGCCGCCTTCGCCAGGCGCCAAACGCTAGTCTGTTTCACCTCAGCATCTTCCAGCGCCCGCGGCGTGGGGACAGCAAACGTTGCCACCTCCTCTAGCGCCCCCCGCGGCAAGTAGGTGCGGCTTGGATCGCCAATGAGCGTTGCCGCCCCAACGTTCGCCGCGCGCACCAAAAAGCGATGCGCTCGCTCAGCCAGCGCACGCTCATAAAAAAGGTCTCCCACCAAAACCACATCCACCTGAGGCGTTTCATCCAGACAGTCGCCAAGGAGGGCCCGCACAGTCACATGATTGGCCGCAGCGTTGAGCCCAATGGCAGCGATGGCAAAGGGATCCACCTCATTGGCGTCCACCGCGAGCGCCCCTGCCTTTACCGCCGCAATGGCGCCTATGCCGCAGCCTGCGCCCACATCCAAAACGCGCAGGCCGCGCACTGCGTCCGGCTCATCCAAAATGTACCGCGCCACCGCCTGCCCGCCCGCCCACGCAAACGCCCAAAAGGGGGGCGGCAGACCGCGTGTGTCGAGCGCTGCCTCCGTCATGTGCCAGAGCGGCATCGCATCGCTTGCCAGATGAAGGGTGATTTCAGGCACCAAAGGCGGTGTGGCGAGCGCGGTCTGCTCGGCCACAAATTGGGCGTGGTCCAACCCCTACCTCGTCTTGCCAAGCTTCATGATGGCCGCCCACTCCGCATCGCTCACAGGCTGCACCGAAAGGCGCGAGTTCTTCACCAGCACCATCTCGCTCAAAGCCTCCGTCGCCTTCACCACCTCCAAAGTCACCGGCACCTTGAGCGGCTTCACTGCGCGAATATCCACACACTCCCAGGTGCCGCTCTCATCTGTGGAGTCCGGATGGATGGTGGCGCACACCTCCACAATGCCGACGATCTCTTTCAAGTTGACCGAGTGATAGAAAAAGCCCCGATCGCCCTTCTTCATCTCCCGCATGACATTCCGTGCCTGATAATTGCGCACGCCGTCCCACTCGGTGCCTTCTTTGCCGGCGGCGACTTGGTCGTCCCAGCTCCAGGTCCCGGGTTCTGATTTGAAAAGCCAACGGGCCATCAGGGGTCTCCATTCGCGTTGATCGCGCGCCACGCACAGGTCTGCGAGGTGGCGCGATCCAGCCGCGACGGTCAAGGCCCCAACCCTCGGGAAAACCCCAACAAAAGGGGACGCCAACGGCCCTCGATGCTGCTAGTAGGAGGCGTTCGCGACAAGGGTGGGCGGCTGAGTGATGAAACCCGAAGCAGCCGCATAAGTCTTGTGCAACATCCGTGTCTATCAAACAGGCAATTGGGGCCCGCTCGGTTGGCACGGCTCTTGTAAACCTTAGCCACTGGGCCGCCGGGGAACAGGACTTTGTTCCGCGGGGAGACGAAGGGAATGGGCATGAAAATTGTGATGGCGATCATTAAGCCATTCAAGCTTGATGAGGTGCGCGAAGCGCTCTCCGAAGTGGGGGTTTCGGGCCTCACGGTGAGCGAAGTGAAAGGCTATGGCCGGCAAAAGGGCCACACCGAGGTGTACCGCGGCACCGAATACGCGGTGAATTTCTTGCCCAAGCTCAAAATCGAGCTTGCGGTTGCCGAGGACTCGGTGTCGCGCGTGGTGGATGCCATCCAGCAAAGCGCGCAAACGGGCCAAATCGGGGACGGGAAAATCTTCGTCTATTCGCTGGATTCGGTCGTACGCGTGCGCACCGGCGAAGTCGACGCTGAAGCCCTTTAATTGACCTCACTCTCGAACCGGACACTCTCAATGAAGAGCACACTACTGAGAACACTCGCGGGAGCCGGTTTGGCGCTCGCCATGTCGGTCTCGGCAGCTTTTGCCCAAACCGACACAACCACGCCGGCTGAAACCGCGCCAGCAGCCGAGGTGACGGCACCCGCTGCTGCGCCCGCGGCGAGCCCTGAGGCGGTGTCGGCCCTGGAAAGCCGGGTGACCGCTCTGGAAACCCAAGCTGAACAAGCCTCTGGCGATGCTGAAGCGCCTCCTGCGGCAGAGCCCTACGTGTTCAACACGGTGCTCTTCCTGATTGGCGGCTTCCTCGTCATGTTCATGGCGTGCGGCTTTGCGATGCTCGAAGCCGGGCTCGTTCGGTCCAAGAACGCGGCCATGCAATGTATGAAGAATATCGGCCTTTATTCCATAGCAGGCCTGATGTTCTGGGTGCTCGGCTACAACCTCATGTACGAGAACGTGAACGTTGCCGACAACATTGCAGGGCTCGCCGGCTACTTGGGCACCTTCTCCATGAAGGACATCCCGCAGCCCGACGCGGACCCTGGCAGCTATGCGGCAGCCTCGGACTGGTTCTTCCAAATGGTGTTCTGTGCCACCACAGCCTCCATTGTGTCAGGCACCATCGCTGAGCGCATGCGCCTTTGGCCGTTCCTCATCTTCGTGGTGTTCCTCACCGGCATCCTCTACCCCATCACTGGCTCTTGGGAGTGGGGCACCGGCTGGCTCGACCAAATGGGCTTTTCTGACTTTGCTGGCTCCACCCTCGTCCACTCGGTCGGCGGCTGGGCAGCTCTCGCCGGGGCCATCGTGGTCGGCGCCCGTGCAGGCAAGTACGGCAAAGACGGCACCATCCACCCGATGCCAGGCTCGTCCATTCCGCTTGCAACACTGGGGACGTTTATCCTCTGGCTCGGCTGGTTCGGCTTCAACGGCGGCTCTCAGCTCGCGCTCGGCACCATTGCGGACGCCTCATCGGTGGCGAAGATCTTCGTCAACACCAACACCGCTGCTGCCGCCGGTGTGGTGGTCACCATCATCTTGACGCAGATCCTCTACCGGAAGGTGGACGTGACCATGGCGCTCAACGGCGCTCTGGCCGGCCTCGTGTCCATCACCGCCGAACCGCTGACCCCGTCCATGACGGATGCAGCTCTCATCGGCGGTATCGGCGGCGTGATTGTCGTGGTGTTCGTGCCGCTCCTTGACCGCATCCGGATCGACGATGTTGTGGGCGCCATTCCGGTCCACCTGATCGCCGGCATCTGGGGCACGATGATCGTTCCGTTCACCAACACCGATGCCACCTACTATGTGCAGTTCATCGGCGTGATCTCCATCGGTGCGGCGGCGTTCTTCGCATCGCTCATCGTGTGGCTGATCCTGGCGGCTGTGACTGGCCTCAGGGCGACGCCGGAGGAAGAAGCCTCTGGCCTCGACCAATCCGAGATCGGCATCCACGCCTATCCGGAGTTCAGCCAGAAGTAGGGCGACCCTCGTCTGCCGGTCTTCCCGCCGGCAGACGATCACCACCTGCCAAGGCTCCCGTGCGCCGCTCCCCAGCGGCGCATTTTTTTTTCGCCGCGGCAGGGTGAGCCCCTCCCGCCCATGCTCCCAACCAGCGGCCATCCCAGGGTTCGGGCCGGCAAGCCCATGAGGCGCGGCAAACCCGCGCGCAGGCGGGCCCGCTCACATCGCAAAAACAGAATTAATTTGATGAGGGGAGGTTTGTTCAACCACGGTTCATCGACACTGCCGTTTAAATGGCGGATCGGTGAGAATGCCCTTTGGACATCGGCCGATCTCAGCGGAGGAGGCGTAACGATGTTCACTTCAATCCGGCAACCGCTGGCACGGCTGGGGGTCACCGCGGTTCTGGCGGTGACAGCGCCTGCGGTGTTCACGCTCGCCACCACCACAACAAGCACACCAGCGCTTGCCTTTGCTCCGGCACTCTCAAAGGGCACCGCAGGCGGCTTTGGCCAAAACGTCCTCTCAGGGATTGACCTGACCCAAAGCCGACGCGGCGGCGCCCGCCGCGGCAGTGTTCGGCGCGGCAGCGCGCGGCGCCTTCCTCGCCGCGGTGCACGCAGCAGAAGCCGCGCCAGAACCCGCGGCTCCGTCCGCCGCCGCGCAGCCAGGCGCAGCCCGCGCAGAGCAACCCGCGGAACAGCAAGACGCACCGCAAGGCGGACCGGGCGCAGAACCGCCAGACGCACCGCACGCGGGCCAAGACGCGCCGTCAACCGCCGGCAAACCCGCCGCGTGGCAAGGCGCACAGCCCGCCGGACTGCGCGCCGCACCGCCCGCAGGGTCGACAATCGCTACCGCCGTGGCCGCAAGTTCTACCACCGCGGCAGGCCCTACTGGTACTACGGCGGCCGCTACTACGATTATTCCGGCGCCATCGTCGCAGGTCTCTTCGGCCTGGGTGTGGGGGCCGTCATTGGCGCTGGGCTTTACGACTCTGGGCCCGCTGTAGTTGTGGATGATTACGGGTACTACCCCGAGCCCTTCACAGGCCCCTGGTACCGCCAGTGCAGCTTAAAGTACCGATCCTTCCGCGCATCCGACGGAACATTTCTCGGCTACGACGGCGTCAGACGAATATGTCGATTGCCATAACGATTTATTTGCGTCCAATATACGCCAGCCTTCGGGCTGGCGTTTTTGTGTATTGAGTTAAGAGGTCATAACACGACCACATTCTTAAATCAGGTTACTGTCATTCACGCGTCGGACAGCAAACACTGGTTGCAATTGAGTGGGTAGTGGCTTATGACGTGCGTATTGCAACCATAACGGGAGAATGAGGATGGCCGAAACCACTGGGCTCCTCCCAATCTTCGCGGCTCTCGCGGATGAGACGCGGTTTTCGATCGTGAGCCGTCTTCTCACAGATGGTGAGCTTCCAGTCGGCGCAATCGCCGCGCCTTTCAGTGTCACTCCCCCAGCGATTTCGCGCCACTTGCGCGTTTTAGAGTCCGCTGGCCTGGTGGAGCGGCGGATCGACCGGCAGCGCCGTATGATCCGCGTGCGCCCCGAAGCGCTTGAACAAATTAACTCCTGGCTGGAGGCGCAACCGCACGTCATGCCCAACGCCATCGCCAAAACAGCCCCCTTGGCCATACACGTCTAACGGGGGCCACCCGGCGCGCTTTTCGCGCCGCGGCTGCATTACCACCCGGTTCAGAACGCTTTTGCAGGCCCAGATTGCGGCTCCCGCAGTCTGGGTTTTGCTTTGGGTGTCTGCCCCTTCGGAACGACCCCAAACCACACACGCCGCCTGCTGAGCATCACACCAGCCGTTGACAGAAATTTCCCGAAAATGTTGGGGGCGGTTGAGCAATATAACGGTCAATTCACAGCTCGCGACATTATGTCTCAAACTGCGCTGTGAATGACGGCCGACCGCACTCGCAACCCCTTCCCGCACACACAGATCGACGCGCCATTCGCGCCAGTGTTTCGCCCTCTCCACCTAAGGTCGCAACGGCGCCATCCCTTTTTGCTCCCCGTCAGCAGCCTTCAAGATCAGCCCCCAACCGGCTAAAACCGTCCTGTCAGCCACACCAAAGAGGGGCTCAGATCGCGGCAGCGTCGCGCACCGTCAGGTGAAGCGCACAACAGGCCGTGGGTGGAAAGAGCCCCACTCCAGCATGAGGTCACCGCGCACGATGGCGAAAATCCTGGTCATCAACCCCAACTCCAATGAGGCGGTCACCGAGGCGATCCGGGAAGCGGCCGCCCCCCTTGCCTTGCACGGCGGGCCGCAGATTGAGTGCCGGACCCTCACCACAGGCCCCTTCGGCATCGAAAGCCAGGCCGATACCGACGCTGTGGTGATGCCCACCCGCGCCATCGTCGCTGAACGGACCGACGTCGATGCCTTCGTGCTCGCCTGCTACTCCGACCCAGGGCTTGAGGTGTGCCGCGAAGCCACCCGCGCCGCCGTCCTTGGCATCAGGGAGTGTTCCGTCTTTGCCGCGCTCTCACTGGCCGATCGGTTCGGCGTCGTTGCCCTGGGGCCGGCATCGGTGAAGCGGCAGGCCCGCGCGTTCCGGCAAATGGGGGTGACGGACCGCTGGGTCGGCTCGGCGCCCTTGTACATGAGCGTCGCCCAATCTCACGAGCCCAAAGCCTTTCCCGACATTGTGGAGGCGGCCGAAGAACTGCTGGATGATGGCGCGGAAGCCGTCATCTTGGGCTGTGCTGGCATGGTCCACCACCGCGCGCCCCTTGAAGATAAGCTCGGCGTTCCCGTGATTGACCCGGTCCAGGCCGCCACCATCCAGGCGCTCGGCCAAGCGCTCCTGGCGGACGCGGCATCCAAACTGCCCAAACCCGTCACCCAAATCAGTGACGCGCGCGGGTGGTCAGAACGAGCGCGCCGGCGAGAATTAAGCCGGCGCCGACCACACTGACGAGATCGGGCCACACGGCAAACATCAGCGCATCGTAAATGGCGGCAAACACCAGCGTGGTGTAGGCCACCGGGGCCACAAAGCTGACATCGGCAAACTTCATCGCGCGCACGTAGCAAACCTGCGCGCACACCATCATCAAGCCCAGCCCAGCAAGGCCCGCCCACTGCACACCGTTCGGCATCTGCCAGACAAAATAGGCGGCAGTGCTTGCAATGAGCGTCCCCAAAACGTTGGAAAAGAGGAGGATTTGCGCCATCCCCTCCCGCTGCGTCAGCCGCTTGATGATGGTCAGCTCCAATCCCATCGCCATCGCTGAAGCAAGCGCCAGAAGCGCGCCCACAGCAATCACCCCCGCGCCTGGGCGCATCAGCACCGCCGCGCCTGTCAGCGCAATCGCCGCCGCCAGCCAACGCCACGGCCCCACCCGCTCGCGCAGGACCAGCACCGCGAGCACCATGGTCACCACCGGGCTCAAAAACGAGATCGCCGTCGCGTCCGACAGCGGGATCATCGTTGCAGCCGCAAACATCAGCGAAACGGCAAAAAACCCGCACATCGCCCGCGCGCAATGGAGCGGCACGTTGGGCTCGTGCACCCGGGGGCGCATCAGAGCAAACGCTGCAAGGACAGCCAACAGCGCAAAGAAAAATCGCCCCTGCGTGATCTGAAGCGGATGAAGCGCCGGCCCCCAGTGGTCCGTGCCGAGCGCCTTGGCCAACAGCGCCGTCACCGCCACGATGGCAGAGCCTAGAAGAATTAAAAACGCTGCGGCAACCGGGCGGGCTGACCGCGGGACCGGCAACGCCGCTTCAGAAACCGCCTCAGTGCGCGCTTGGCTCACACCGCCTCCCGTCACCCGCCACCCGCCTCCCGTCACCCGCCATCGACACAACGCTCAACCCATAGCCGCTTCAACAGAGCCTGAAGTGCGTCAGCTCGCGTCCAAACCGCCCTAGTCTAGAACGATTTGACAATCGGACTGGCAGGGCCTTACCGTTCGTACACAAACAAACTTGGCAGCTCCCTTTGGCGTATTTCGCACCCCAAACGCTGGACGAGACATATAGGCTCCTCACCCGCCCGTCAGCCCGTGTGCTGGCCGGCGGGACAGACTTTTTCGCCGCGATGCCCGACGGCCCCATCGGCTGCGATATTGTCGACATCACCCGCATCAACGCCCTTGCCAGCATCACGCAAACGCCGGACGGGGGTTGGCGCATAGGCGCGTGCGTCACCTGGTCGGACGTGGTGAATGCGGATCTGCCCCCCGTCTTTGACGGCCTGAAGGCCGCCGCCCGCGACGTCGGCGCCATCCAAATCCAAAACACCGCCACCCTCGCGGGGAATCTGTGCAACGCCTCCCCCGCGGCCGATGGCGTGCCCCCGCTCCTCACCCTCAATGCTCAGGTTGAGCTCACCGCGCAGGACGGGGTCCGGCGCATTCCGCTGGGCGACTTCATCACCGGGCCGCGGCAAACTGCGCTTCAGCAAGGCGAACTCTTAACCGCCATCCTCGTCGCGCCCCACGCGCCGAACGCCACAAGCGCCTTCGTCAAGCTCGGCGCGCGGCGCTATCTCGTCATTTCCATCGCGATGGTTGCGGCCGTCCTGATCCCAGATGAGAGCGGCCGGGTCGCGCAGGCGCGTGTTGCCGTCGGCGCCTGTTCGGCCGTTGCGCAGCGCCTCACAGCGCTGGAAACCGCCCTCATCGGCGCCCCATTGGCCGACACCGCCTCAATGGTCCGCCAAGCCCACGTGGCGCCCCTCACCCCCATTGACGATGTGCGCGGCTCAGCCGCCTACCGCACCGATGCCGCGCAGGAACTCATCCGCCGCGCCCTCATTAAGGCAAGCCCCGCATCATGAGCGAAGCCACCGCCTACGCCCCCGCCGACGACGACGACGCCATCAGCTTTGAACTGAACGGCCGGCCTGTGAGCCTCACCCCCCCATCAGGCCAACGCCTCACCACCGCGCTGCGCGATGTGCTGGGCGCGCAGGATGTGAAGGTGGGCTGCAACGCTGGCGACTGTGGCGCCTGCACCGTCCTCCTCGACGGTGATCCAGTGTGCGCCTGCCTCGTCGCCACCCACCAGGCCGAAGGGCGCAAGGTAGAAACCCTCGCCGGCCTGAAAGAAAGCCCCGAAGGCAGCGCCCTACGGCAATCCTTCCTTCGCCACGGGGCGGCCCAGTGCGGCATCTGCACCCCGGGCGCCCTCGTCTCGGGGATCGCCCTCTTACGGCAGACGCCCGCCCCCAACGAAGCGGCCGCCCAGGAAGCGCTCGCCGGCGTCCTCTGCCGCTGCACAGGCTACCGCCAGATCATCGCCGCGGTGTGCGACGCCGCATCATCCCCCGACACCGCGCAACCTGCCGGCACCATCGGCGACCCCATCATCCGGCTCGATGGGCGCGCGAAGGTGGACGGCACCGAAGCCTTCGGCGATGACGTTGCCCCAGACGCGGCCCTTATCGTCAAAGTGGTGCGCAGCCCCCACCCGCACGCCCGCTTTGCGTTCGGCGACCTCAAAGCCTATGCCGCCCGCCATCGCCTTGCCGCCGTCCTCACCGAGGCTGACATTCCGGGCAAGAACGTCTTCGGCGTCATCCCCCCTTACGCCGACCAGCCGGTCTTCCCCAAAGCCACTGCGCTCTTCCGGGGTGAAGCTGTGGCAGCCGTGGTCGGCGAAGCGGAGATCATCGAGAACCTCGACCTCGCACACTTCCCCATCACCTTCGAGCCGCTCCCCGCAGCCCAAACCCCGGCCGATGCGCAAGCCGCCAACGCGCCCGAACTCCACGCGGGGCGGGCGCGCAACGTCATGTGCACCGGCCGCGTCTGCCGGGGCGATGCCGCGAGCGCCCTCGCATCGGCCCACATCACTGTTTCAGGCCGCTTCACCACCCCCTTCGTGGAGCACGCCTACATCGAGCCCGAGGCCGGCTTTGCCCGCAAAGTCGGCGACCGGATTGAGATCCACGCCTCCACCCAGTCGCCGGTGATGGACCAAGAGGCGCTCGCCCCCATCCTGGGCCTGCCGCTCGACAAGGTGCGCATCGTCCCCACCGCGTGCGGCGGCGGCTTTGGCGCCAAGCTCGACCTTTCGGTGCAGCCCTTTGTGGCGCTCGCCGCACTCATCACCGGCCGCCCGGCAAAGCTTGCCTATACGCGCTCCGAATCGATGCAATCCACCACCAAACGCCATCCGAGCGACATGACCGCCACCATCGGCGCCACCGCCGACGGGACTGTCACCGCCATGCGCTTTGAGGGTGAATTTGACACCGGCGCCTACGCCAGCTGGGGCCCCACCGTGGCGGTGCGCGTCCCCGTCCACGCCTCAGGCCCTTATAACATCCCCGACTACGAGGCGACCGGCACCGGCGTTCACACCCACAACCCGCCCTCAGGCGCCTTCCGCGGCTTCGGTGTCCCCCAGTCGACGGTGGCGCAAGAGTCCCTCTTTGAAGACCTCGCCACCGCCCTCAACATCGACCCGCTTGAATTCCGCCGCCGCAACGCCCTCCAAAACGGCGAGGCCACCGTGTGCGGCCAGGTGTTTGAAAACGGCGTTGGCATCAGCGCCTGCCTCGACGCGCTGGAGCCCCACTGGAAACGCGCCCGCGCGGAGGCCGACGCCCACAATGAAGCGAGCCCCGGCGTGCGCCGCGGTGTCGGGATCGCATCGGGCTGGTACGGCTGCGGCAACACAGGGATCGCCAACCCCTCCACCATCAAAGCGGGCGTGACGGCGGACGGCACCATTATCCTCCACCAAGGCGCCACCGACATCGGCCAAGGCTCCGGCACCGTCATCCCACAAGTCTTCGCCACCGCGCTGGGCGTCCCCGTCAGCGCCCTCACCCTCAAAGGGCCGGACACTGACATCACGCCCGATGCGGGCAAAACCTCAGGCTCACGGCAAACGTTTGTTTCAGGGAACGCTGCCCGCCTCGCCGGTGCGGCGCTGCGGGCAGAACTCTTGCGCCGCACCAACGCCGGCGCCGATGCCACCATCACGCCAGGCGCCACCCTCACCGTGCGCGATGGAAGCACCACCCACACCATCGACCTCTCCGGCCCGGTGGACGCTGATGGCTTCGTCGTCACCGTCAGCGAAACCTACGACCCGCCCACAACCCCGCTGGACGAGAACGGCCAAGGCGCCCCTTACGCGCTCTACGGCTATGCCGCCCACATTGTGGAGCTCAACGTCGATACGGCGCTCGGCACCGTAGAGCTCGTCAAGGTAACGGCGGCGCACGATGTGGGCAAAGCCATCAACCCGCTCCTCATCGAAGGCCAGGTCACAGGCGGCATCGCGCAAGGGATGGGCATGGCGCTGATGGAGGCCTTTATCCCCGGCGTCACCGAAAACCTTCACGACTATCTCATCCCCACCATCGGCGATGTGCCACCCGTGGAGACCCTCATCATCGAAGAGCCCGACGAGAACGGCCCCTACGGCGCCAAGGGCCTGGGCGAACACGCCCTCATCCCCACAGCGCCCGCGATCCTCAACGCCATCCGCCATGCCACGGGGGCGCGCATCACCGACCTTCCGGCAACGCCCGACCGGGTGCGCGCGGCAATCAAAGCGCTGGAGAAGGCCGAATGAGCGCGCCGTCAGACAAAATCCGCTGCGATGCCTGTCCGGTGCTGTGCTACATCGCCGACGGGCGCACAGGCGCGTGCGACCGCTACGCCAACCACAGCGGCGAGCTGGTCCGGCTCGACCCCCTCACCGTCCTCGACATTGCCGGCGATGATCAACGCCTCGTCCCGTTCTTATCGCCGGGGGAGGAGTGGGACGGCGCCCCCTTCTCGTCCGGCGAGGCGGCGAGCACCCGGCGCACCTTCGTCACCGCCATCGGCGCCGGCACCACCTACCCTGACTATAAGCCCGCCCCCTTCATCGTCTCCCAAAAGGTGGCGGACGAAGACATGGTCACCGTGGTGACGGAAGGGATCTTCAGCTACTGCGGCGTGAAGGTGAAGATCGACACCGACCGCCATATCGGCGAAGAACGCGCCCTGGTGCGGGTCGACGGCGAACCCATCGGCCACGTGATGACCACCGAATACGGCTCCAAAATGCTGTCGCTGGGCGGTGTCGATCACCTGACGGGCGGCTCCAAAAAGGAAGGCCGGGTCACCTGCGCCGCGCTTTTGGCGCTGTGCAACCGCGAGCCGGTGGAGATGACCATCGACGAGGGCGCCACCCTCACTATTGCCGCAGGCGTTGCCCCCATCATCAACGGCGTCACCGAAGCCCGGATGCGGGTGGGCTGCGGCTCAGCCACCATCGGGATGTTCGCCCGCCAATGGGCCCCCCACGTGGACGAGGTGGTGGTGGTGGACGACCACATCACCGGCGTCCTCTCCGAGCATCAGGCCGGCCGCCTTCTCGACATTCCGCCCACAGGCATCAAAGTGATGGGCCGCAAGTCCACCCCGGGCCGCTATTTCCAAGTGGCGAACCCCGGCACAGGCTGGGCGGGGACGGATATCACCGACCCCCTCACCATCTTGGGCCCCTTCAACCCCAAGATCGCCTGGCCAGGGCTCCGGCTCCTCATGGTCTCCACCACCGGGGAAGAGTGGGCCTACTTCGTCCTCAACGAGAAGCTGGAGCCAGAGCCCGCCAAACTCACCCCGGCGCTTCAAGACGTCGTCACCCGGATTGAAGACAATTGCGAGCCTGCCGTCACCTCGGTGGTTTTCATGGCCGGGGCAGGGGGCTCGCTCCGCGCAGGCGTCACCGAAAACCCCGTGGCGCTCACACGGTCGGTGAAGGACGCGCTCACCAAGGTCACCTGCGGCGGCGCGCCCGCCTATGTGTGGCCAGGCGGCGGCATCACCGTCATGGCCGACGTTCTGGAAATGCCCCAAAACGCCTTCGGCTATGTGCCCACGCCCGCCCTCGTTGCGCCCATCGAGTTCACCTTGCGCCGCAGCGACTATGCGGCGCTGGGCGGCTACACCGAGGACATCAAGGACGTGGGCGAGGTGCTGAGCGATCACGTGCCCGCCGCGGGCCTGCGCATCGAAGAGAACGCCTGATGGAACGGCCCGCCGCCCGCACCCTGCCTGACGGGCGGCTCCACCTCACCCATGGTCCCATCGACCTCATCATCACCGCCGAGGGCGAAGCGCGCGACGCTGCCCACCACGCCGCAACCGCCCGCTTTGCCACCATCCTCCCCGAACTGTGCCAGGAGCTTCCCGCGCTCCGGCGCACCGGCGCGCCACTGTCAGGCAGCGTCGCCCGGCAAATGGCGCGCGCCGTCAGCCCCCACCAGAAGCGCACCTTCGTCACCCCCATGGCCGCCGTCGCAGGCGCCGTCGCCGACGAGATCCTCAACGCCATGGCCCCCGCCGGTCTCACCCGCGCCATCGTTAACAACGGCGGCGACATCGCGCTCTATCTTGCGCCGAACGCCACGGCACGCGCACGCATCGCCCACCACGATGGGACGAGCGCAGGCACAGTCACCCTCCGCGCAGGCGATGGCGTGGGCGGTATTGCCACCTCAGGCCGCCATGGCAGGAGTTTATCGCGCGGGATTGCCGACAGCGTCACCGTCCTCGCGGCGAGTGCGGCTGAGGCCGACGTCG
This sequence comes from Pseudomonadota bacterium, assembly GCA_038745295.1. Taxonomy (GTDB): domain Bacteria; phylum Pseudomonadota; class Alphaproteobacteria; order Rhizobiales; family Amorphaceae; genus Acuticoccus. Next base: position 9,873 of record JBCDLN010000016.1, on the reverse strand, counting down.
CCGCCACCCTCATCGCCAACGCCGTCGACCTTCCCGGCCACCCCGCCATCACCCGCGTCTTCGCCGAGACCCTCGATCCCGACTCTGATCTTGCCGGCAAAGAGGTCACCACAGGCTGCGGCCCCCTCGCGCCCCATGATGTTGAGCAGGCCCTCTCAACAGGCGCCCGCACCGCAGACGCCATGCTGCGCGATGGTCTCATCCTCGGCGCAGCCTTGTTCTTGGCTGGCGAGGCGCTGACAGTGGGCCGCGCCCATCAAGCCGCCCGCGTGAAGGAACACCCCGCCCCATGACTGCCGACGTTCGCAAGATCGCCGTTTTCCTCGACGAGACCCACCGCGAAATGGGCCGCACCATCGCCCCGCCCACCCGCCGGGCCGCCGCCGTTGCTGTCATCGCCAACCCCTACGCAGGCCGCTACCAGCACGACCTTTCAGTGCTGATGGAGATCGGCGCCGAAATGGGGGCGATGCTCGGCAACCGCGCCGTCCGGGCGCTCGGCATCGCACCGGAGGCGGCGGAAAGCTACGGCAAAGCGGCCATGGTCGGCGAAAACGGCGAGCTGGAACACGCGGCCGCCATCCTCCACCCCAAGCTCGGCGCGCCTTTGCGGGCAGAGGTGGGCGGCGGGATGGCCCTCGTCCCCTCCGGCAAAAAGATGGGCGGCCCCGGCCAACCGCTCGACATCCCCCTCGGCCACAAAGACGCCGCCTACGTGCGCTCCCATTTTGACGCCATGGAGGTGCGGCTCTCAGATGCCCCCCGCGCCGACGAAATCCTCGTTGCCGTCGCCGTCACCGATTCAGGCCGCCCACTCCCCCGCGTCGGCGGCCTGGAGAAAGATGATATTCAAGGCAAAGACGGTCTTAGATAGATGACGACTTTATGAAAATGGAATTGCAAATGGGTCTTGTTGACTACGGCATTGATATTGCCTGGAATATTCTAGGCAAAGACTACGAGTTTTTGAACAAAGTTGTTGACGCCGCCGAGGACGTTGCTGACGTCGCCACCGACATCGGCCAAAGCGCCTTGGACCGGACGACATTTGCCTATGTCGGGGCCTATCGCGCGGTTGAAACCTCAGGACTGATGGGCGCCCGCGTTCAAGAACGCCGTGTTCGCGAAAACGAAGAGGTCGCCTCAACGCTGTGGGGCTTCATGATTGGTACGATCAAGCTTTCACCAGTCATACAACTCATCGTCAGCGAGATTTTCAAGCAACTCCCCGAGGATGTCCTCAACAAGATCTACCTCAAACTGGGAGAGAAGGCGGCCACAAAGGTGGCGCGCATGGCCGCCATCTCAGCGCTGAAGACCGTGGTTGCGGAGAAGGTCGCTGGCACCATTCAAACAGCTGCCCAAAGGTGGGCACAAAGGGAAATCATTGTCTCGGGTGCCATGCTCAAGACCGGTGTAGGCGCGCCCATCACCGTTCTCAACCAGTACGGTTTGGTCTCGCGCGCAATCTGGGGCGCACAAGAACTCATGATCGACTATCCTGACCTTTACCGCAGGGTCGCTGCGATCAACGGCCAATACTTTTACTTTCTCATTCACCCCCATGTGGGCGATCTTGTCCGCCTCGCAGGTCCACGCCCGATGAGCGAGGCAGAACGCCAGCAAGCGAAAGAGAAGTTACTCGACCTCTTCTTGAGTTCCATTGAAAGATGACCGTCATGCAAATCCACAATGGAACCGCCAGGCCGACAGTGCGCTGCATCGCAAGCGCGCGCGTTGCCAGCAAGACCGCCCATGTCCTCAGAGCCCTCCTTCGTTGAAGATGGCAGAGAGCCCGCCCCGCCTCGTTCGCGCCCAAGACTGGACCTCAGGCGCCCCCTTCCATGGCCACATCGCCGGTAAGGATTTTGGCGCCGACATCACCGTGCTCTACGGGCGCTTCGAGGCGATTGGCGCCGGCCCACCGCTCCACACGCACCCTTATGACGAGGTGTTCCTCGTCCAAGCCGGCCGCGCCCGCTTCACCATCGGCAACGACACCCTCGAAGCCTCCTCCGGCGATGTTCTCTTTGGGCCAGCCGAAGTCCCCCACAAGTTCGAAAATCTCGGGCCGGACGCCTTCATCAGCATCGACATCCACATGAGCCCCGAGTGGATCCAAACCAACCTTGAGACAAAACCCAGCTAATTCCGCGCCGTTCTGAGCAGCGGACCTCAACAAAGGAGCATCCATGCTGACCCGCCGCACATTCACAAAAACGGCTGCCGCCGCCGGCCTCGCGCTGGCCGTTGCCGCCCCAGCGCTCGCCGCAGACCCCATCAAAATCGGCGAGATCAACTCCTATACGCGCCTGCCCGCCTTCACCGAGCCCTACAAGAAAGGCTGGGAGCTGGGCATTGAAGAAATCAACGCCGCCGGCGGCATCAACGGACGGCCGCTCGAAGTCATCTCCCGCGATGACACAGGCGACCCCGCCACCGCCATCCGCATCGCCGATGAGATGATCACGCGCGACAACGTCGCCTTTATCTTCGGCACCTTCCTGTCGAACATCGGCCTCGCAGTGGCGGACTTTGCGAACCAAAAAGGCGTCTTCTTCCTCGCCTCAGAGCCGCTGTCAGACGCCATCGTCTGGTCGAAGGGCAACAAATACACCTACCGGCTGCGCCCCTCCACGCACATGCAGGCCGCCATGCTCGCCGCGGAAGCCGCCAAGACCGACGCCACCCGCTGGGCCACCATTGCCCCCAACTACGCCTATGGCCAAGACGCGGTGAAAGCGTTCCAGTCAGAGCTCAAAAAGCTGAAGCCGGAGGTGGAGTTCATCGAAGAGCAATGGCCCACCCTCTTTAAGATCGACGCTGGCTCGGCCGTCCGCGCGCTCGAAGGCGCCAAGCCCGACGGGATCTACAACGTCACCTTCGGGCCGGACCTTGCGAAGTTTGTGCGCGAAGGCTCGCTGCGCTTCCTCTTTGACGATCGCGTGGTGGTGAGCCTCCTCTCCGGCGAACCAGAATACCTCGAGCCGCTCGGCAGCGAAGCGCCCGAAGGCTGGATCGTCACCGGCTACCCAGGCAATGACGTCAACACCCCCGAGCATGACGCCTTCGAAGAGGCCTACATGGCCAAATGGGGCGAAGCGCCCAAGACCGGCTCCATCGTCGGCTACAACTCGGTCATGACCATCAAAACGCTTCTGGAGACGGCCCCGTCGCTGGAGACGGACGATCTCCTCGCCACCATGGAAGGCCTCAAAGTGGAGAGCCCCACGGGCCCGTTCGTCTTCCGCGCCGCCGACCACCAAGCCACCATGGGCGCCTACGTGGGCAAAACCGGCATGGTCGACGGCAAGCCCGTGATGGTCGACTGGTTCTACGCGCCGGGTGAAGACTTCCTCCCCAGCGAAGAAGAGGCGGCCAAGCTCCGCCCCGCCGAGTAAGCACCCGTGGGCAGCGGTCTGGAAAAGCTTTGCCCGGTGTTTCAGACCCGCGATGTGGCCGCTGTGCGCGCCTTTTATGAGCGCATCGGCTTCCATGCAGCATACGCATCGCCTGCGGGCGACTATGCGCTCTTAAAGCGTGACGGGGCCGAGCTCCACCTCTCGGCCTCGCCAACCCCCACCGCACAAACCGCCTTTATGCGCCCCACCGATGTAGACGCGTTCGACGCTGAACTCACCGCGCTCGCCCTGCCGCAGGAGGGCCACCCCAGCCATCGGCGCGCGCAGGACAAGCCCTGGGGGATGCGCGAGGCCGTGTTCACCGACCCCGACGGCAACACCATCCGCGCCAGCCAGGAAATACCGGACTGGCCGGGCCGCGATGCCGGGGACACGCAATGACCATCGAGCAGCTCATCGCCTTCAACATTGCGCTGCTCGCGGCCATCGCGAGCCCGGGGCCAGCATTCCTCCTCCTGGTGCGCACAGCCCTCGCATCGGGCCGCATGGCAGGGATCGCCACAGGCTGCGGCCTTGGCCTCATGGCCGCCACCTGGACGCTCACTGCGCTTCTGGGGCTCGACGCTCTCTTCCGCGTCTTTCCCTGGATCTACACCACCGCCAAAATCGCAGGCGCGCTCTACCTTCTCTCCATCGCCATCCGCACCTGGCGCAGCGCCCGCGATCCCATCGACGCCAGCGGCGCCCCCGCCCGCCGCGCCTTTATCGACGGGTTCATCGTCAACCTCCTCAATCCGAAATCAGTCTTCTTCGCCGCCGCCGTCCTGGTGGTGGTCTTCCCCGCCGAGATCGGGCTTGCCGACAAGCTCATCGTTGCCCTTAACCAGGTGGTGGTGGAGATCGTCATCTATGGGACGATGGCCATCGCCCTCTCCACCGAGCGCGTGAGCCGCCAATATCTGCGCGCCAAGGTCGTGCTCGACAGGGCGGCCGCCGTCGTCCTCAGCGCGCTGGGTGTGCGGCTTTTGGTTGGGCGCTGAAGCTGATGTCCTCCAAGAGCACCGCCTGACCCTATGGCCTTTGCCTTTGCCCAACTTCTCACTGGCCTTGCCAATGCGGCATCGCTCTTTTTGATTGCCTCGGGCCTTTCCATCATCTTCGGCGTCACGCGGGTGGTGAACTTTGCCCACGGCTCCCTCTACATGCTGGGCGCCTACCTCGCCTATACGCTGATCACCACGCTCGATTTCGGCTCCATCGGCTTTTGGGCCTCTGTGCTGATCGCCGCTGCCATTGTGGCGGTCATCGGCGCGGCCATCGAAATCCTCATCCTGCGCCGGATCTACCGCGCACCGGAGCTTTACCAGCTCGTGGCGACCTTTGGCGTTGTGCTGATTGTCCAAGACGTGGCGCTTGCCATCTGGGGCTCAGAGGATGTGCTAGGCCCCCGCGCACCAGGGCTCGACCGCGCGGTGCGCATCTTCGGCGAGCCCATCCCCGAGTATGACCTTGCCCTCATCGTCATCGGCCCTGTGGTCCTTGCCCTCATCTGGCTCCTCTTCAACCGCACGCGCTGGGGCGTCCTGGTGCGCGCCGCCACACAAGACCGCGAGATGGTGGGGGCGCTCGGCGTCAACCAACGCATCTTGTTTACCAGCGCCTTCATGCTGGGCGCGTTCCTGGCAGGCCTCGGCGGCGCGCTTCAGGTCCCGCGCGAAGCGGTCAGCTTGTTGATGGACCTGTCCATCATCGGTGAAGCCTTCGTGGTGGTGGTGATTGGCGGCATGGGCTCCGTCACAGGGGCGTTCGTCGCCGCTGTCATCATCTCGGTGCTGAATGCGTTCGGCATCCTCGTCTTCCCGCAAATCTCGCTCATCTTGCCGTTCTTGGTGATGGCGGTGGTGCTCATCGTGCGCCCCTACGGCCTTTTTGGAACGGCCGCCTCTGCCCACGGCGCACCCGCTGTGCCTGAAGCGCCGCTGCGCCCGCTCCCCCAAGCCGGGCTCATCCTAATGGCGGCTGCCATCATCGCCGTCGCCGCGGTTCCCACCATTGAGACAGGCTTCCTTCTCGTCCTTCTCACCGATGTGATGATTGCCATGCTCTTTGCCGCAAGCCTTCACTTCCTCATGGGGGTAGGCGGCATGGTCTCCTTCGGTCACGCCGCATACTTTGGCCTTGGCGCCTACGCGGCCGCCATTGCGGTGCGCGATCTTGGCCTGCCGATGCTCCCGGCCATGTTCTTTGGCCCCCTCATCGCAGGCTTTGGCGCGCTCATCTTCGGCTGGTTCTGCGTGCGCCTTTCTGGCGTTTACCTTGCGATGCTCACCCTTGCCGCGGCGCAAATCCTCTGGGGCATCACCTTCCAATGGCAGTCCGTCACGGGGGGCGACGATGGTATCTTGGGCGTCTGGCCCGCCTCATGGGCATCAAGCGATACCGCCTATTTCTATGTCGCGCTCGTCCTGTGCATCGGCGGGCTTTTGCTGATCCGCCAGCTTGCCCATTCCCCCTTTGGCTATGTGCTCAGAGGCGGGCGCGACTCGCCCATACGCGCTGAATCCATCGGCATCGACCTCAAAACCCACCAGTGGCTGGGTTTCATCCTCGCCGGCGTCTTCGCCGGGGTGGCCGGCGCCGTCTTCGCCTTCTCCAAGGGCAGCGTCTTCCCCGACACGCTCGCCATCAGCCAATCCATCGACGGGCTCATCATGGTGCTCCTGGGCGGCATACAAGCGCTTCTCGGCCCTGTGCTGGGCGCAGGCGCCTTCATCCTTATCGAAGACTGGGTGACCCGGCTCGACTATTGGCGCTTCATCTTCGGCGCCATCATCCTCGTCATCGTACTTGCCGCGCCGGATGGGATTGCCGGCGGCCTCACACGGCTTTGGCGCACCGCAACGGGGCGCGCATCATGAGCGTCCTCACCGTTGCGGGCCTTTCCAAATCCTTTGGCGGCGTGGTCGCCGTCAGCGATGTCAGCTTTTCCCTGGAGGCGGGCGAGTTCTTAGCCCTCATCGGCCCCAATGGCGCGGGCAAAACCACCTGCTTCAACATGCTAAACGGCTACCTCAAGCCCGACAGTGGCTCGGTGAAGCTGGGGGGCGCCGAGCTGGTGGGACTGCCGCCGCGCAAGGTCTGGCGCATGGGGGTGGGGCGCACCTTCCAAATCACGCAGACCTTCGCCTCCATGACGGTGCGCGAGAACGTGCAGATGGCGCTCATCTCCCACCACAACCGCACGCTCACCCTCACCCGCCGCGCCACAAGCCTTTATACCGACGAGGCTGACACCCTCCTCCAGCGCGTCGGCATGCTGGGCGAGGCCCCCCGCCCCACAGCCGAACTCGCCTATGGCGACCTCAAGCGCCTGGAACTTGCCATAGCGCTCGCCCACGCCCCCAAACTCATCCTGATGGACGAGCCCACCGCCGGCATGGCCCCTGCCGAGCGCCTTGCCCTCATGGCCCTCACCGCCACCATCATCAAAGAAGAGGGGGTCAGCGTCCTCTTCACCGAGCACGACATGGACGTTGTCTTCACCCACGCCCACCGCATTCTCGTCCTCAACCGCGGCAAACTCATTGCGGAAGGGTCGGGGGAAGAGATCCGCGCCAACCCCCTTGTCCAAGAGGTTTATCTGGGCGGCGGTACCGTCTTTTCGGAGGCTGCCGATGCTTAGCGTCACCGGCCTCAACACCTTTTATGGCGGCGCCCACATCCTGCGCGATGTCGCCCTCACGCTGGGCAGCAACGAGGTGGTGGCGCTGCTGGGCCGCAACGGTGCCGGCAAGTCAACCACCATGAAGTCCATCATGGGCCTCGTGCGCCCCCGCGCCGGCAAGGTGATCTTCGATGGGGCCGACATCACCGGCGCCCCCGCCTTCCGGATCTGCCGCGCCGGCATCGGCTACGTGCCCGAAGACAGGCGTGTCTTCACCGCGCTTACCGTGGAAGACAACCTCGAAGTGGGCCGCCGCCCGCTGCCGGAGGATCGCCCCGGCTTCACCGAAGACGCCCTTTACGAGCTCTTTCCCAACCTTGCCGAGCGCCGCCACCAACCCGCCGGCCGCCTCTCAGGCGGGGAGCAGCAAATGCTCACCATCGCGCGCACGCTCATGGGAAACCCGCGCCTCATCCTCCTCGACGAGCCGTCCGAGGGCATTGCCCCGCGCATCGTTGAACAAATGGCCGCCGTCATCGCGGACCTCAAGCGCCAAGGCCTTGCCGTGCTGATCTCGGAGCAAAACCTCCACTTCGCCCGCCTTGTCGCCGACCGCGCCGTCATCATCGAAAAGGGCGAAGTGCGCTTTACCGGCACCTTCGCCGAGCTCGACGCCGATCCTGAAATCGCCAGAACCACACTGGTCGTCTGATGCCTGAAAACACCCCCGCCCCCACGCCCAAGCCCATGCCTGGAGCGGCCCCGCCGCCCTACCAGCTCGACGATCAAGTCGGCTACCTCATGCGCCTGGCGAGCCAGCGGCACACCACAATCTTCCAGACCCTCATGGTCCACGATCTGACACCGCCGCAGTTTGCCATGCTTATCCGGCTAGGGGAGGTGGGGGTTGGCTCGCAAAACCAGCTCGGCCGGCTCACCGCCATTGATGCGGCGACCACAAAGGGCATTGTCGACCGGCTGAAGGCAAAGGGCCTCATCACCCTCTCGCCCGACCCCAACGATGGCCGGCGCAGCCTCATCGCCCTGTCGGATGAAGGGGTAGCCGTTCTCGATGAATTAAAGCGATGCGGTCATGACATTACGGCCGCCACCTTAGAGCCGCTCACCCCCAACCAGCGCAGCACGTTCCTCAAGCTCTTGCGCCGCCTGACGTAAAGCCTCAGCGCAAGCTGCTTCTCCAGGAGAGTATCAGGATGCCAGTGGGCAGGCACCCTCAAGCGAACTGTTCGCGGAGGATGGAGGGCGCGCAGTCTTCTGCGACCTCGCCGAATTCCACGCAGGCCGCAACGGCTTGCCCGGCCCATCGCATGCGCCAGCCCTAAGCAGGCATCGCCCTGTATTGCCTCCAGTGTGCCCAGGCGCGTGAGCGGGCTTGGCGCGCGGTAACAGGTGCGGGACCCGATGTCGGACGATTCCACTCAAGATAGACCCTCTTCTGGCAGCGCCCCCACGTCACCGGCGCGCAGGGCGGACGCCATTGAGGGCCAAGGCCCCCCCGCGGCCAGCCCCCACGCCCATCCATCAGAGAGCAGGCCAAGCACACCAAACGCGCTGAGCTCTCCCAACAACGCCGACCCCGTCGCCTCATCATCTGTAACGCGCCGGCGCGAGAGGGATAATCCCCGCCCCGCCGCGCGGGATGAGAGGGTTCCGTCTGCCGCCGACACAGCTTTGCCCAGTGTCCACAACCGCAGCGCTGAGATCGCCAAACTCTTTGCCGATGCGGCGTCCTACCCCATTGGCCTGGTAGATCTTGAGCAGCCCGAGGGACCGGCCATCGTCGGCGAAGACACGCTCGACCTTGACGCGTTGTCCGCCGCCTGGCATCGCCCTCAAGCGCCAGGGCCACGCCAAATCGTCGGCGAGGGGCGGGCCCTCGGGGTTGCCATTGTCGCCCCGCTGGTCCTTTCGGGTCGGAGCGGCTGGGTGGCCGCCATCACCCCTGGCGAGACGGACATCACACCCCAGCATCACGCGCTCGCCGCACTCCTTGGCGGGCTTGCTGAAGATTGGGCCAACCAAGCTGCCGCCAACGCCCTTTGGGTGAGACGTCTTCGCAACGAAGCGGCCTATTATGAGCGCCTCCACACCCTGTCAGGCGTGGGCACCCTCAGCGGTCGCGCAGGCCATCCGCGGGTCGACGCGTGCCCCAAATCCCTCGATGTTTTGTGGCGCGGCACCATCCAAACCATAGACGATTTCATGGACGCGGTGGTCCCCCACGACCGTATGGCCGTCCAAGCCACCCTCAACCATGACGGCGAAACCACCCCCGCCATCGCCGATTTTGAGGTCAACACCGGCTCTCAGCAACGCGTCACCGCCCGCCTCAAGGTCAACACCTACCGCGATGATGTGGACATGCGCCACTTCATCGCCACCTTAGAAGATGTGTCGGCTGAAAAGCGTCACCTTGCAGAGCTGCAAAAGCTTGCCGCGCGCGACATGCAAACCGGCCTTCTCAACGCCGATCAGCTCCAGCCTCAACTCACCGAGGCTCTGGAGGAGGCGCGGGTCGCCCGCCAATCGGCCGCGCTCACCCTCATCTCCATCGATGGCCTGAATGACATTGTGGGCGTTTTGGGCGGGCAGGCGGGCAACCAGGTCATCACCTTTGTGGCCACAACGCTCAAGCAGCTCATCCGGGGCACAGACGCGCTCATCCGAACCGGCGAATCCTCCTTTGCCGTCGTCCTCAGACGCGTTGTCGACGATGTGGCCGCCGAGCGCCGTGCCGCCATGATCAAGGACGTGCTCGCCGCACCTGTCGATTTGGGCGGCGAAACCATCGACATTTCCGTGTCCGTCGGCTTTGCCATCTTCCCC
>JBCDLN010000015.1:0-25977 GCA_038745295.1 Pseudomonadota bacterium | reverse complement strand
TCAAGGGAGAGCGCGGTCGGCACACCATCGGGTGCCAGCGAGGCACTGACATTCAGCGAGGCGGCACCGCTGCGGAACGCGCCTTGCGTGATCTCGATGGCACCTGTGGCCGCGCGGGTCATGTCGAGCTTAAGCGCTGTCCCGCCGGCCACCAGCGGGTCATAAAGGGTTGCCACCAGCGGCTCGAGGTTGCCGTTCAGGTCGGCCACCACCCTGAGGCCTTCGTCAGGCTGGGTAAGGCCCAAAGTGCCATTGAGAAGCGCTGTGTCGTCAGCGGCAAAGTCGAGATTGGCCGTGAAGTTAGAGAGCTGCCCATCGCCTTTGATCTCAAAGCGAATGGCCGGACGGCCCTCCATCTGCAAACCATTGGCCACAACACCGCCTGGTGGCTCAGTCAGCACCACATCGACGGCAAGCGTCTCGTCGCTTTGCGAATAGGCGGCATCAAGGTCGAGCCGGCCAGGCTGGTCGAGCCTTGCAATGTCGAGGGCAAGGTCAAGCTCGCCGCTATCGAGCCGGGCACTGCCCTCAACAGAGAGGCGCGCTGCCGGGCCAATCACGCCTTCAGCAATCTCCACATCCTCGACGTTGAGCGCATCAATGCGCAGCGCCACAGGAAGCTCTGGCAGCTGAAAGCCACCCTCAGCATCTGCGTCAAGGGGCGCATCGGACTGGGTGCTCAGGGGCGTGCGGCGGATGCGGATGGCCTCAGCGCGCAGACTTTCAATGCTGAGCCGGCCGCGCAGCAGAGCCAAGCGGGACCAGACAAGTTGGGCGTTTTCAATTCTGAGCCAGACACCGCCGCGGTCGGCAATGGTGATCTCACCAATCCTCACATCGGACGAGAGTGCCCCTTCAAGCCCCCTCAATCTGATTTGCCGGTCGGGCGTTGAGATCTGCCGCTCCACAAATCGGACAAAGCGGGAGCTTTCATCATCTTGCGCAACGGCAAAGCGCACCGAGACGGCCGCCACAATGAGCGCCAAGGCGATGCCGCCGAGCCTGAGATATCGCATGCCACGCCTCATCAGAACGCTTGCCCTAAGCCAAGATAGAAGGCGACAGGCTCCTCCCCCGAAAGTCGTTCCAGCGGAAAGGCCACATCGAACCGGATCGGCCCCAGTCCGGTCTGGTACCGCAGACCCGCTCCAACGCCTATCCGCAGCGGCTCAGAAAAGTCCGGATACTCGGAGAGGAAGGCGTTGCCAGCATCAATAAAAGGCACAACGCCGATGGTTTGGGTCACCTGAATGCGCGCTTCCGCGGAGGTGACGAAGTAGCTGCGGCCACCGATCACCTTACCATTGGCGTCAATCGGGCCGACACCGCGATAAGGATAGCCTCTGATGGAGCCGCCGCCGCCGGCAAAAAACGCTCTGTTTGCGGGAATTTCATCAATCGGCGCGCCGACGATGGAGCCCACCGCTGCTCGCCCGGCAAACACCACCCTGTCGTTGATCACACCGTAATAGGCAGTCCCCACAAGTTCGCTGATCACGCCCACGTTGTCGTAGCGAAACTCATAATAAGGTTCGAGCCGGCCGCTCAGCCGATAGCCTTCGGTGGGGTTCAGCTCATTGTCGCTGCCGTCATAGTTGAGCGCGGTGGGAAGGCTCGCCATCAGAAAATTGCCGTCGCCGATGCTGATGCGATCGATATAGGAGCGCTCCAGCTGGGCGAAGACTTGGCCGGTAAGGCGGTCACTGAACCGGTGCTGGAGGCCAAGGCGGCCTCCCAACGTGCGGGCGCGAAACGTATCGGGCGAAAGCTGCTCGGCGTAAATGCGCGTCACAAAGTCGGTGTAGGGTGTGAAGACGCCAGGTTTTAGAAAGTTTGCGGCGAGGAGGTAGTTGTACTCGTCCGGATTGTCGCCGTTGATCCCCCCGGTACGCCCTTCGATACCAAACTGCTCGGCCCGGCCGAAAAGGTTCCGGTGCCGCCAGTAGCCTTCAAGGCCGAGCCCATCGATGGACGAAAACCGCACGCCGCCCCCGTAAACACGGCGTTTGCGCTCATCCACCAGGAGCGTGATGGGCAGGGATCCATCGTCGGCAATTTGATCGGCCTCGACAATGCGCACGGCCTTAAAGACATCAAGCCGCCGCAGCTGCCGTCGAGCCCGCTCAAGATCGTCAGGGTCATAGGGCTCTCCGGGGGTGATCCCGGCAAAATAGGCAACGAACGCCGGGTCTAGCCGGTCGGTCCCCTCCACAAAGGTATCACCAAAGACGGCAGAGCGGCCGGGGGCCACGTGAATGGCCACGTCAAGCGCTTCATCGGGATGGACGGCTGTGGCCGTGCGGTCAGCGATCCGCGCCTTGGGGTGGGCTTTTTCCCGCCAGCGGTCAATCAAGGCTTGCTCAGCAGCAAGCACGACTGTGGAGCGGGCCGGTTCCCCTTGCTTCAGGCCCAGCTCTTCTGGGGTCGGCGGAACGGTGCGGTCGTTGGCGATGGGGCCAGGACGGTTGGCGATGGTGACGTTGTCAAAAAGGTACACCGGGCCTGGGTCGACCACGATGTCCACGCTCGCCCCATCCCCGATCTCAGCATCGATGGGCAGATTGGCCGCCTCCCGCCCATCGATGGTGATGGAAATGGTACCGCCATACCGCCCGCTTGAATAAAGGACACCCAATAGACGCTGGTAGTCCCCCCGCGCGGTGGCTAGAAGCGCCGCCGGACCGGGGCTTTTCTCCTTCTCATTGGCGATGAGCCGGGAGCCGTTTTTGAGCGGCTTTTCCATCCCGCTGTCGTCGGGGACGGTCAGGGTCACCGAATAACTGATCGCACCGGGCGGCGGGGGCGGTGTGTCGTCCTTACCAAACAGACGCACTCCGAAGAGTTCAAAGGCATGCGCAGGACCCGCGAGCCCGACCACCGCCGAGACCGAGACACCTACTGCAACCAAAATAGTCGCTGCCGATTTGAACACACACACTCCGACGCGGCCGCTGCACCCCTCTCAATGGGTTTTTCCACTAAAAGTATAGACCTGCTAAAACATCGTGCGAAATGTGCCGGATGGTTGCGTGAAATGAGCAACACGTGTGCGCATCCTTAACGCCCCGTCTCAGCATTCCGTTGAATTGCGTCTTCCTCGGCCCGGGGGTGGGCCGGGTGATGCGGTTAGGCCTCGCCCACTACGGAAGGCAGCCGTGTGGCAGGAGGCGTGTTTCTGCTGCGACGCGAGCGGATCACCCCGTCGATGATTGTCATCCCGACGCCAGGCAGGTTGCCAAGGTTGATGGATTCAAGGACGGTTCTTCCCGGTGCATGCTGGGCTTGGTCAAACAGCACAAAGTCCGCAGCGCGCCCCTCTTCAATGATGCCGGTGTCAAGGTTGCGCACCCGCGCGGTGTTGCCCGTCGCAAAGCACAGCGCCACCTCCGCCGGCACATTGCCGAGCGAAGACAAAAGCGCGATCATCCGCAAGATCCCCAGAGGTTGAACCCCTGATCCAGCCGGCCCATCGGTGCCCAGAAGGATCTGGTCAAGCTTGCCGAGTTCGCGTGCCGTGTTCAATGTCAGAAGCGCTGCCCGCTCATTGCCATTATGAACAATTTCAAGGCCTTGCTTACAACTTTCGCACAGACAGACGATTTGGTCGTCCGGCAACGCGGAGTGACCGCCGTTGATGTGGCCCACCACGTCTGTGCCAGCCTCAAGCACAACGTCTTTGTCGATAAGCCCCGACCCTGGGATTGAGGGCCCGCCAGTGTGAATGGTGGATTGCATGCCGTATTTGCGCGCCCAGCCGATCATCGTTTTCGCCGTCGGCCCGTCTTTGACCGTGCCCAGTCCCACTTCGCCGATGAGGCGCACACCAGCATCCGCCATCTCTTTGAAATCGTGCTCTTCCATACCGTGGTGGATGAGCGGTGCACCGGCATGCACCTTCACGCCCGAGGGGCGGAAATTCTCGTACCAACGCTGGGCCGCAATCGCCATGGCCTTGGTGCCCACCACATCGTTGGGCCGCCCTGGCATATGAACTTCACCTGCCGAAATCAGCGTTGTCACGCCGCCATTGAGGGTGGAATCAATCCAGTGAAGCTGCTGCTGCCGGGGCGTGTAGTCGCCCACCACAGGGTGGATATGGCTGTCGATCAGGCCAGGCGCCAAGGTGACGCCGCCAGCATCGACCACCGTCTTAATATCGCTGAGGTCCATATCGACCTCTCGGCCGACAGCATGAATGCGGCCCTCCCGTGCGACCACGCAGTCGGCATCCAAGATGGGCGCTTCAAGCCGCCCAGACAGCATCAGGCCGATGTTGGTAACAGCAAGGGTGTTCGCGGTCGTCATGGTCAATCTCCGGCAACTTTGGCGAGCCTAGAGCCTTTCGTGGCGCCGTGGAACCGCAGCGAGCCGGTGGGCGGCGGGGATTGTGCTTGTATCTGTCAAGTTAGCTTGACGCTTGAAACCAGACGCGATATCGTTCGTGTACAAACAATTCTGGGTGATGCTATGGCCGCTGTTGAAGCCGTTGTCACAAACCGGCCGACGCCAAAAAACCTCTTTGCCGAGACGGTCACAGAGGTGGAGCACTATACCCCACGGCTCTTCCGGTTCAGGCTCACCCGGCCCGCAAGCTTCCGTTTTCGCTCCGGCGAGTTTGTGATGATCGGCCTTGAGGGGACGCCAAAGCGCGCCTACTCCATTGCGAGCCCCGCTTGGGATGATGAGTTGGAATTCTTCTCCATCAAGGTCCCAAACGGGCCGCTCACCGAAAAGCTCCAACGGATCGAGCCGGGCGATACGGTGTTCTTGGGCAAAAAGCCCACGGGCACTTTGGTCAACGACGCGTTAATCCCCGGCAAGCGGCTGTTTTTGTTTGGGACTGGCACGGGGGTCGCACCTTTTGCCTCGCTGGTACGTGACCCAGAGACGTACGAAAAGTTTGACGAGGTCATCCTCACCGAGACCTGCCGCGAGGTCGCCGAACTGCGCTATGCGCAAGAAGTCGGCGAGATGGCAAAATCCGACCCCCTCGTCTGCGAATTTGCCGGCGACAGGCTGACCCTCTTCACCAGCACTACGCGCGAAGCACACACCCATGAGGGCCGGGTGACCGACCTCATCGAGAGCGGCAGTCTGTTCGATGCGCTTAACATTGCGCCCCTCGACCCTGCCACCGATCGGGCAATGATTTGCGGCTCCATGGAGATGCTGCGGGACACGCAACAGATCCTTGAAGCACGCGGGTTCGAAGAGGGCGCTAACAACAAGCCCGCGACCTATGTGGTGGAGCGCGCTTTCGTGGGCTAGCTGTCGTTTCCATCAACGTTGTTCATGGCGGAACCGCCGTAGGGGCCGTGCCTCACTGCTCCCGCCTAGGGTCAATTGTCCCGCGGTCGCCCTGATGCATCAACCCACGCTTCGCTCTTCGGGGTTGACCCATCAGGCCGACCGCGGGCTTCTGACGGTGTCGGCTCCGGAGGAACGTCGCTGTTTGGTGTCCCACCAAAGGAACATGGGAAGGGTTCTTTAGGAACACTTCTGAGTTGTGGCGCAGCTAAGAGTGAACAACCTTCAACGCTTCTACAACTAGCGCATGTCGCGCTCGATCTGGATCAGATCGAGGAAGGCAAACATGCGCGCTCTTTGGGGCGAGCACTTTTTTGTCCGCTCAGTTGGATGCAAACTGAGCGGATCTTTCTCTGGGCATCTCGGACCACGCGGTGCAAAGCCCTCGCTGGCTGATCCGATCGATTTTCGCCGACGGCACCAGCACACTGTCTTTCAATACGCTGCAGGCGATGAAGGGTGTTTGGGGAAAACCTTACTTGATGAGCTCCACACCAAACCCGTTGGAGGGGTCAAGCTCCGGCGGGGTCTGCGGCGTATAGCCGGTAAAGTCGAACGGGGCTCTTTTGATAAACGCCCCGTCACCCCGTTTGGCCACAAGCATCTCCCCGCTCAGCGCGGTCCTGCCCCGAGTCAGGACGCGGTGAGGCCAACCGGTGACAACCATCCCCTCAAACGGGGTGTAGTCCATCGCATCGTGCATGGCAGCAGCCGTCACCGTGCGGGTGTCCTCAGGATCCCAAATGGTAATGTCTGCGTCAGAGCCGATGGCGATGGTGCCCTTTTGGGGGTGCATCCCAAAAAGCTTAGCGGCGTTTGTTGACGTGAGTGCAACAAACTGATTGAGCGAGATCCGCCCTTTCCTGACCCCTTCCGACATCAAAAGGGGCGCGCGCATAGCAATCCCCGGCATCCCGTTGGCCACTTTGTTGAACGGGGGATTGGGGCCTGCCGAAAGCTTCCCGGAGGCATCAAACCGGTAAGGCGCGTGGTCTGAGGACCAAAGATGGAACGTGCCGGCCTGAAGATGCCGCCAGAGCGCCCGCTGGGTTGCGGTATCGCGCACAGGCGGCGAGCACATGAATTTCGCCCCCTCAGCCCCCGGTCGATCAAGGGCCTGGTGGGTAAGGAAGAAGTATTGGGGGCAGGTCTCGCCGAAGATCGCATGGCCTTCTAGGCGCGCATTGGCGACCAGCTTGGCCCCCTCATCGGTGGAGACGTGCACAATCAGGAGCGGCGCACCCACAAACGTTGCAAGCCGGATCCCCCGGTGGATGGCCTCTGCCTCGGCCGCCGCCGGATGGCTGACGGCGTGAAACTTTGGCGCATCGTGCCCATCGGCAAGGAGCCGCCGCACCATCCACTTGATGAGCGCATTGTTTTCGGCATGCACCATGGTGAGTGCACCGTGCTCGCGAGCGGTGACCAGGATGTCGAGCATCATCTCATCGCTGACGATCATCTTATCGTAGGTCATAAAGACCTTGAAGCTCGTCACCCCACCTGCGAACGCTTCCGGCAGCTCCTCCTTCAACACCGTCTCGGTCGGGTCGGTCACGATGAGGTGGAACGAGTAGTCGATCACCGATTTTTGCGCCCGCTCGTGATAAAGCGCCAGCGTATCTCTGACTGTCTGGCCGCGATGCTGCGCAGCAAAGGGCACAAAGCTTGTGTTGCCGCCATAAAGCGCTGAAACGCTGCCAGTGTAGTAGTCGTCGGACGTCATCGCGCCTGTCGCCGACTCTTGTTCGATATGGCAATGGCTTTCGATGCCGCCGGGCAGCACCAGCTTGCGTGTGGCGTCGATGGTGTCTGCGCCCTCAAGACCCAGTCCCAGCGCCACCACCTTGCCATCTTTGATCCCAACGTCTGCGGCAAAGGTGTCGCTCGCGGTGGCGACGGTGCCTCCCGTGATAACGGTGTCGAGCATCAGGCCGCGGCCTTTGCCGACCCAAGCGCAGAAAGGCGCGCGTCCAGCCTGGCAGTGAGGCGGGTCAATTCATCGTGGCCGGCTGCGTCGATCTTGGGCCCAGGCGCGCGTACGGCGGCCGATGCAATGACGCCGCGGCGGCGCAGGATCTCCTTGCGAACCGCAAGGCCATAGCCAGGCTGCTGTTCATGGCGAATGAGGGGGAGGTAGGCGTCAAACACATCTTCGGCCCCATCCACATCGCCGGCGAGATGGCGGCGCACCACCTCCACCAGCATTTCAGGATAAGCAAATCCGGTCATGGCGCCATCGGCCCCGCGGGCAAGCTCTTGCGGCAAATAAAGCCCGCCATTGCCACACAGGATCGAGACGCGCCGCACGCCCCGTTTCTCTGATTGGGCCCTGATGTCAGACAGCTTTTGCAGCCCCGGCCAGTCTTCGTGTTTCAGCATGACGACGGAGGCGTTCTCCTCCACCAGGTCGATAAATGCCTTGGCCGAGATGGGCATTTGGGTGGTGAGCGGGAAGTCCTGATAGACGAGAGGCACACCAGGAAGCCGCGTCGCAATGCGCTCAAAGGCAGTGATGACGCCGGTCTCTGTCTTGGCGCCTGCGTTGGGCGCGATCATGACACCGGCAGCACCTGCGGTCATGGCGGTGTCAGCAAGCCTTGCCAAATTGTCGAGCCCAGCGTTGGAGACCCCTACCACCACCGGCACCCTGCGCGCCACTTCAGACATGACGGTGGTAATGACGGCTTCTGATTCTTCAGCGGTGAGCTTGGGCGCTTCGCCCATCATCCCCAAAATGGTGATGCCGGTAACGCCCTTCTCCAGGTAGAACTGGGTGAGCCGCGCCAAGCTATGGTGGTCCACCGCCCCGTGATCATCAAAGGGCGTTGCTGAAATGATGAAGACGCCGCGCGCGGCTTCTGTGAGGCGGTGGCTCATGGTGTGACCGTTGTTAAGACGCGTTGATATCGGATGGCGTGACGCTAGCGCGTGCGCTCCATGATTGCCACCAGATCGGACGAGCGCTTTATCAGCAGTGCGCCCACCGCCTTGTCAGATGGAGCGGTTCCTGTTGCCGCGATCTAGCATCGATGGAAGGCGAACACCTGTGCGGTGCTCCACCATCCATCTCCAGGTGGAGGCGATCATGGTGTCGAGCGCGCTGGCATTTGGGTCAAAGGCAAGCTTTGCCTGTGCGGCGGACGCATCGGCTGTGAGGCGGGCAGGATCGCCCTCCCGCCGGGGTCCGTTGCGCACGGGGATGGTTCGCCCGGTCACACGCTCGGCTGCTTCGATCACCTCCTTCACCGAATAACCGTGGCCCGTGCCAAGGTTAAACGCCGCCACAGTCCCGCCGTCGATCGTGCTAAGGGCAGCCACATGGGCTTTAGCAAGGTCCGCCACGTGCACATAATCGCGCACACAGGTTCCATCGTTGGTTGGATAGTCATCCCCATTGATGGCAATGAACGGGCGCGCCCCAGCCGCAGCCTCCAGCACCACTGGGATGAGATGGGTCTCAGGCGCGTGTTCCTCGCCAATGTCGCCATCGGGATCAGCCCCGGCCACGTTAAAGTACCGCAGCGCCACGCCACCAAAGCCATACGCCGCGGCGTGCTCGGCAATGATTTGCTCCATTGCGCGCTTGGAGTGTCCGTACGGGCTGATGGGGTTTTGCGCTGTTGCCTCCGTCATCGGGACATCGTCGCTCGGCCCGTAGACGGCGCAGGTGGATGAGAACACGATCTTATCCACACCCGTCAGCTTCATGGCCGACAAAAGCGCAAGCGTGCCGGTGACGTTGATATCCCAGCAAAGGCCAGGCTGGGCGACGGCGGTGGGGACATCGGCAAGGGCTGCAAAATGCATGACCGCATCAATGGCGTGGGCGCGCATTGTCTCAGCCAACAGGAGCACATCGCGAATATCGCCGTGGACGAAGGGACCCCACTGTACCGCCCAGCGATGGCCGGTGCGCAAACTGTCGAATACGACAGGTTCGTGGCCGGCCTCCGCCAGCGCTTTGGCAGCGTGTGAGCCGATATAGCCGGCCCCGCCTGTCACCAACACACGCATCGCTTCTCCCTCAAGTGCGCCGCCTCACTCCAGGGGAGGGTGCGCTCGGCGTCAACCACTGCCGTTGGTTTATCGCGCGTCGGGCTGGCTTCCGGATGCCTCCCAGGCCAGGGCGTCCTCAAGGCGGTCATCGCCCCAAAACAGGGCGTGGTCGCTGGTGATGAAGGTGGGGGCGCCAAAAATCGCAAGCTCTTGCGCCTTTTCGACGGCTGCAAAGAGAGCAGCGCGTGCTTCGCTTGAGCGGCCGTTGGCGAGGACGGCCTCAGCATCAAGGTCGGCCGTGGCGGCCGCCTGGACAATCACGGCAGGGTCGGCAATATCGCGTTGGTTCGCAAACACTTCGGCAAAAATCGCTTTGGAAAACCGTGGCCTCTTCGCGGGAGGTAGCGCAATGGCGGCGCGGGCGGCGAGCACGCTGTTTTGTGGAAATGGCAGGGGCCTCTGAAACGGGTGGCCGCGTTGGTCCGCCCGCCGTGCCGCATCGGTCCACATGTAGCTGGCCTTCTCCTTCGACATTAAATTGGGCGAGCCCCCGTAGCCGCTTGCCTTAAAGATCGGCCCCAACAAGAACGGCTGCCACACGACAGGGACATGGGCGGCTTTGGCCGCATCCTCGATGCGCAGCGCAGAGAGATAGGAGTAGGTGGACGAAAACTCGTACCAAAATGTCAGCGCCATGGTGATCCCCCGCGATCAACACCTCATGCCGCGGGATGGCGCTGCGCGCAACGCCGACCTGGTCCGGAAGAGCGCGAGGGCGGAGCGGCCGTCGAAGTGCGTTTCAGCGGGGCGTCGCTTAGCACCAGGGGTGTTGAGCGCAGCGAAGCTTCGCGGCATTGGTAGTGGGGCTGTGCCGTCTTTTGGCGCGTGAATGTGCCGATGTGGGAGTTTGATCGATGCGCCACCTTGCCGCCGCACTTGCACTCATGACCGCGTGGGCCGCTGCCGCAAGCGCCTTAGCTGATACCCGCGCGGCCATAATTGATACTGCCTGGGATACGCGCCCCTTTATCAACGAGTTGAAAAAGAGCGGCGTTCAAGTTGTGGGCCGTTACCTCGCCCGCTGTGCGCAGCCCGAGCGGAGCATTCCTGAAAAGCGTCTCATCGACCAAGGCTCTGCGCGCGATCAAGGCAGCGAAGTCCGCCAGCTTCTGGACAATGGCTTCGCGATCCTGTCGATCTACCAATACAATAACGATTCCAAAAACAAGTTCATTGGTCGCGATCGGGACGGCAAACCTCTTGCTGATAAAAATTGCAAAGCAACCTCAAGGCCCAGAACACCCAAACAAGAAGCGGCCCTTGATGCGCAAGCGGCTGTTGCGCAGGCGAAGTCTCTTGGGCAGCCGGCAGGTTCAGCCATCTACTTTGGCGTTGATATTGCCTTCAGTGCCCGCGACGCTGAAACCCGCAAAGCGATGCTAGAATACTTTAAAGAGGTGCGCAGGATTTTACGCAGAGGCCGCTATCAATTAGGTGCCTATGGCAACGGTGATGCGCTTCAAGTCTTAGGGGATGAAGGGCTTATCGACCACGCGTGGCTGTCCGCCTCTCGGGCCTACCCGGGCACCAGTGCCTTCCACAACACGGGCAAGTGGCACCTGTTTCAGAACGGCGTGAATTTGGAGTTCTTTACAGGTCAGCCGGGTTCCTGCAGGAGCGGTCTGCCCCTTGATGTGAACGTGAAGAATGCCCGCTTTGCCGACCGGCCGCTGGGCTTTTGGGGGCGCAAGGGAACGATTCGGCTCGACCCTCAGCGTACCCGTGCCATCTTCGCAGGCCGCCGGTTTGCGTGCGACGGGGATGCCCGTATCAGAAAGAGCGCACAGTCCGGCCCACGCGATCTGTTGAGTGCCACAAACCGCTGCCGTGGGCGGCGGACGGCGGCACATCCCAAAACCATCGACTTTGCCAATAGCACCCGCGTCGGGCGGCAACGCGGCGCCGTCATCGAGGTGGACTATGACGATGATGGGCGGTTCGATGGGTGGACCGCAGTTTCCAATCTCACCCCCCACTTTGGTGTAAAGCCAGAATGGATCTTCTCCCGCGGCGCGCGCCAAAGCGCTCGCTGCCAGTAAGTCCATCACGCGGTCGCACGATCGGCCGCACCAACGCGGCCGTCAGCGGGAAGTGCGCTGAAGCTGCCCCCCGATTCCTCACCTGTCTGCGCGAATCCGTTCGCGGGCCTGCGGCACCATTTGCGCAAAAAGTGCTGGTGAGATTGAACAATTATGCCTAAAATATGCGCAAAGCCAATAATGTCGCCGTCGCATTATTGGCATTGCCTATAATGGTCCTTAGCGCTATCACATTTCGGTACGCAGCACGCTTTCCTTTCATCCTCGGGGAAGTGTCGGCCGCGTCAGTTTCGATCCGACGGTGTCGGTCCAACTTGGCAACATGGGTGAGCGAACAATGCAGCAGTTTGTTGGAGATGCGGGCAGCGAGGGCAAATGCCCCGTGGTTGGCGGGCCAAACAGACACTCGGTATCGGGCCAAATGTCGAACCAGCAGTGGTGGCCCAACCAGCTCAACCTGAAGGTTTTGCATCAAAACACCCCCGCCACAGATCCGATGGGCGAGGCGTTCAACTACGCCGAGGAGTTCAAGACCCTCGATCTTGAGGCGGTAAAGCAAGACCTCTACGCGCTCATGACCGATTCCCAAGCCTGGTGGCCTGCGGACTATGGGCATTATGGCCCCTTCTTCATTCGCATGGCGTGGCACAGCGCAGGCACCTACCGCACCACCGACGGTCGCGGTGGCGGCGGCTCTGGCACCCAGCGCTTTGCCCCTCTCAACAGCTGGCCCGACAATGCCAACCTCGACAAAGCCCGCCGGCTGCTCTGGCCCATCAAGCAAAAGTACGGCCGGAAACTCTCTTGGGCGGACTTGATGATCCTCACCGGCAACTGCGCGCTGGAATCCATGGGCTTCAAAACCTTCGGGTTCGGCGGCGGGCGTGCCGACATTTGGGAGCCTGAAGACGACATCTACTGGGGTCCCGAAACCGTCTGGCTCGATGATGAGCGCTACACCGGCGACCGCTACCTGGAAAACCCGCTGGCTGCGGTCCAAATGGGCCTCATTTACGTCAATCCAGAAGGGCCCAACGGCAACCCTGATCCGCTCGCCTCAGCCCGCGATATCCGCGAAACCTTTGCCCGCATGGCCATGAATGACGAAGAAACCGTGGCGCTTGTCGCCGGCGGTCACACCTTCGGCAAGACCCACGGCGCTGCAAACCCTGACGAATACGTGGGCCCTGAGCCTGAAGGTGCACCGCTGGAAGCAATGGGGCTGGGCTGGGTGAACACGCTGGGCAAAGGTCACGGCGTCAACACCATCACCAGCGGGCTTGAAGGCGCTTGGACACCCACGCCCATCAAGTGGGATAACAGCTACTTTGACACCCTCTTCGGGTATGACTGGGAGCTGGTGAAGAGCCCAGCAGGTGCCAACCAGTGGGCGCCTAAGGGCGGTGCGGCAGCTGATGCTGTGCCCGATGCCCACGATCCGACGCGCCGCCATGCCCCGATGATGGCCACCACAGACATCGCGCTCAGGACAGATCCGGCTTACGAGAAGATCTCACGCCACTTCCACGCCAACCCCGAGGTGTTTGCCGACGCGTTCGCCCGCGCCTGGTTCAAGCTGACCCACCGGGACATGGGCCCGATCACCCGCTATCTCGGCCCCGACGTGCCCGAAGAAACGTTGATCTGGCAGGACCCCGTTCCGGCGGTCGACCATGCTCTGATCGACGATGCGGACATTGCCAAACTGAAAGCTGATCTTCTTGACGCAGGCGCGTCGATTTCGGCGCTGGTGTCGGCAGCCTGGGCCTCCGCAGCCACATTCCGCGTTTCCGACAAGCGTGGCGGTGCCAACGGTGCGCGCGTTCGCCTTGCCCCCCAAAAGGATTGGGAGGTGAACGACCCGGCCCAATTGGCGCAAACGCTATCGGCCATCGAAGGCGTTCAATCGGCGTTCAACGCGGGGGCGACCGGCGGCAAGCGCGTCTCGCTCGCTGACCTGATTGTGCTGGGCGGTTGTGCGGCGGTGGAAGCTGCGGCCAAGAAGGCCGGGCACCACGTTGTGGTGCCATTCACCCCTGGCCGCACCGACGCTTCGCAAGAAGATACCGACGTGGAGTCCTTCGGTGTCCTGGAGCCCAAGGCCGATGGTTTCAAAAACTACCTGGCAGGCACAGACACCCGCCCTGCTGCCGAGATTCTCGTTGATCGGGCACAGCTTCTCACGCTCACCGCACCTGAGATGACGGTGCTTGTGGGCGGGCTTCGGGTGCTTGGTGCGAACACAGCAGGCTCCAAACACGGCGTGTTCACAACCAAAACCGAAACGCTCTGCAACGACTTCTTCTCGACCTTGGTTGATATGGATATCACCTGGTCGCGCACCGAAGAGACGAGCCTCATCTATGAAGGGCGTGACGCGAACGGAGATGTGAAATGGACGGGCACCGCCGTTGATCTGGTGTTCGGCTCCAACTCGCAACTTCGGGCGATTGCAGAAGTCTATGCCTGTGACGACGGTGAGTCAGCGTTTGTGCGCGACTTCGCGGCAGCGTGGTCCAAGGTTATGAATCTCGACCGGTTTGACCTCACCGCCTAACGCCCCGGTCCAAAACGGCATCTTGCAGCCCGCCCCGTTCAAGGGGCGGGCTTTTTTTCAGTTTCGCCCTGCGAAGAAAGCGCGCGCTGCTTATCTCGTCGGTGCGCTAGCTTTTCTTTCCAGCCAAGCTGTTGATTGTCTCCAAAAGCGCAGACTGGACCATCAATGGCCCGGTGTCCTTGCGCCGTCTGATGCGCTGCGCGCCAGGGATACGCACTCCATCATCTTCAGCAAGGCGGGTGAGATAGGCGTCAAGGCGCGCCAAGGCGCCGGCGCCTCCGAGCTGCTCGGGATCAAGCGAAAGGATGAAGACCCCGCCCCGCGGCATGCCGGTGTCTTGCGCAAATTCATCGGCCTCATCGCTAAAAAGATCCCCCACAACACCTGCTGCGATGAGCTCCACCATCAAGGCAATCAGAGACCCTTTGTGGTCACCGAAGGCAAGTTGGGCGCCGTCCAAGATACTGCCAGGATCGCTCGTCGGCGCGCCATTGCGGTCAACGCCAATGCCGAGCGGCAACTGGCGGCCGTCACGCGCTGCAATCATGATATCGCCGCGCGCCATGGCAGAGGTGGCAAAGTCGAACGCCATCGGCCCATCGGGCCGCGGCACGGCAAAGGCGATGGGGTTGGTGCCGAACATGGCTTTCCGGCCACCGTGGGGCGCGACATAGGGAAGATTGGCAGTCATCGCGAGCGACACCAATCGATGCCCCGCCAGCCACTCGACCTCAGGCCACATCGCCGCAAAGTGGACAACGTTTCTGAGGCACAAGACAGCAGCGCCTTGGTCTTGGGCGCGCTGCGCCAGGGCGGGGAGAGCAACGCGGTAGGCGGTGGTGGCCGAGCCATAGTCGCCATCCACAATGACGGCAGCCTTGGGGCCATCAATGAGGCGAGGGCGCGCTTGGGCGTTGATCTTCCCTCGTTCAATGCCATTGATGGTTCCGGGCAGCCGAAAGACACCATGGGACTCGCTGCCGGCCGCTTCAGCAGCACACATATTTTGGGCAATGGCGCTTGCGTTTTCAGCATCGGCACCCGCGTTTTGGAGGGCGGCAACAACAAGGTCGTAGAGTGTGTCGCGCGCAATGGGCACGCGGGGTACGGCCGGATGCGCTGTCATCGCAGCAAGGCGAAGGCCTGCAATTTTGTGAACTTCGCTCAGCGCGGTGCGCAACTCATCATCGCGCGGGTTGGTGATGCGCTCCCGAAAGCGATGCAAAATTGTCTGACGGTCAAACCCGCTCACCGCCATAATGAAGGGAAAGCCGAACCGCTCTTTATAGGCGGTGTTGAGCCGCTGAAATTCTTCAAACTCATCAGGAGAACACTGGTTGAGCCCTGCACCTGTTTGCTCTGCTGCGGACGCTTGTGTCAGCGTCACTTCCAGCTTGCCAGCAAGGTCAGGGTGGGCGCGCAGCAGCTCCAGGTGAGCCGCCTCGCCAGCGCGTTCCACGACGGTGCGAAGCGTTTGGGCAAGCTCATCACCTTCCACGGCGCCGCCATCATACGCCCGCTTGGCCACCCAGGGGCTCTCTTCATAAAGGGCGCCATATCGGGCGACAAAGGTCTCTCGGTTCACTGTGGGTGCGTCCTTGTGCGTGGTGCTTGTCACGACAATTGCAATGTCGGGCAAGCTCTGCCTAACTCCGCTGCCACGTCGGCGAATTGCCTTGCCAATCGGGCGGCATCGGGCGGCAGGGGTTGGTGCGCCGCGCCATGACGCGCCGGCGCAGGGCAGTAGTCTAGTGCGAGGTGGGAATGGGTGGCAATCTGGCGATCTCTGAGTTTGTCAGCCTGTTTGTGCGCTGGGCGCACGTGGTGGCGGCGATCTCGTGGATCGGCTCCTCATTTTACTTCATGTGGCTTGATGCATCGCTGAAACGTCGCGCCGCCATGCCCAAAGGCGTCAAAGGTGAAAATTGGACGGTGCACGGCGGCGGGTTCTACCACACGCAAAAGTATATGGTCGCCCCCGCCTCTATGCCGGATGACCTCCATTGGTTCAAATGGGAATCCTACGCAACTTGGCTGAGCGGCGCTGTCTTGTTGGCGGTGGTCTACTATTGGAATGCATCGCTTTACTTGCTCGACCCGCAGAAGGCGACGCTGCTGCCTTGGCAAGGGATTGTGCTGTCCGCCGGCGGGCTTGTTGCCGGCTGGCTGGTGTATGATGGGCTGTGCCGCTCGCCACTTGCGAAGCGTCCGTTGGTGCTGTTCGGGGTCTTGTTCGCGCTGATCACCCTCACGGCCTATCTTTATGGTCTTGTATTCTCGGGCCGTGCCGCCTTCATCCAGACCGGCGCGATGATTGCCACCGCCATGACCGGCAATGTCTTCCTCGTCATCATTCCCAACCAAAAGGTAGTTGTTGCTGATCTGAAGGCAGGCCGAACACCCGATGCCCGCTACGGCGAAATCGCCAAGTTGCGCTCCACCCACAACAACTATCTGACGCTGCCTGTCATCTTTTTGATGCTGTCCAATCACGCGCCCTCCACATACGGCAACGCCAACGCCTGGGCGATTGTGGCGATCGCCCTCATTCTCGGTGCGGTGGTGCGCCACTGGTTCAACACCTACGAGACCGGGGCAGGTGGGGCAAAGCTCGTCTGGCAGTGGCCAACGGCAGTCGGCTTGGCTTTGGCCATGATGGTGTTTGCTTCAGTTCCCGGGCGGATGGCGCCCATCGATTTGGCTGTTGCTGCATCGCGTGCGCCGGATGAGACGGGGGCGTTTAACCTTGCCTTAGAGCCCCTCGCCTTTGAGATTGTGACGGAGCGCTGTGCCAGTTGCCATGCCACCGCGCCCACCTTTCCCGCTTTTAGCGCGCCACCGGGCGGCGTGGCCTTTGACACACCACAGATGATGCGCCGCCATGCCCAAGCGATCATCGCCCAGTCGGTGGATACGCACGTGATGCCACTTGGCAACATCACCAACATGACGCAGGACGAGCGCGCCGTTCTTGCCGCTTGGGTCGCTCGCCAATAATGGGCAGGCGCTTAGAGCACGTCACGCCCCCATGGAAGCGCGCCGCGCTCAGGCTTCACTTGTCGGTCGCGGGTGCAGGGGACACCGGATGATTCCATCCGGCTGTGAACCACTCTAGTGCCGTTGGGCCGACATCCAAGCGCCGAACCGCGCGTGCTCATCGGGCGTTAAGAAGAGCCCATGCTTGCTGCGTCTTTCTAGAATATCGGCCGGCGTTTGAGCCCACTCATTGTCCATCAACCACCGCGCCTCACGCTCATAAAGGAGCGCGCCGAAATGCTCGCCAAGGGCTGATAGGTCGCCGGCGTCTGCCAGCATATCGTCAGCGTCGGTGCCATAGGAGGTGGCGTAGTGCTGTGCGAGTGCTGGCGGCAGAAACGGGTGGCGGCCCGCAAAACCTTGCGCCCATTGGGCGATGCTCGCATCTGGGATGGTGCCGCCTGGCAGCGGCGCATTGTGCGTCCAGGGCGCACTCATGTGAGGGAACGTTCCGGCCAACTTTTCGAGCGCTGCTTCAGCAAGCTTGCGATAGGTGGTGATTTTCCCACCAAAGGCCGAAAGCATCGGCGCCCGCCCTTCGCCGCCGTCAAGCTCAAACGTGTAGTCGCGGGTGACGGCAGAGGCGTTTTTGGCGCTGTCATCGTCAAAAAGCGCTCTCACTCCTGCGTAGTCGGACAACACATCGTCTGGGCTCAGTGCGATGTCGAAGTATTGGTTCAAAATATCGATAAGGTAGCTCACCTCTTGGGGCGAGATTTTTACATCTTCGGGCCGGTCGTCGTAGGGCACATCCGTGGTGCCGATAAGGGCAAGGTCATCGAAGTAAGGGTTGACGAAGATCAGCCGTTTGTCAGGCGCTTGCAGCACATAACCGTGATCGCCCTCCCACCATTTCTTGGTAATGATATGGCTGCCTTTGACGAGGCGAACCCGCTTATGGGAGTTCACGCCTGCCACATTGCCGATAACCTCCTAGACCCATGGCCCTGCCGTGTTGAGGATCGCGCGGGCTTGGATCTGTTGGGTCTGCCCCGTGGCGGTGTTGCGCAGCACGGCCTCCCAGTATGCCCCCTCACGTCGCGCGGAGACACACGCTGTCCGGGGCAGCACCGTTGCCCCCCTGCGGGCTGCATCCACAGCGTTGAGGATCACAAGCCGTGCGTCATCCACCCAAACATCCCAGTAGGCAAATGCCCTTCTGAACTTGTCGCGCACTGCGGCGCCTTCTGCATCGTGCTTCAGGTCGATGCTTTTGGTGCCGGGGATGCGTTTGCGTCCGCCCAAGTTGTCATAAAGAAAAAGCCCCAGCCGTATAAGCCAGCGCGGCCGCTGCTGTGGGCTATGCACTAAGACGAGGCGAAGCGGTCTTGTGATGTGCGGGGCGGCCTCGAGCACCACCTCTCGCTCAATCAAAGCTTCGCGAACCAAACGAAACTCATAATATTCTAAGTATCGCAGCCCGCCGTGAATATATTTGCCAGAGCGGGATGACGTCCCCTCACCAAGATCATCTTTTTCGCACAGCACCACCGAAAGACCTCGGCCGACGGCGTCGCGGGCGCATCCCACCCCGTTGATCCCGCCGCCAATGACGAGAAGGTCGACCGGCTCATTCATACAGCAAAACCACAACGGGGAAGACGTATCGGGCGTGTTGCGCGGCCAATGCCAACCATGGGGTGCGTCAACACGGGTTAAGGGGTGGCTCTCCGGCCAAGAAGCGCCGCACCTCTTCGGCAGCTTTTTCGGCCGCGATGGTCACCGTTCTTACTGACGCGCCTGCGATATGGGGGGTGAGGGTGACGTTGGGGAGTTTCAAAAGCGGCCAATCGGGTGGCACGGGTTCAACCGCAAACGTTTCCAACATTGCGCCCCGTAGACGATGATTGGCCAAAGCGTCGGTGAGGGCTTCGTAGTCCACCAAGGGTCCGCGCGCTGTATTCACCAAGATCGCGCTTGTCTTCATCTTTGCCAATGCACCCGCCGACATCATGCCGGTGGTTTCAGCTGTGACCCGCGGATGAAGGGTGACCACGTCACTCTCAGCCAGAAGTCGATCAAGATCTACCAAGGTGACGCCGGCAGCATGGTCTTCTGCGGAAAGCTGAACGTAAGGGTCGCAAACCATGATCTTACAGCCGAAGGCACGCAGAAGCTTCACCACCTTGCTGCCAACGTTGCCATAGCCCACCACGCCCACGGTGAGTTCGCAAAGCTCGTGACCGGCAATGTCTGCGCGGTAAAGATCACCGCGATATTCACCTTGGCGCAGTGCGTCGTGCCCTTTGGTGATGTTGCGCGTTTCAGCAAGAATGGCGCCGATGGTGAACTCGGCCACTGCGGAGGCATTGCGCCCCGGTGTATTCACCACACGAACCCCCCGCTCGCGCGCTGCGGCCATATCAATATTCACCGGTCCACCGCGCGACACGGCAACAAATTTAAGCTGAGGCATTGCCTCAAACATGCCAGCAGAAAGCGGCGCCAGGTGGGTGACCAAGATCGCCGCCTCGCCGATATGGTCAATCACCGCTTGGGGCTCGCCCATATACTCCTTCAGCCCCTCCAACCCGGCGACAGCATAGCCGTGCTCCATGGGTTCATCAGGCCAGGGAAGATCGAGCTTGTTGAAGGTGATGGGCTCTTTGCACGCCGCCGAAATGGCGTCGGCAAACACATCTGACAGCATGAATTTATCGCCGATGATGGCAATCTCGGTCATGGCGCATCTCCCGCTGAGCTGCGCAGCGTGGCACGTGTGGAGGCCAAGGTGGACCAGGTGGGCGCGAGTGCGTGGCGTGTTTCGACGTAGCGGGGGAAAAGTGCGTCGTAGAACGACACAAGGTGAGGATCGGGCGCCTCCGGTGCGTTGAGGAGTGGCATGACCCATTCTTCCACACAGGCATCAAGTGATGAATAAAGGCCCTGCTGCACCGCTGCGATCATCGCCGCTCCAGCAGCGCCAGCTTCAGCGCGCGAAACGGTGCGAATAGGTCGATTGAGAACGGCCGCGAGGATGGAACGCAGCGTTTTGGAGCGTGCCGCACCGCCTGACATACGAATTTCAGATGGCGTTGGCCCCATGGCCGCGTAGCAATCGCGCGCAGCAAAAGCGAGGCCCTCGTAGACCGCCCGAACCAGATCAAACCACCCGACAGATTGATCGATCCCGGTGAAACTTGCCCGGGCGCGGGGGTCGGCAAAGGGGCCGCGTTCACCTGCCAAAGTAATATAGGGGTGAAAGAGTGCAGCGCCCGGCTTTGCGGCAATGACCCGCTCATCGAGCCCATCCAACAGTTCAGCCTGCGTGCGTTGAACACCCTCAGCCGCCAAAATTTCTGTGGCAAGGCCAAGCATCCAATCAATGTTGAGCGTTGCCGCCATGTTGGTTTGAAGTTGGCCCAAAGCTTTCCCCGGGAAGGGAATGACATAGCCTGATGGGTTGTCGCCTGCCACGACACCGTCCGCGTCCGGCACAAAACGCATATGCACCCCGGTGGAGCCAAGCACGGAAAGGCCCGGCTGGGCTGCGCTATCAAACAGGCCCCCGCCAATCGCGGTGCACATGATGTCGAGGTAGCCCAGGATAACAGGAAGCCCCTCCGGCAGCCCAGTCTCCTTTGCAGCTGCCGCGGTGAGCGGATGCGATGTGACGGCGCCATCAACGATGGGCGGCAATAGCGATTTCAAGTGCCGAAGGCCCAAAGCGTCGATCACAGGATCGCAATACTGTCTGGTTCGATAGTCGCCAAACGTATAGGTGGCTTCGGACGTGTCTTGCACGGCCATTCCGGTGAGGTTGAGGTAAAGCCAGTCCTTGCAGTGAAGAGCGATGGCTGCGCGTTCCACCACCTCGGGCATATGCTCGTCCATATAGGCAAGCTGGGTGCGCATCTGGCACACATTGAGCCCGGTTGCGGTGTGGTGATAAATCGTCTTTGCAACGTCTGATGCCGCGAGCCGTTCTGCTTGCGCAACCGCGCGCCCATCGAGCCAAAGCCAACCATCATGGACCGGCTTGTGCGCCTCATCGAGGAGCCAGCAGCCATCGCCTTGTCCTGTGATGGCAACGGCAATGATTCTGTCCTTGAGCCCCTCCACCTTAGTGCCAAGGTCCCTCAGCGCAGCGGCCGCATCCTCGTAGGTGCGCACCATTTCTTGCTCGACACCGCCGTCCGGCAGAACGTTATAGGTATTGGGCCGGCTTGCCACGCCAATTTGCTCGCCATTCTTGGTAAAAGCGATGGCTTTAATGACCGACGTCCCAGCATCGAGACCAACGATGACGTCACCGCTCACGCGAGGGCTCCTCCATGGCTGACGGCTTCGCCGCTTCTTGTATGGAAAATATGAAGATCATCTGCATCGATCCCGATGCCGATGGTTTCCCCCTTTGCCACAGCACTCTGATGGTGCTCCACCGACACGATCGATCCGCCGGCAA
Source organism: Pseudomonadota bacterium (assembly GCA_038745295.1). Taxonomy (GTDB): domain Bacteria; phylum Pseudomonadota; class Alphaproteobacteria; order Rhizobiales; family Amorphaceae; genus Acuticoccus. Next base: position 4,574 of record JBCDLN010000015.1, on the reverse strand, counting down.
ACCGTGCGGCAATATGGGTCTGATCGCCGAGCCATTGGTTGGCGTAGACAATCGCAGGCGCGCCCTCGGCGTTGAGACGCACCGCGTGGGGCCGGACGCCGATGGTCACATGCCGCTCTGAGGCTAGGGCGGACCGCAACTTTTCTTGAAAGGCGTTGCTTGGATACGTGAGGCGAACCCCGTCTGCCAGCGTGAACGACACCTCATCGGCGGAGATGTCGGCATCTGCCTCAAAGACATTCATGGGCGGCTCGCCAATAAATGTGCCGGTGAAAAGGTTGGCGGGCCGCTCGCGGATGTGTTCGGGCGTGTCGAACTGCTGGAGAATGCCGCCCTCCATGACCGCGATCCGGTCAGCAAGGGCGTTCGCTTCTGTCTGATCGTGGGTCACCAGAATGGCCGTTAGGCCGCGCTCTTTGATGAAGTGCTTGATGCGCCCGCGCAGCAGTGCCCGCAGCTGAGGTTCCAGCTGTCCCATGGGTTCATCCAGAAGGTGGAGGTCAGCATCGCGAATAAGGGCACGCCCTAAACTGGCGCGCTGCTGCTGTCCGCCTGAGACCGAACTGGGGTAACGCCCCAAAACATCTTCAATCTCCAGAAGGTGGGCGATTTCGCCCACACGGCGGTCCACTTCATCGCGCGACAGGTTTTGCGCTTTGAGAGCAAAGGCAATATTTTCCCGCAGGGTCAGCGGGGGGTAGAGCGAATAGCCCTCAAAGGCCATGGCAACGTTGCGTTTTGCCGGCGGCAGCGTGTGGATGGCGCGCCCGCCCAACGTGATGGTCCCCCGCGAGACATCCTCAAACCCTGCAATCATCCTCAAGGTGGACGTTTTTCCGCAGCCTGAGGAGCCCAGAAGCGCCACGATCTCGCCGGTCTCCACCGCAAGATCAAGGGCCGCCACCGCATGAACGGGATGCCGGCTCGTGGGGTTATAGATCTTGTCGACTGCGCTCAGTTCCAAAAGCGCGTTCACGCGGCCTGCTCCTTTCGCGTGTTGGCGGGTACGATCCGCGCGCCTGTCTCCTTGTCGAACAGGAGGACGTCGCCCGTATCAACGCGCATCGCCGCTTCGCCGGAGCGGGGGGCATCTTGTTCCGCCGGGCGCGACAGCAGCACCTCGCGGCCCCGTTTGGTGATCACCAGCGTGACCGTCTTTTCGTTCAGCGGCGTCTCAGCCTCGATGGTGATGGGGATGGCATCGGGTGCATCTGAAAAGCTAAGCGCTTCGGGGCGGACCCCTAAGACGCAGGACCGACCCACCGCGTGGCTAAGACCTTGATCGATGGGGACCCGGTGGTCGGAGAGTGACACATAGACCCCCCGCGCGTCTTCCTCAGGCGTCACATCAAGGAGGTTGATGGTGGGGTCGCCAAAGAGTTGAGCGATCGTCAAATCGGCTGGGGTGCGATAGATTTCAGAAGGTGTTCCCAGTTGCGAAATCTTGCCGCCATCAAGGACGGCGATCCTGTCACCGAGCGCCATCGCCTCTTTGTAGTCCTGCGTCACGTAGACGACTGTTGCGCCCTGATCGGCGAGGAGGCGCGGAAGCTCAAGGCGCATCTCAAAGCGCAGCTTGGCGTCCACATTGCGAAGTGGGTCGTCCAGAAGGAGGAGCTTGGGCTCAGCCGCCAGCGCTCGGGCAAGTGCGGTGCGCTGCTTTTGACCATTGGAGAGAGCCCGCGGCGCGTGGTTGAGCACATGGCCGATTTTGAGGAGGCCAGCAATCTTTTCCACACCGGTTTTGATGGTTTGCGTGGGTTGGCGCCGCGCTTCGAGCGGACTCGCGATGTTGTCGAACGCGCTCATATGAGGGAAGAGCGCAAAGTTTTGAAAGGCCATCCCCACGCCGCGGTCTTCGGGCGGAACGTCGGTCATATCGGCCCCGCCTAAGATAACCTTGCCGCCGTCCGGCTCGATGGCACCGGCAATAAGCCGAAGCAGCACAGTCTTGCCGGCGCCCGATGGGCCAAACAACACCAAGGTTTCCCCAGACGCGACATTGAGGCTGAGGTCGTCCAAAACAGTGTCGGACTTGAACCTTTTCGTGATGTTTTGCAGCGCGAGTGTCGTCATGGCTCTAACCCTTCACCGCGCCAAGGGAAAGACCTTCCACAAGATAGCGCTGGGCGTAGAGCGCCAAGGCAAGGGTCGGCGTGATGGACAGCACAATGGCCGCTGCAATCTGGCCGTATTGAATGCCCGAAGCTGTGACGAACGCCAAAGCGCCCACCGTCACCGGTTGCTTGTCGGCTGAGGCGAGCACAAGCGCAAAGATGAAGTTGTTCCATGCAAAGATAAACGCCAGAAGGCCCGCAGCCGCAATCCCAGGGCCAGCCAGGGGGAGGGCGATTTTGCGGAAGGTCGCGAACCAAGAGTGCCCCGCAATCCGGTAGGCATACTCAACGTCAGGCGATATGTCCTCAAAGTAACCCCGCACGATCCACAAGATGAGCGGAAGGCAGATCAGCTGGTACACCCAAATCAGGCCGAAATAGGTGTCAGCGAGCCCAATCTGTTGGAAGTACAGCGTCAGAGGCAAAAGCACCAGAAGAGGTGGCGCAAACCTGAAAGACAGCAAGGTGAACGCGATATCCTCTGAGCCGCGAAACTTGTGCCGCGCAAAGGCGTAGGCTGCCGGCACACCAAGAAGAAGCGCAATGGCAACTGATGAGACGGACAGCACAACCGAGTTGAAGAGGTTGCGCATGAAGTTGATGTCCAGCGTGCCGGCTTGTGTCTCAAGGCGGCCAGTGATCAGCGCTTGATAGTTCTGGAGTGTGGGCTCAAAGACCATCGACGGCGGAGATCTGAGGATTGTCTCGTTGGTCTGCACGCTCATCAACACGATCCAAAAGATCGGGAACATGAAGAAGGCCACCACCACAAGCAGCGCGATCCTGCGCAGCCATGTTTCGAGGGGGGAGTGATGGGTCATCAGGCCTCTCCTCGCGCACGCTCGCGCAGACGCAACCAGTTTTTGATGAAGATATTGGATAGAACGAACGTGATCGCCCACAAGATCATCAACAGCGCTGCTGATCGTCCAACATTCGTCGACTGGAAGAAGTTGAGATAAGCTTCCACTTGGAAGACCATCAGCTTATCGCCAGGCCCCCCTTGGGTCATGGCATAAATAATGTCGAACTGCTGAATGGATTCCAGCATCCTGAAGAGCGTGGCCGTCAGGATATGCGGGGTTAGCATTGGCAGCGTGATCCGCCAGAACTGCTGAAAGCGTGGGACACCGTCGAGCGCGGCTGCTTCAAAAGGTTGTGTGGGGAGTGATCTGAGACCCGCCAGAAGCAAGATCATGATGAAGGGCGTATAAACCCAAACATCCACCAACACGACGGTGAGAAGTGCAGTATCGGGTGAAGACGCCCACCGGAAGTCGGAAAAACCGAGGAGCTGCGCAAAGTAGCTTAAGATCCCAAAGTTGGGATTTGTCATCAACTTGAACATCAGCGCAGCAAGGGCCGGCGCCGTCATCAGCGGCATCAACAGCATGATGGAGACAAAGTTGTTGAGCCGCGTGCGCTTTTGAAGAAGAAGCGCAATTCCGAGCCCCAGAACGAGTTGGATCCCGACGGTCAAAAACGCATAGACGAGACTGACTTGGAGCGTGTTCCAAAAACTCGGGTCGGTCATGAAGCCGAGGTAGTTCTCGCCCCAATTCATTCCCCGGTTCCAGGGCTGCGAAAGCCGAAACCGCTGGAGTGAATAGTATATGGCTGTACCAAAGGGGATGAGGATCCCAATACAGACCAACAACGCGGGCAAGCTCAATAGGTAGGGCAGCACCTTTGTGGAGATGCGAAAGCCTCGCTGGTGAGGAATACGATCGCTAGCTGCCGTCATGGCCGTCCTGTTGTTGAGGGGCGATCACCGACCCCAATCGCGTGCCGTTTCGCTGACCCGGCACCCAAAAAAAGTTGGGGCACTTTAAAACGCGCCCCAAGACATCTTACGGCTTGGTGCGGCCCGCACTTTTCTAGGCGGGCCGAAAGGTTCTGCTAGCCAAGGCCAGCGTCTTTGAGCTGCCTGTTCACGCTGTCGGCGAGTTGGTCGAGGCCATCGTCCACAGGCACCTGACCGGCGACCATTTGCTGGAGCATGGACGCCCACTCGGTGGTGAGGTCGAAGAACAGCGGTTGCGGCGTGAACTTGATGGACGCCCCGGGCGCGGACACATCGTGCATGGCCACATAGCCGGGGTAGGACTTTTCAAGCCGCTCGCGGAAGGATGCGTCAGCCCAGACCGAGGACCGCACAGGGTTCACAAAGTCCATCTGCGAGGCGCCGAAGAGGCCGTGCTCAGGCCCTGATGCCCACTGCATGAACGTCCACGCGGCATCTTTGTTTTTGGAGAAGTTGGACATGGAGAGCGACCAAATCCAAATGTTGGGCGTGGGCGCAGAGGCATCCGGGTTGGCCGCAAACGGCGCGAACGCCAGTTCACCGGCCATGGCATTTTCGCCGCCATTCATGAAGTAACCCAGAATATCAGCATCGTAGATCATGGCAGATTTACCGGCGCCAAGATCAGTCCCCACTTGATACCAGGTGTGGCT
>JBCDLN010000014.1:0-26144 GCA_038745295.1 Pseudomonadota bacterium | reverse complement strand
CACCAGCCTCAAACAGCGAGGACTGAGGATGCCCACTGCCTACATCGTGGACTATATCCGCACCGCGATCGGCCGGTTTGCGGGCGCCCTTGCCCCTGTTCGGGCCGATGACTTGGCGGCCGTCCCCCTCAAGGCACTCGTGGCACGCAACGCTCAGGTGGATTTTTCAAAGGTCGACGATGTGATCCTAGGCTGTGCCAATCAGGCTGGCGAGGACAACCGCAACCTGGCGCGGATGGCAGCGCTCCTTGCGGGTCTTCCCAGCGATGTCCCTGGCACCACCATCAACAGGCTTTGTGGGTCGGGGATGGACGCTATCGCTATGGGCGCGCGCATGATCCGCACCGGCGAAGCAGATCTGGTGATTGCTGGCGGCTCTGAATCCATGTCTCGCGCGCCCTTTGTGATGCCAAAGGCCGAAGCGGGCTTTTCGCGCAACGCTGAGATTTATGACACCACCATCGGCTGGCGCTTCGTCAATCCCTGGATGAAGGCGCACTATGACACCCACTCGATGCCCGAAACGGGTGAGAATGTGGCCGAAGAGTTCCAAGTGACCCGCCCCGACCAAGACGCCTTTGCACTGCGCAGCCAAGAGCGTGTCGCCGCGCAGCGAGGCCGGCTTGCCCAAGAGATCACCCCCGTTTCCATCCCACAGCGCAAGCGCGACCCCCTGGTGGTCGATGAAGACGAGCATCCCCGCGTGACCTCGTTGGAGGCGCTGGGCAAACTGCCCACACCCTTCCGCAAAGATGGGACGGTGACAGCAGGCAATGCCTCGGGCGTGAATGATGGTGCGGCTGCACTCCTTTTGGCCTCGGAGGCTATGGTGGAGGCGTACGGCCTGAAGCCCCTTGCTGCAGTCACCGGGGCAGCAACGGCGGGTGTTGCGCCGCGCATTATGGGGATCGGTCCAGCCCCGGCCAGCCAAAAGCTGATGGCGCGGCAGGGCGAGACCATCGGCAGCTACGACATTATCGAGCTTAACGAAGCCTTCGCCGCACAGGCCCTTGCGGTGTTGAGGATGCTCGGCCTTCCTGATGATGCCCCCCACGTGAACCCCCACGGGGGCGCCATTGCACTGGGGCATCCTCTCGGGATGTCGGGGGCGCGACTTATTGGGACGGCGGCCATGGATCTTGCCGCCGGCGCGGGGAAGAAGGCGCTATGCACCATGTGCATTGGTGTGGGGCAGGGGATTGCCCTTAGTCTTGAGGCCGCGTGACCCAAACTACCGTTTTGGGCATATAGGTATTCGCATTGGGTTTTTGTTAGATGCCCGCTCAAGTATCAGTGTACGGTGCCGTCTGTTTGATAGTATCTGATCCGCGATGTGTCTTCCCATGGATAAGGGTTCTCCATGGCGCCATAGCAGGCTGCCCATTCTTCTTTGGTAGGGTTGGGAACCTCACTATAGGTTGCGCACTTTCTGCACTGTACTTGCAGCTCCACAGTAGACAAAATGCCTGCAACGACATCCCACTCATGCTCACATGTGTCTGGATCATCGGCAAGGATATGGATGCGTTCAACTATGTATGACGTCGATAGCCACGACTGCGGCACAAAGAGGCTGAGAATAGCGAGGAATTTTTTCATCAATATCTTCTCATATTGTTCAGGTTCGTGAGACGCGTGGTTTAACGATCATAACCCGCATAAGGTGAGACGTCTTCGCATGCTCAGCTCGGAAATGAACAGCACTCCCGCCAAACGGCGGATTGTGACGAAACTTATCCGTTTCTGTCACCGGCGAAAATGACCGTTTCGCAAGCTGCGCCGGCGGCACCAGCCCGCCAGACCACCAAGAGCGGCCAAGCGCTTGTGGCGCGCGGGGCGGCGTTGCCGCTCTTAAAGCGCTTCTTTGCCGACCACATTGCTGAGCACCGCCTCTTCCTCATCTACACGCTGATTGCCATCGCGTTTGTGGCGGCAAGCACCAGCCTCTACCCGTTGATGATCAACTGGGCGTTTGAGGCGTTTGGCGAAAAGAGCACGTGGGCCATCTACACGCTGCCCTGGCTCATCATGGTGGCGACCGCGGTGCGGGGTGGGTCCACCTATCTCCAGGTCTTTTTTACCGAAAAGGCGGTGACCCGGGTGGAGGCTGACCTTCAAAAGCGCCTCTACGCCCACTTGATCGGCGCCGACCTTGCCCAAATCACCGCCGCGAGCCCTGCGGCGTGGACGCAGCGGTTCACCACCGATCTCATCTATATCCGCCAAGCCCTCGTCCGCTTTGTGCGGGTGTTCTTGCGCGACGGGCTGACCATCCTCGCCCTCTTCTGCAGCATGATTTACCTCGACTGGATGCTCTCCCTGATCGCCGGGGTGATCTTGCCGTTGGCGCTGATACCCATTGCGCGGATCGGCAAGCGGCTGCGTAAGGTCTCGCGCACGACCCAAGAGCAAACAGGCGATATGGCAAGCCTCACCGCTGAGACGTTCGGCGCGGTGCGGGTGGTGAAAACCTACCGGCTAGAGGGCTACTTGAGCGCGCAAGCCAATGGGACGTTCGAGCGGCTCAGGCAGCTGAGGCTGAGAGCTGCGCTCCAAAGGGGCCGCCTTGACCCCATTTTGGAGACCCTTGGAGGATGCGCGGTCGGCGTCATCTTGATGGTGATTGGCTGGCGGATCCTTGCTGGCACCAGCACCATTGGTGAGTTTACCGGCTTTATGGGGGCGCTCCTCATTGCTGCCCAACCGATGCGGGCGCTCGGCAATCTCAACGCTGCGGTGCAAGAGGGGCTTGCTGCGCTCCAACGCACCTATGCTGTCATTGATACGCCGCCGGCCGTGCGCGACAGGCCCGACGCGCAGCCCGCCACCTTCGGCGCCGATGCGGTGCAGTTCGACAACGTCGCTTTTTCCTACGAGGGGGCAACGCCCGCCTTGCGCGGCGCATCGTTCGTGGCGGAAGCGGGCAAGATGACCGCGATTGTGGGCCGTTCGGGCGCCGGCAAGTCCACCGTCTTCAACCTCATTGCCCGCCTCTACGACCCTTCGAGTGGCACTGTCTCCATTGGCGGGCAAGACCTTGGGACGATGACCTTAGAGAGCCTGTGTGACAGGGTCGGCCTTGTCTCCCAGGACATCATCTTGTTCGACGATACGGTGGCGCAAAACATTGCCCTTGGCCGGCCTGGGGCGAGCCAAGCTGAGATTGAGCGGGCAGCCATCGCAGCGGGTGCAGACGGGTTTATCAAGCGTCACCCCGAAGGATACCAGGCCCGTGCGGGTGTTGGTGGCGGCAATTTCTCAGGCGGAGAGCGCCAGCGCATTGCGCTTGCCCGGGCGTTCTTAAAGGACGCGCCGATTTTGCTACTCGATGAGGCGACAAGCGCGCTCGACGCGGAGGCGGAAGCTGCGGTGCGGGCTGCCCTTTCTGAACTGGCCACCGGGCGCACCACCCTTGTGATTGCCCATCGCCTCTCCACCGTGCGGGCGGCCGATCAAATCGTGGTGTTTGATGCCGGGCAGGTGGTGGAGACGGGGCGCCACAAAGACCTTGTCGCAAAAGGCGGCCTTTATGCGCACCTTCACCAGATCCAGCTTTCCGATGACTAGTTGTTTCTTGAGGAAAATGCCGCGCGTTCGCTGTCTTGCGATGGGTTGTGATGATGAAACGTCAGAGCACATCGCGGATCACTCGCCCTTGCGCGCTGACATGGTGGTTTTCAGCGTATTTCGGGCGACGGGGATGCCATTCTTGTGATTTTCTACTTTGACTGGCTGGACAAAGCGCCCGCGCGCGCTTGTTAAGCGATGAGGTATGGGTCTTGTGGCGCTGCGTCCCCTCTACGGGGCCCTGCGGCCAACGCCCAGAGTTTGGACGTGAACGACACAAGAGCGGGCCGATTGATCTGGCCGCATGGAGGATAGTGATGTTTCGCACCGTGGTGCTTGCCGCCGCCCTGTCGACTGTCGGCGTGGTGGCTCATGCTCAAGATAACGTGGATCGCACAGGCTGGCCGGAGAGCTTTACCGTGGCCACTGCCAGCCAGGGCGGCACCTACTTCGCCTACGGTTCGGGCTGGGCGAACCTTGTGGCGAGCGAACTCGGCCTGACGGGTGGCGGCGAGGTGACGGGTGGTCCGGGCCAAAACATGGCGCTCGTCCACACTGGCGATGCCGCGTTCGGTATGACCACCATGGGTCCGGCTGCTGAAGCGCTGGCCGGCGTTAATCCCATCGCGCCCGGTCTTCAGATGACCAACGCGTGCGCGATGTTCCCCATGTATCAAACCCCCTTCAGCGTGACAGCGCTGTCCTCCTCGGGGATCAGCACCATTGCTGACATTCCAGCAGGAGCCAAAATCGGCTTCGGGCCGGCCGGCTCAACGTCAGACACCTACTTCCCCCGCATGATGGAAGACCTTGGCGTCGACTTTGAACGCCGCAATGGCGGTTGGACCGACCTTGGCGGCCAGCTGCAGGACGGCCTCATCGACGTGATTGCCTTCGCGGCAGGTGTGCCTGTTCCGGCCGTCAGCCAGCTGGAAGTTCAGACTGACGTGAACATTATTGAATTCACCGAAGCCGAACAGGCAAAAATCTTAGAAGATTTTCCGGTGGCTGCGTTCACAATCCCATCGGACACTTACACAACGCTCAGTGATGATGCGCGCTCGGTGTCGATGTGGAACTTTGCCATCGCCAATTGCGACCTGCCGGCCAGTTTTGTGGAAGCTGTGGTCGACACCATCATGTCCGACAATGACCGCATGGTGAACATTCACCGGGCTGCCCGGTCCACCGTTCCTGAAAACTGGGACAAAAATGAAGTGCTGATGTGGCACCCGGGCGCTGCCAAGTGGTTCATGGAAAATGCCGGTGCGGACATTCCCGCCGATATGATTCACGGCAGCTGACGAGCGCGGTTTGCGATCAAGCGGGACCGCTTGTTCTTAAGAGGCGCTCACTTTTGATTAGGGCGAGACTTTTTTCACGCCGCTTGAGGCGCGGATGGCTCTGGCAGCCGCGCCGGGTGTACGGGGGAAGGGGCTGGTTTCAAAACCTGCCCCTAAAACAATCCCCGCTGCCCCAAAGTGCCGGCACGATGCTGGCACTTTTTTCGTGTCACGCCGCCTGGGCAAAGGCGTGCCAGTATCCATGGGTGTTGGCAGTTTCAGCGTCGTGGCGGCGCCCTGCGGCGGCAGCAATCGCAGGATGTTAATGAATAGATTCCTCCCAACCAAAGGTAGGTCGGAAAAAATTCCGATGTGGTTGGAACTGAACCCGCAGCAGGACGTTGATCCTATGCCGTGTCAGGCCGTCCCCCGGCTTGGCATAGCAATCCACCTTCGACCAACTTAAGGCCGCCATTTTGGCGGTCTTTTTTTTCCGAAGGTTTTCAAGCTGCCTCCGGCATCACCGTGTGCTATCCCTGCCTGTCGCCAACGGCGGCTAGGGGGTCGTGAGACGCGCCACGCACTGTGTCAAACTGTCGCGCCAGTGCGGCAATGTCAACCTAAATCGTGTATTGAGGAACGCACAATCAAGGCGAGAGTTCCGTGGTCTTTCCGCAGGTGTGGGAAATTCTTCTGTTTTTATTGCATGAACCACAGGAGAAAGGCCCGCGTTAGCAAAGATTGCTTCGGCAAAACCGTGCCAACTGGTGTCACCCGCGGCCGTCATGTGGGCGATGGTCGGGGTCTGCGGCCAGCTCTTGTGTTGGGGGGCGAGGGCGAGCAGCGTATCGGCAATGTCGAGTGCGCTGGTGGGATTGCCCACTTGATCGGCCACCACTTTGAGTTCGGTGCGTTCCGCTCCAAGCCGCAGCATGGTTTTGACGAAGTTCTTGCCGAACGGCGAGTAGACCCATGCGGTCCGCACAATCAGCGCATTGGCGCCTGAGGCGATCACCCCTTTTTCGCCGGCGCGCTTGGACCGGCCGTAGGCGCTTTTGGGGTTGGTGGGGTCGTCTTCGCGGTAGGGGCGGTCGAGGGTCCCGTCAAACACGTAGTCGGTGGAGATGTGAATGAGGGGGAGGGTCTTGGCGCGGCACAGGAGGCTTAGAACCGTCGGCCCTTCCGCGTTAAGGGCAAAGGCTGCCGCTTCGTCGGTTTCAGCGGCATCAACGGCAGTGTAGGCGGCCGCGTTGATCACCACATCGGGCTGATGAGCATTGAGAGCGGCCTCTACGCTCGTTTTTTGGGTAAGGTCCACTTCGGGCCGGCCGACGGCGATGACCTCAACGCTCGCGGTGACTGCGCGCTCCACCAACGACGTGGCCACTTGCCCAGACCGGCCGATGACAAGAATGCGCATCACTGTCTCCTCAACGCGCGGGCCGCTTGGCCTCGCCGTCGCCGTTTTTGCGGATGGCCGCGTCGGCAAGCTCCCGTTTGCCGTTCTCCCGTTGCTCCGCCACCACAGCATGGGCGGCATCACGGGGAAAACCGAGGGCGACAAGGGTTTCTTCGCCCATTTGGAGGGACGCTTCAAAGGCTTCTAGCACCACCTCGTCAGCTCCCATGGCGTAAAGGTCGCCCGCCACGGCCGTATCGCGTGCGCGGGCAACCACGGGCGTTTTGATGCGAAGATGGGAGAGCGCTGACAACACCGCAGCATTGGCCGATGGCTGGTCCATGGTCAGCACAAGGGCTCGGGCGCTGCCGGCGTGGGCGTTTTTCAGAACGTCGGTCCGCCGCACATCCCCGTAGTGAACCGATTTGCCGGCCTTGCGGGCGATGGAGACGGCATTGGCGTCAAGATCGAGGGCAACGTAGGGGATATGCCGCTCATCGAGCAGATCCCCGATCCCTTGGCCGATCCTGCCAAAACCTGCGATGATGACGTGACCTTCATCGCTGCCTTCTGACAACGAATCTGAGAGGGTTTCAGGCTCTTGCCGCGCTTCGATGGCCCTGGCGGCTCGCGCGATCGGGGTGGCGAGTGCGCTCGTCATCGCCATGGTGATCCCAGCTGCCACCACCAAAAGGCGTGTCACATCTTCGGGAACCACCCCGAGGCCTCCGGCAAGGGCAAGCCCCACCAGCGAAAACTCACCGATCTGCGACAGCATCAGCGCCGTTTCGAACGCAACGGAGAGTTTGAGCCGCGCCGCAAGGGCGAGGATGAACAAGATAGCCGCTTTGATGGCGATGACACCGACAATGACGGCAATGAGCGTCAAGGGCGCTTCCACAATCACCATGGGGTCGATGGTCATCCCCACCGAGAGAAAGAAAAGGCCTAGAAGGAGGCCTTTGAAGGGGGCAATCTCAGCCTCCAATTGGTGGCTGAACTCGCCATCTGAGAAGACAAGCCCTGCCAGAAAGGCCCCAAGTGCCATGGATAGCCCGGCCATGGATGTGGCCGCCGCCGTTCCGATGATCACCAAGAGCGCGGCGGCTGTGAACATATCGCGGTCGCGCCGGGCGCCGATGAAGCGGAAGACTGGGCCCACCACGCGCCGGCCGATCAGCAAGATGGCTGGAATGATGATGGCGGCTGCGCCAAGGGAAAGGGCAAGCGTCATGGCAAGCTGTGTGGGCTCGCTATCCGCCAGTGCGCCAATCACCAAAAGCACGGGCACCACAGCAATGTCTTGCATAAGGAGGACGGAGAACATTGCCCGGCCCGGCGGCGCTGCCAGGCGCCCCCGCTCCACCAAAAGCTGGACGACAATGGCTGTGGAGGAGAGCGCAAGCGCCGCGCCAATCGCCACGGCTGCGGGCGCATCAAGCCCGAGGTAAAGGGCCACGAAGGTGAGCGCGACGGCAGTCAACACCACCTGCGCTCCACCAAGGCCAAAGACGAGGCGGCGCATCGCCCAAAGGCGCGGTCCCGATAGCTCAAGCCCGATCAGGAACAGCAGGAACACCACGCCAAGTTCGGCAATCTCAGCCACACCCTCCTGCTCGGTGATGGCAATAAGCTCCAGCGGCACGCCGAAAATATCGTCAAAGATATTGGCGATGCCGAAGGGGCCGATGGCAAGACCTGCCAGCAGGTAGCCCAGGATGGAGTTGATGCCGATCTTTTGGAGGACCGGCACCACAACACCTGCAGCCACCAAAAAGAGGAGTGCTTCCTTGAGGTAGGGGATGGCGTGTGCGGCGTCGTGCTCCATGAAATCTCCTTGGTGGCTGTTGGCCGATCAATGCGGCGCGGTCGCCTGAAAACTGTCCAATGCGCACACGCGCGCCCACCAGTCGGCCATATCGCCGATGGCCAAAAGCTCGTCTTTCTCAGGTGTCATGGCAGCGTATGCAAAAATTGGCGCAAACGCATAGTCAGCAAGGCTGTGTTCGGCCCCGGCGATGAACGGGGCGACGCCTTTCATGCGCATGAGTTCAGAAACAACGATGCGCCCCACAGCCATCCCCTCCGCGCGCATCGCCTCGTCCTTGCCACCGATGGCGTCGGCAAAAAGGTGATAAGCGACTGCTTTGAGAAGAAATGACGGGTGGGCATAAGCCACCACGATGCCCATGGCCATGTCCGCTTTGGCGCGCGCTTTTGGCTCACTGGGCATGACCGCGCGGCCTGGCAGGATGGTGTCAAGATACTGGCAGATCGCGGCTGTCTCATAGATGCGCTCGCCATCATGTTCCAGAACGGGGATGCGGCCAAACGGATGGCGCGCAAGATGTTCGGCCTGCCGCGTTTGTCCGGTGATGGCGCTCACTTCGTTGAGGCAATAGTCGCTCACGCCCTTTTCGGCGAGCACCATGCGCACGGTGCGCACGTAAGTTGATGCGGCAAATCCCCAAAGGGTGAACTGGGACACGGCCCTTCTCCTTCATGCGATCACGATGGGCGCACCCTAACCCACCAGGTATGGGTGGCGGCCGCCGTTATGCGGTGTTTGCGGCGCGGTCGTGTGTCCCAATCATCACGCTTGGACGCGAAAGGGGCGCTGCGGCCCGCCGGACCCTGCCCAAACCGCGGCCAATTTTGTATGCGAAACCTAACGCAACGCGCCCGGAGACAAGCGTGGTTCAACTCACGCGGCCCGACGATCGCCATAGACATGTGCCCCGCGCGATCCAGCAATTGCGCCCCGCGCTCTATATCGCGAGTTTCTTTGGTCTCGTTCTTTCCATAGCGATGATCATCCCCGCCTTGGTGGATTTGGGCGACGGTCACCCGACCTGGTCGGTGTTTGCGGTCTCCGCTGCCAGTGTGTTCAGCATATCGCTGCTTGGCACGGTTGCCTTGCGCGAGCGGGTGCCCACGTTCACGCCAAGGTTCGGTTTCTTGGTCACGACGCTTTTGTGGCTGATCTCATCCATTGTGGTGGCCGTCCCGTTCTGGCTGTCCCCCCTACAGATGACACCCGCCGCGGCCTATTTCGAAGCCATGAGCGGCCTCACCACCACAGGGGCGACGGTGCTCTCAGAGCTTGATTCGATGCCGCGCTCGTTCCTGTTGTGGCGCTCTATGATCCAGTGGCTTGGTGGGATCGGCATTATTGCTGTGGGGCTCTTTCTGTTTCCATTTCTGCGCATTGGCGGGATGCAGGTGTTCCGCACCGAATCGTCCGACCGGTCCGACAAAGCGATGCCCCGGGTGGTCTCCGTCACCCGCGCACTCTTCGCCATCTACGTGTTTGCAACATTTGTGTGCGCCATTGTGTTTGCAGCTTTGGGGATGAGCTTCTTTGACGCCGTCTGCCATGCCATGACCACTGTGGCGACCGGTGGCTTTTCCACCCACGACCGCTCCTTCGGGTTCTTTGAAGATCCGCGCATCCTGTGGGCTGCCGTGGTGTTCATGATCATCGGCGCGCTGCCCTTTGTGCTTTACGTGGAGTTTTTGGTGCGCGGCCGCTTCACCCTGTGGCGCGATTGGCAGGTGCGGACGTTTTTCATCGGTATTATCGTGATGTCTTTAGCTCTGGCGCTTTGGCTAGAGTATACGCGCAATATTGAGTTTACAGACGCCATCACCCAGGCCGCGTTTAACGTCGTGTCGGTGGTCACCACCACCGGGTATTCATCGGATGATTATGCGGTTTGGGGGCCGTTTGCGTTTGGTGTCTTCTTTATATTGACCTTTATTGGAGGGTGCTCGGGGTCAACCACCGGTGGCATCAAAGTATACCGCTTCATTATCGCCTTTCAGGCATTGCGGCGGGCTATGACGCGACTTGTCTATCCCAACGCTGTCCAACCTTTACGGTTTGGCGACAAGGTGATTGAGCAGGACGTGCTCGATTCGGTGGTCATCTACTTCGTGGCGTTCTTCCTGGTGTATGCGTTCACGATCCTGGCGCTCTCACTGGCGGGACAAGATTTTGTGACGGCGTTGACCGGCGCGCAAACTGCGCTCACAAACGTGGGCCCGGGGCTGGGGGAGACAATCGGGCCCGCTGGCAACTTCGCGCCGCTGGGCGAGTTTGAGTTGTGGCTCCTATCCTTTGTGATGCTGCTGGGGCGTTTGGAGATCATGACGGTGCTGATTTTGTTCACGCCGGTGTATTGGAGAGACTGATGAGCGAGGAGTTGGATCTGGCCACGCGCTTGGTGCACGGCGGCACGGTACGCTCGCAGTTCGGCGAAACATGCGAACCGCTCTTTCTCACCCAAGGCTTCGTCTATGGGAGCGCAGAAGAGGCCGCGGCACGCTTTGCCGGTGAAGCCGATGGTTTCGTCTATTCCCGCTACGGCAACCCTACCGTTGCCATGTTTGAAGAGCGCATGGCGCTGATGGAGGGCGCTGAGGCGGCAAGGGCCACCGCATCGGGCATGGCGGCGGTGACGGCTGCGTTGATGGCGTCTGTGAAGGCTGGCGACCATGTGGTGGCTTCAGCGGCGCTGTTTGGCGGCTGCCGCTATGTGGTGGAGACCTATCTGCCACGCTTTGGAGTTGAGACGACGCTCATTGACGGGGCCGATCTCAACGCATGGCGCCGCGCGATCCGGCCGCAAACGCGGGCGCTGTTCATGGAAACGCCCACCAACCCCACCCTTTCGCTGGTGGACATCGAAGCGGTCGCCACCATCCGCGACGACTGTGCTCCTGATGCGCTGTTGATGGTGGACAACGTCTTTGCCACGCCGCTATGGCAGCGCCCCCTCACCCTGGGGGCCGATGTCGTCATTTATTCGGCGACCAAACACGTGGACGGTCAGGGGCGGTGCTTGGGCGGTGTGATCTTGTCCCGTGAGGCGTGGATCAAAGACAACCTTGACATGATCTTGAAGCAAACAGGCCCGGCCCTGTCGCCCTTTAACGCGTGGGTGCTTCTGAAATCCCTTGAGACGCTGCCCCTTCGCATTGCGGCACAAACCAGTTCAGCCGCCGCAGTGGCCGACGCTTTGGCCACCCACACCAACGTCACCCGCACGCTCTATCCCGGGCGAGACGATCACCCACAGGCCGAAATCGCACGCCGCCAGATGACGCGGGGGGGAACGCTGGTGACCTTCTCCGTCGCCGGCGGGCGGGACGGGGCATTTGCGGCGGCAAACGCCCTCAAGGTGATCAAATTGTCCAACAACCTGGGCGATGCCAAAAGCCTTTTGACCCACCCCGCCACCACCACCCACAAAAGCCTCTCCCAAGAGGCCCGCGATACGCTGGGGATCGATGACGGGATGCTGCGCCTTTCGGTGGGACTGGAGGCGGCAGGGGATCTCATTGCCGATCTCACCCAGGCGCTCGACCAGGCCCGCCCTGCCGGCAAGCTGCGATCAGTCTAAACACAGCAATATCTGTCTGGGGCACGCAGGATTGGGGCGTGACCAACCTCACAACCAAGGGTCGGCACGCGCGCGCCCGGTGTGAATTGTCAGGATGAGATGGCCGCGATACATGGCCCATGACGGGGCGCCAAGATGGCAGCACCGCCAACGCCAGACGAGGACGATGCCATGGACGTGGAGCTGACGGTTTATCTCTCCGGTGAGATCCATACGGAGTGGAGAGAAGAGATCGAGCGGGGCATCGATGAATTGGACCTGCCGGTGGACATCACCGGTCCCATCACGGACCACGCTGCGTCTGATGATTGCGGTGTGACCATTTTGGGCGCGGAAGCTGAGGCCTTCTGGAAGGATCACAAGGGCGCTAAGCTCAATGCCATCAGAACCCGAACGTTGATGGGCGAGGCGGATCTGGTGGTGATCCGCTTCGGCGATAAGTACCGTCAGTGGAATGCTGCGTTTGACGCAGGGTATGCCGCTGCACTGGGCACCCCTTACATTGTGCTCCACAGCGCCGAACACGCCCATGCGCTGAAGGAAGTGGACGCCCAAGCGCTGGCGGTCTGCGAAACCACCGAGCAAGTGGTGGCAGTGTTGCGCTATGTGACCCGGGGCGAGTTGGTGCGGCCCACGCCCAACCTTTCGGTGGTGCGCTAGACAAGGTTCGCGGGCGCCCTTGAGGGCGGCGGATCGTGGGCTGGATCTGGCGCTCAAGCCGTTTTGACCTGACGGGAGTTCAGTCTGCGCAAAAAGGATGGCGCGCGCTCATCATCGACCAGCCTTGCGCTTCAGGATGCTTGCGCAAAAGCATCCTAACACTCGTCTAGATGTCATTTCCATCAACGGTGTTCATGGCCGAACCGCCGAAAGGGGCCGTGCCTCGCTGCTCCCGCCTATGGTCAATTCTCTCGCGATGTGCCTGATGCATCAACCCACGCTTCGCTCAGCCGGCACAATTGCCGGCCTCAGACGTTGCCGAAACGCGCAATCGCGTTTCGGTGGGGTTGACCCATCAGGCCCACCGCGGGCTCCTGACGGTGTCGGCTCCGAAGGAACGTCGCTGTTTGGTGTCCCACCAAAGGAACATATGAAGGGGTCTTTGGGGGCTCTTCTGTTTTTTGGCGGAGCTTGGAGTGAATAACCTCCATAGCCTCAACATCTAGCTGGTTCTCCGTTCAGTGCCGGACGGTTGTGCGCGAAGGGCAGCGGCAAGCCGCTGTAGGCGCCGCAACACAGTAAAAGCGGTACCCAGCGTGAGGAGAAGCAACGCGCTGAACAGAATGATCGGCGCCAGCCCCCCTAACACCGCTGCCAGAAATGCCGCGCCAGACACCACCCACATCCGCTGCTGTTTGGCGAAGGGGCCGCAAAAATCAGCAGAGTTCCCCAGCGCGCGGCCCAGCTCTCGGATATAGGCCGTCATCAGCGCGAGGACGGCGGCACACCACCCCAAAAGTGGGGCGAGCGCTGCCACAAAACCCCCATCCACCACCCACCCGGCGCCGATGCCCATCGAAGCCAGAATAAGAACATCGGCAACCCGGTCGGGCACCTCGTTGAACAAAGGGCCGACGGGGCTTGCCTTGCCATGCTCCACAGCCACCATCCCATCAAGGAGGTTGGCAAGGAGCCGCAAGGGGCAGCTGATGGCCGCCACAAGGTAAAGGGGAGGGCCAACGATCGGCGCCAGCAGGAACGCTGCGCCGGCAAGGGCTGCAAACCCAACGCTTGCCATTGAAATTTGGTCAGGCGTGCACCCGATGTCAGCAAGCTTGCGCGCCAGAACATTGGCAAAGGCTGACGAGCGGGCTTTGATGGGCCGTCTGTTTTCCACGCCATTTGTCATTATCTAGGCCTCACCCTTCCCTCACTTTAGGGCCGCTGCTGCGCTCCACCCATGATAGACACAATCCCACACCAGCTTCTTTATGGCTTTGCCGCCATTCTGGCCCTTCTTGTTGTGGGCAGTGTTGCTGCCATGAAGCTGCAGGCAATCCGGGCGCGCGTCGTGACGTGGTGGGTGATAGCGGGGGCTTTGGCTGCAGCTTTTGTGATCGGCAAGGGCGCGGTGGTGGTGCTGTTCGCGCTCATATCGTTCATGGCGCTGCGGGAGTATCTGTCGCTGGCGCCAACCCGGCGGGAGGATCGGGCTGCGCTCCTCCTCGCGTACGCCGTTGTGCCGCTCGCCTACCTTTTCATCTGGCTCGACTGGTATGGCGTTACCTTGGTGGCGATCCCTGTTTATGCGTTTTTGCTGCTGCCGGCTGTGCTTGTGCTCAACGGGCGCACACGGGGCTACCTTGCGGCAGCTGGAACCCTTCACTGGGGCCTTGTGGTGACGGTCTATAACCTTGGCTATGCGGCCCTTCTGATGAATGTGCCCAACCAAGAAGCACCTGCCGGGGGAGCGGGGCTCCTGTACTTCCTCCTCGTGGTGACGGCGCTGAACGATGTGGCCCAGTATGTCTGCGGGCGGCTGATTGGCGGGCCAAAAATCATGCCTTCGGTCAGTCCCAACAAGACCTGGGCCGGCTTTTTGGGCGGCTGTGTGATGACCGCAGGCCTTGTGGTGTTGCTGGCGCCGATCTTCACCGGGCTCCCGGCCGTAGCGGTGGGGCTTTTGGCGGTGTTGTTGCCGGTGGCAGGGTTTGCCGGTGACGTCACCATGAGTGCCATTAAGCGCGACTTGGGGGTCAAGGATACTGCCAAACTGTTACCTGGCCATGGCGGGATTTTGGACCGGGTGGATAGCCTTACCTTCACCGCGCCGCTGACCTTTCACGTCTTCGCCTTCTTTTCGAGTGCGCGGTTCTGAGGATGCTGCGCACGGCACTCATCCTCATGCTGCGACCTGTGCTGTGGTTGGTGCTGGGCCTGTCGATTGCGGGGCGGGCGCACCTGCCTCGAAAGGGTCCTGCGATCGTGGCAGCGAACCACAACAGCCACCTCGATATTTTGGTGCTGGCGGCAGCATTTAAGCGCGAAGCCCTTCCCCTGGTGACCCCCGTTGCCGCCGCGGACTATTTCTTAGCCACCCCGCTGCTTCGGTTTATCGCCCAAAAGATCATCGGGATCGTTCCGCTCGATCGCACCATCCGTGCCGGGAGCGACCCGCTTCAAGGTGCCCGCGCGGCGCTGGAGGCGGGGCGTATTCTGATTGTCTTTCCAGAAGGAACCCGCGGTGCGCCGGAGGAACTGGGTGCGCTGAAGTCGGGCCTTACCAAGCTTTGCCGCGATGGCAATATCCCGTTAATCCCAGCCTATATCCAAGGGGCGGGGCGGATTTTGCCTAAGGGGACACGCGTTCCAGTGCCGTTCACCTGCACGGTGTTGATTGGGCGCCCGCTCCAAACCTCCACCGACCGCGCCGAGACCATGGCCGCCCTTTCAGCCGCCCTCGACACCCTTAAAGCGGCTGCCCCGCCGCTCCACTGGGACTGAGGTGAGACCCACCAGCAACCCCGCAAGATGTATGGCGGGAAGGGCGCGCCACGGGATTGACCGGGCCAGCCCACCCATGCGTCTGTTCCGGTGTCTGAGGGAGCGTATATGACGAAGATCATCGCCCTGATTGTGCTGTGTGCAATGGTGGCCCATCTCATTCGGCCGTTTGGTTGGCCGGGGCTGACCAAACGGTCGGACGCGTGGAAGCTGGCTGCCGTGGCGCTGGGGCTTCTCATTGTAGTGACTGTCATTCGACCAGAATAAATGCGCGTTCCTCTCATCCATCCGCTGCGCTGCGGCGTAGAGGAGATTAGGGGAGAGGATGTTATGGACAGACTTTCGACGTTTCCTGAATTCACCGACTTTAAAGCCGTCGGGGCCTCAACGCTCTTCCAGTCTTTGCCAGACGATTGGGTGTTGGGTCTCACCGATGTGGTGACATCCACCAAAGCGATTGCCGAAGGGCGCTATAAGGCGGTCAACATGGCCGGCGCGGCGGCCATTGCCGGCATGATGCGCGCGCTTGGGACGCCTCACTTTGCCTTCTCGTTCGCGGGGGACGGGTGTGTGTTCGCTTTGCCGGCGGCCGACGCTCAATTGGCGCGGGAGGTGTTGTCGCAGACGGCAGCATGGGTGCGCGATGATCTTCAGTTGACGCTGCGGGCGGCGCTTGTCCCCCTTTCAGCGGTTCGGTCTGAAGGGTTTGATGTGAGGGCCGCCATGTACCGGCCAACGCCCCATGTGGCGTACGCCATGTTTGATGGTGGCGGGCTCGCATTTGCTGAGGACGCCATGAAGGCAGGACGGTTCAGGATTGCACCGTCCGAAACGGGCGCGCGTCCTGATCTGTCGGGCCTTTCCTGCCGGTGGTTGCCCATAAAGTCCCAACGCGGGGATATGGTGTCGGTGATCATGCGGCCAGGCCCGTTGGGGCAGGATGCTTTCCGGGCTGTGATGGGTTCAGCGCTCGACGTTTTGGCTGAAACAACCCATCCTGTGCCGCCGATGGGGCCAGATTTTCGCGTGGTGAGCCCCGGCATGTCGCTGGAGGCCCGCGCCACCCGCGGGCGCTGGCCGCTGATGGTGCGCAGTGCTTATGTCGCCGCGCACACGGCCATGGGTTGGTTGTTATTCAAGTCCGGGCGCCGCGTGGCTGGGTTTGACCCAAACCGTTACCGCGCGCTCACGGCCCAAAATGCTGACACCAAAAAGTACGGCGACGGGCTCATGTTCACCGCTGATTTCGATCGCGCAACGCTGGTGAAGTTGGAGACGGTCTTGGAGGTCGCCTTCCAGCGCGGCGCCGTCCGGTATGGTCTGGTTCGTCAAGACGCAGCGTTGATGACCTGCCTTTTGCCCTCATACACAGGCGACGGGCATTTCCACTTCATCGATGGGGCTGGTGGCGGGTATTCGGCGGCGGCCCGCGCGATGCGGAACCGCAAATCCCCTTTACCCGTAACGGCGTTGGTTGATTCCTGAGGTGCTATAATAGGCGGGTGCGCCGCGCGTGCAGGGGCGTTGTGTGCCGCGCCAGCTTAGTGGCTGTTTGCGCCACCGGCGCCGCTTGCCGGCTCGGTGCACATGGGGGTCGCGCGAGCCCCGGCCGCGCTGCCTATGGCGCGAGGAGAGTGGTTGCCCTTTTGAAAAGCGGGGGTTCGCGATCAAACGGTCCCATTTGATCGGGAAGCGCGCTAACGGGGCACCATTTCAACGCGGCGGTTGTGGGCACGGCCTTCCGCGGTGGTATTGGGTTGGCGTGGTGCTAAAAAGCCAACGCCATGGGCCTCTAACTGTGTGGGCGGGATCTTGAAACCGTCCACCAACGCGTTGAGCACCGCCTTGGAGCGCTTCTGTGACAGGTCAAGGTTCACAGGAAGGGTCCCCACATTGTCGGTGTGGCCAACAAGGAGGATCGTTTGGGAGGGGTTGCCAACCAAATAGTCAGCCATGGCTTCAAGCACAGGCTTTGACGCGGGTAAGATTTCCGCGGAGTTGAAAGCAAATTCGAGCCCGTAGATGGCAGCGCTGCCTGTGCGGTCAATCTCTTCTTGGATTTTCGTCACGTTGATGGTGACGTTTTCAACATTCGTGACGTTTTCGCTGACGGACACGTTTTCCCGGTTTTCCACCACCTGCGCGATGCTGCCGGGCGCAAGAGTGCTTGCCGAAAAGGCAATAAGAAAGCTGAGCGTAAACCGATACATTACCCGCATCCCTTTATTGGTGGTGACCTTTCCTGGTCTTATGGCACGTTGAGGAAGCACCTAGGCGTTTGCCGAACAACGCGCTGATCCTGTGTTTCATCTGTGCTGATTCGTGTCGAGTTCGAGGTGGTGTGTTTGCGGGCTTTTGCCCAGGAATTGGGCTCCATTCAGCTCCCCTCACCGGGCTGAGGCGACGTAGACGCCTTGCGCGAAAGCACGCTCAAAGCTCTACCGCATCAAGATGACGTGAAGGCGAGAGGTGTTTCGCGCTGTTCTTTGTTCAAGTGCAGCGCCGTTTCGTTTGGACGCGGCCGGCGCGCACTCTACGCCTCGCTGAGTTTGCGGCGCGAAGCTCTTAGCCAGTGGCCTTGATTGGAACGGGAGGTCTTATCGGCGACGCAGGATGCAAAGCCGGCAGTCGAAGTCTTCGCGGGTGTGGTATGGGGCAAGACCGTCGGAGATGAGCGTTGCGTGGTCAGTGAGCGTTTTTGCGATCTGACCGTCGTACCCATCTTTAAGGTAGGCGTCTGCGCGCACCGTGAAGACAATCACTCCCCCTGGCGCGGCCACACGGACAAGCTCAGCCAGGCGCTCCGGCCCCACATGACCGGTGGTGAAGACCCCCGAACTCGCCACACCCAAAAACGTACCGTCCGGAAACGGGAAACGCTCGTTGGCGTTGGCTTCGATCAGCTTGCGATAGTGGCCCCGCTTGCGCGCATGGGCGAGCATTCCGGGGGAAAGATCCATGCCGTCCATGGGATAGCGGCCGTGCCGGGCGAGCTCCACGGCGAGCATGCCTGTGCCGCAGCCAACATCGAGCACCGGGCCCATGGCGGGCAAGTGTTTAGCGAGCGCGCCGGCGACAAGCTTCGGGCCAATGAAGCCCACGTCATCGGCCATGGCGCGATCGTAATCGCTTGCCCAGTTGTCGTAAAACTTACGTAAACGTGCAGCATCGCCACCGAGCGATGTCACGCGGTCAAGGTCTGTTTGATGAGCCATGCGGGCTCGTATCGCCTTTGTGGCTAAGAATCAACCTTGAGCGCGGCGATGAACGCTTCCTGCGGGATTTCCACCTTGCCAAACTGGCGCATTTTCTTTTTGCCAGCCTTCTGTTTCTCCAGAAGTTTTCGCTTTCTTGTGGCATCACCGCCGTAGCACTTTGCGGTCACGTCTTTGCGCAAGGCGCGAATGGTTTCACGGGCGATAATCCTGCCGCCAATGGCCGCTTGGATGGGGATCACGAACATATGCTGGGGGATCAGCTCTTTGAGCTTTTCGCACATGGCACGGCCCCGCCGGTCAGCCTGACTGCGGTGAACGAGCATGGCAAGCGCATCCACCGGCTCAGCGTTGACGAGAATGTTCATGCGCACCAAGTCGCCATCGCGATAGTCGTCGATCTGGTAGTCGAACGATGCGTAGCCTTTGGAGACGGATTTGAGCCGGTCGTAAAAGTCGAACACCACTTCGTTGAGGGGGAGTTCGTACGTCACCATGGCGCGGGTGCCGACGTAGGAGAGCTCAGTTTGGTTGCCACGCCGCTCCTGGCACAGTTTGAGGATGCCACCCAGATACTCATCAGGTGTGAGAATAGTGGCCTTGATCCAGGGCTCTGCGATGGTGGCGATGTGGGTGGGATCAGGCATATCGACAGGGTTGTGGAGTTCCACGCTCGTCCCATCGTTGAGCGTAATCCGGTAGACCACCGACGGGGCTGTGGCGATGAGATCGAGACCAAACTCCCGCTCCAGCCGTTCCTGTATGATTTCAAGGTGCAGGAGGCCCAAGAACCCGCATCGGAAGCCAAACCCCAGCGCGGCTGACGTTTCCATCTCAAATGAAAACGAGGCGTCGTTCAGGCGCAGCTTGCCCATGGCCGCTCTGAGGTCTTCAAAATCGGCCGCATCGACGGGGAATAGCCCGCAAAACACCACGGGGACGGCGGGCCGGAAGCCGGCAAGGGCTTTGGTCGCCGGGCGCTTATCATCGGTGATGGTGTCACCCACGCGTGTGTCGGCGACCTCTTTGATGCCGGCGATCAAAAAACCGATCTCGCCAGGACCGAGGCTATCCACCTCCAGCATTTTGGGGGTGAAGACGCCCACTTTATCCACAGGGTAGCTGGCCCCCGTGCCCATCATCTTGATCTTCGTGCCTTTTTTGAGGTGGCCATCGATCATCCGCACGAGGACGACCACGCCCAGATAAGCATCATACCAGCTGTCGATGAGCATGGCTTTGAGGGGCGCATCGGGGTTGCCGCTGGGGGCCGGCAGGCGGGTGACGATGGCCTCCAATACGTCTTCCACGCCCAAGCCTGTTTTGGCAGAGATCTCAACGGCGTCTGACGCGTCTAGCCCGATAACCTCTTCGATTTGCTCACGGATCCTCTCCGGCTCAGCCGCCGGAAGGTCCACCTTGTTGAGGACCGAAATGATCTCGTGGTCGTTGTCGATTGCTTGGTAGACGTTGGCAAGGGTTTGGGCCTCCACCCCTTGGGAGGCGTCGACCACAAGCAGCGACCCTTCGCAGGCGGCAAGGGAGCGGTTGACCTCGTAGGCGAAATCGACGTGCCCCGGCGTGTCGATCAGATTGAGTGTGTACTCTTCACCGTCATTGGCGCGGTAAAGGAGGCGCACTGTTTGCGCCTTGATCGTGATGCCGCGCTCGCGCTCAATGTCCATCGAGTCGAGGATCTGGTCTTTCATCTCGCGGGTGGAGAGGGAGCCTGTGATCTGGATGAGACGGTCGGCAAGGGTGGATTTGCCATGGTCGATGTGGGCGACAATGGAAAAATTGCGCACGTGAGAGATTGTGCGGGATCCGGCGCCGGCATCGGCGGCAGATCGCGATTCGGGAATGTCCCGGGCGGGCTCGATATGGGCGATGGGCTTGTCCATGGGGACTGAATAGCAGTGGTCCGCCTCTGACAAAAGTGGGCCAAAGCGCACTCTGCCCTTAGCCCCCGGGGGGGCTACGGGCTGGCGCTGCTTTTAATGACCGGCGGGGGCGCCTGGCGCACACGCGGTGTGGCGGGTGCGGGCTTAGTAGGGGGTATAGCGCATGGCGTTGGGCGGGGGCAGGGCGCCTGCAAACTCGGCCACCGAGGCGTTGGCGCCGGGGTGGCGCTGGTAGAGTTGGCTCACTGGTGAGAGCACCCATTGGTCGAAGAGGGGGCGCTCAAACACTGTTTTATTGTGGCCAGCGGCTTCGATCAGGCGTTCGTGTTCTTTCGGCGTGAAACCTGCGGGGCGGTTGAGGGCATGTTCGAGTGCCTCGTAGGCCATGGCGAAGCGGTAGGCCGGGTTGTCCTCTTCATCGTAGCTGTGGTCGACAAAGTCTGACAGCACATCAAACCCTGCTTCGCGCAACAACGCGATGGTGCCTTGGTTGCCAAAGACCACAAACGGCAGGCCGGCGATAATGGCTTTGAGCGTCTTTTCGGTGAAGCGACGTTGGTCGGGCCGTGCCATCTCTTTCTCGGTAACCACGAAGAGGCTGCTTTTCTTGAAGGCATCCCGTGGCAGAAAATCTCTGTCGCCGCGGGGGGCGGCACGGGGCGCTAAGTCGATGGCGTAGTTTTTATAGTGGGCGAGGAATTCGCGCACCATGCTGTGATTGTCACCGCGCTCCATGGCAACACTGACGCCGTCAAGCTCATCTTCAAAGGCACGGCTGCCAGGCATGCTGCGGCGGAACTGGTCTTTCTGGAAGGACACGAACCCGCGTTCCGGCCGCTCCAAAAGGCGCGAGACCAGGCAGGCGCGTGTGGCCGTTGCCTCATAGTTCATGCAGATGAAGTGGTGGCTGCGCTCGGGCGGGGCAGCGGCAGCAAAACCAATATCGTCATGAAACTCCCCTTCGCGGACTGTCGAGCCGAAAAGGAGCCGCCAAAACGCCGGAATGAAGCTGTGCGCGTTGACAATGTTGATGTCTGGTTGGTCGTTATGGGCCGGCTCGGGCGCGGCAGTGTTTTGAGTCAGCACCACTATATTTTGCGGCGGAATACCAAATTGGCCCACAATTTTGCGGATGTTGGAGGTCCAGAAGGTGGGGCGACCTTCGTGCGACCAATCAAGCACCAAAAGGGCGTGACCGGCGGTGAGGTCATCGATGACCCCTTCCGACAGGGCGGCGAGACGAGGACCAAGCTCGATCCGGCGGCCTGAACTGAGCGCAAGGTCACCATAACGTGTGTCGATCCGCATCCAGACCACGGGGAGGCGTCGCCCGAAAGAGCCTGACGCGCCAGGCATTGCGGATTGAAAGTTGATGGCCGCGCCGCCGACATTTTCAAAGGGGCGGCCGGTGAGCAGTTCGTAAAGGGCGGCTAGTAGCGGCGGGGGGCGGGAAAAGTCTTTCGCCTCGCAGTGGATGACGAGTTTGGTGAGATCGCCAAGGGCTGTGTGGAACACGTCCTGCGCTTCAACCTCGGGCAAGATCGTGGCCTTCATGGCATTCTCCTTGTGACACGAATGCGCTTGGGCGCTGACGTGCCGGTGTGGGTTGCGGTGCAAGGCGCAAAGAGCAAAGAGCCACCCGGACCGCTGCCGTCCATGCTCGATAGCCGGCGCAAACAACACCCGCCGCTGTTCGCGAACGGCGACGGCGCATGGGAACACTAGTGGGTGTGGCTTTAGCCAGGCTGTTGGCGCGCCTGGCTCCGGCAGCATGTGGAGGGATGCACGGAAGACAGGCCGCTCCGACCAGACCTGCGTTAGAGCACGAAATCTGTTTCCGACAGGGTGCCGGCTATCACGCCCAAAAGCGTGATGGAGACGTTGTCGGCAATCGTGTCACCATCAAGATCGATCGTATCGGCGATGCCATCTTCATCAAGATCGAGCCTGATCAGCGTGTTGGCGCCCGACTGAGTGATCAAAAGCTGCTCAAAGTCGAGCGGTGCGCCGCCGTTCTCTTGGCGAAGATCTCGCAGGTTAATCCTGTCCGATCCCACTTCGAAATCCGTGATTTCATCTCGGCCAAACGCATCGTTGAATCGGAAGACATCGTTGCCTTCGTCCCCTGACAAGAGGTCTCGGCCTGTGCCGCCATTCAACGTGTCTGAGCCGAGGCCACCGTTGATGGTATCGCGACCAGAGCCGCCCGTGATGCTGTCATTGCCGCCATCGCCGTCCAAGCTGTCGCTGCCTGCGTTGCCGCTGATCCTGTCACGACCACCCCCGCCGCTCACGGTGTCCTCGCCGCCGCGGCCTGAAAGCGTGTTGTCGCCGTCATCGCCGATGATGATGTTGTCGACGTTGTTGCCGCGGCCGATGAGGTCGTCACTGGCGCTCCCGGTCAGCGTGAGATTGTCGAGCGCGTTGCGAAGTCTGTAGTTGATCGATGCGAAGACCGTTTCGATGGTGTTTGACGAGTTGTCGTTGATGACATCGCCGGCATTGTCGATGATGTAGGTGTCGTCACCGTTTTCGCCGATTAACGTGTCGGCGCCTTCGCCACCATTGAGGGTGTCGTTGCCAAGGCTGCCGGTCAGCGTGTCGTCGCCGGTGCCGCCGATGACGTGATCGTCCGCACGGCTTCCATCGAAGAAGGCGGCACTGTCGCCAAGGAATACGACGTTGGAGAAATCGATGGTGAACAGATCGCCATCGGTGAGGTCGAGCGTGTCGACATCATACCTTTGACCGTTGAGTAGCTCACCCACCGGCGTGGCGGCGTCCCCGTCGTTCGCCGCAATGCGCAAGTTTATTTGGCTTCGAGTTGCTGCAAGCGTTATAAAGCCGAGGTTTTCTACTTGCGGCGCATCAACGACAACGTCTAATCCCGTAAAAATCTCGGTGCGTTCGATTCCTGCAAAGGTTGTGCCTCTCAAAACACCTGACGGGTTTAGAGTATCCTGGCCCGCTCCACCGATGACCGTACTGTTTTGAAAGTTCGAAACAACTAGGATATCGTTGTTGCCACCGCCGTTTACGGAACCTGAACTTGCCTGCGCCACAAGGCGGTCGTTGCCGGCACCTCCGAAGAGCATGTTTTCTCCTCGGCTTCCTTCGATGGTATCGTCTCCATCGCCCCCGCGCAGGGTGTCATCTCCACCTGAGCCTTCAAGGAAGTCATTCCCGCCTGCCGCAATGAACCGCACATCGGCTGAATTGGTTCTGAGTGACACACCGCTAACCCCGGCGTACGTGCTGCCGGTGAGGTCGACTGTGACGGTTGAGCCGGATGAGAACGCTTGGGTGTTGATTGCTAGGTTCTCACCGTCTGCCAGATCGAGCGTGAGGTTGGCAGTGTTGCCAGAGCCTGGTGTGAGGCGCAGCGTCGCTTGCCCATCTGGCACCCTTACCGTCCCGAGGTCGTCAGCTTGGTCGGCAGAGATTCTAAGCAAACCCACGATCTCAGTCATCTCGATGCCTAAGATGGATAGGTTCGTGAGATCGGCGCTTAGGACGCGAAGCAGATCTGTTCCGTTGCCGCCGATAATCATTCCAGAGGTCAGGTTGACGTTCACCTCGAATGTGTCGTTGTTGTCACCGCCGTCGAACGTGCCGGCGGTGCCGGTGAGCTTCAGGACGTCGTCGCCGCTGCCGCCGAACAGCTCGTTGGTGCCTGAGTCACCATCGAGTGTGTCGTCGCCGGCAAATCCCTTGAGTGTGTCATCACCGTTTCCGCCCTCGATGAGGTCGTTTGAGCCGACCACGAAGCGATCTCCGGTGAGGCTGTCGTTGCCGTTGGTGCCTTTGATGGTATCGTCAGCGGTTGCCAGAATAATCGGGAGTTGCATCGTCATCGAAATCTCCAAAAGCTATGGTTGTGCTGATCGAGCGCCAGCTTAAAGTTTTATTGTTTAATGGTTTTAATAGCATGAATTTGCCCCGATACAAGCGCTGCTGTTGCGACCTGATGGCGTTCTCAGGGTCGCGTTGATGGAGCGTCAGAGAGCGTTCCGATAAGCGTGTCAGCGCGCGTTGAGGCTAGGGGGACGACTTGGACTGGGATCTGTGGCGGGTGTGTCCGCCGGGTCGGCCTAGCTATTCTTGACAGGTGAAGTGTTTTGATGAGGGACATAGCGCTAGAGTTGATGTGTTGGGGCGTCAGCAGTTGAAATTGGCAGCTGATAAATCGGCCGCGTTGATATTGTGCAGATCTATGTGCTCAATGTTTGGGACTCCGCCGCTGTCCAGCTCTCTGACAATGTCATCGATGCGGCTGGTGGCGGATTGCAGAAGATCTTCGAAGGTTGCTTCGCCGCGACGATGAGGCCGCCAAAGCGATCAAGCACCTCCAAAACTGGCAGGACGTGGCGGGCAAAGTCGCTTAGGAGCGTGCTGCGCACATCATCGAGGTCGTCCACCTTTGCTTTGACCGTGCTGTATTGTGGAGCTGGTTTTCAAAGTCATTGGCGTCATCAACAATGGGACTTGGGACTTGGGACTTGGGACCTGGGAGGCTGGTTCTACGCTTTGGAACGTTCCGACGGGGCCGCGCGCTACGGTGAGGGTAATCCCTCATATGCCGCGCCGAGCCGAGGTGGCGCGGTGCTCGGCTTAGGTCGGCGGTTGGGGGAGGCTGCGCGCCTCCTCAAAGGTGAGAGGACGTGTGGTGGTCCCGTCGAAGTAAATGAACCTTAACTGATCTCGGCGCGAGACCATGCTGGCAGGCAGCGGATCGTAGCGGAAAGACTGGCCCCCCACCGCCGGCGAGAGGGAGGCAACGTCCACCGTTTTGTCGAGGGCGACCCGCAAAAGCTGAAGCCGTGTCCCGTCGTTAAGGGTGGCTGTGAACGCAATTCCGGAAAGCCGCAGGAAGCTCGTGGGGTCGGACGTGGTGGAAAACCCTTCAACAAATGCCTGTTCCACCAAGTCTAGGTCGTGCTCGTGATGGTGATCGAGGGCACCGCCGGCACTTTCAGGCTTGTGCGGGGTTTGCCATTGGGCGGTGGGCCGGTTGTGACCGGCAGCGGGTGGGCCGTTGTGGACGTGGTTGTGGCTCATGTGTTCACCGGATCGGCACCCAGCTCAACGGGCTTGTCGATGATGGCTTTGTGTTTGCCGAGCGTGCCGTGGGCGCACATGGAGCCAAGCGCTTCCACCGCGACGCGCACGCCAAAAAGCGCCGTGATGTCGGACGTGTCGTAGGGTGGAGAGACCTCTACCACTTCGAGACCGCAAATGCCCGGTGCAGTGACGAGGCCGAGAATTTTTAGCGCTTCGCGCGGCAGGAAGCCGCCCGGCTCGGGCCAACCGGTGCCGGGGACGAAGCCGCAGTCGATGGAGTCGACGTCGAACGAAATGTACACCGCGTCGGCATCTTTCCAAGCGAGCTCCAAGGCGATTTCGGCTGTCCGCTCCAGCCCGTAAGTCTCAATATCGTCGATGGTGAGGACATTGGTCTGGCGCCGAAATGCTTCCTTTACGCCGGGGCGGGGGACTTGCCAGCCGCCGATGCCCAATTGGACGAGATTGACCGCCGGTACATTGGGAAGGTTCGTTGCCCAATACCACGGCGTGGTGTGCATGCGCTCATCAAGGTCTTTGTCTTGGATGTCGATATGGCGATCAAAGTGGATGATGCCGATGCGCTTTGAGGTGCAAGCGGCGATGCCGCGCACGCAGGGAAAGCCGATGGAGTGATCCCCGCCCAAGATGATGGGGAGAGCGCCTGACGAAGCGATGTGGGCGACACCTTTGGAGATTTGGTCGAACGACTTTTCTAGGTTGCCGGGGATGGTGAAGACGTCGCCAGCATCGCATAAGGTCATCTGTTCGCGCAGGTCGACCCCCAGCTCGTAGTTGTATGTGGTGTAAAGGGCGGAGATCCTGCGGATACCTTGAGGGCCGAAGCGGGTGCCGGGGCGAAAGGTGGT
>JBCDLN010000013.1:0-26475 GCA_038745295.1 Pseudomonadota bacterium | reverse complement strand
CTGGCCCGGTGTGTCGGCTGTGGCAGGCTTTCCTGACCTTCACCCGGGCCGGTTTGGCCCCGTCGGAGCTGCCTTTTTGGCTGAGCGTATCTACCCCCAGCTGATCGGCCCCGATATTGGCTGCGGGATGGCCCTCTTTCGCCTCGGGCTCGACCGTCGCAAGCTCAAGATCGATAAGGCGGCACGGCGCCTGAGGGTCCTCGAAGAGGGCGCCGACCCCGATGCCGCGCGCACCGCCCTCAGTGAAGCCGGTCTTGCCGGGCTCATGTCGCCTCAGGGCCTTGGAACCATTGGCGGGGGCAACCACTTTTGCGAGGTCCAAGCGGTCCATGAGGTGGTGGACAGCGCTGCGGCAGCGCAGCATGGGCTCTCCAAGGGGGCTCTCTGCCTCCTCGTCCATTCCGGCTCGCGGGGGGGTGGCGCGCAAATATTCCACGGTGTTGATGACAGCTGGAAGGAAGGGTTTGCGCCAGATGGTGAGGCTGGGCGCGCCTACATCACCCTCCACGACGCCGCTGCCGGATGGGCGCGCCTCAACCGCAGCCTCATTGCCGCAGCCGCCGCCCGGGCCCTCGGCGGCGAGGCTGAGTGTGTTGCCGATGTTGCCCACAACCTTCTCTCGCCTCACGGCGGGCAGTGGCTTCACCGCAAGGGCGCGGCGGCCTCAGCGCCACTCGTTCCTCTCGCGGGGTCGCGCGAAACACTCAGCTACCTTCTTGCCGGCGGGCAAGCGCCGGCAACCGCACTAGGGTCGCTCTCCCACGGGGCGGGCCGGCGTTACGATCGCGCCTCCATGCATGGCCGTGTGCGCAAGACCAAATCGAGCCTTGCCGCACTTCAGAAAAATGCGTTTGGCGGTCAGGTGATCTGCGAGAGCCGGGATCTCCTCATCGAAGAGGCCGGCGCGGCCTATAAGGATGCCACCCAAGTGGCCAAGACCCTCGAGGCATTTGGGCTTGCGCGCCCGATCCTGTCGTTGGCGCCACTCCTCACCTTCAAAACCGTGCGCGCGGGGAGCCCGAGATGAGCGGGGAGACATCGGTTGCGCTTTTGGTATCCAGCGGCAATGGACCCGGCGAGTGCCGGCAAGCGGTGCGCCACACCATTGATGCGATGATGTCGGCTGGGGAAGAGCGCGGGCTCGATGTGGATGTCACTGAGCGGCCCGCACCGGATGGGCCCAGTTCCGCCGTCATCCTTTTGAGTGGTGCGGGTGCAGATGCGTTCGCCAGCGGGTGGGAGGGTCCCCTCCTGTGGCGCTGCAAAAGCGCGCTCAGGCCTCGCCATAAGCGCAAGAATTGGTTTGTGGAGGTGTTTCGGCTCAAGCCGCCGGATGTGACGATGACGCTCACGGCCAGCGAGGTGACCATACAAGCCATCCGCGCCGGCGGGCCGGGCGGGCAGCATCAAAATACCACCTCCAGCGCCATTCGAGCCCGTTGGTCCGCCCCGTCCGGTCAAGTCTACAGCGTTGTGGTGAGGAGCAACCGCTCGCAACACCAAAATCGGCGCGTTGCGTTAGAGCGGCTTGGTCAGTTGGTGGCCACCGATAGCGCAGAAGCTGCCGCATCGCGCAAAGGCGAGACGTGGCAGCTCCACAGCGTGCTTCAGCGCGGTAGCCCCAAAAGGGTGTTTGATGGCCCGGACTTTCGCGAAGTGACCTAAACGGCCCGCGTGATCGCATCGCACACGTGATGTAGACTGACGTGGTGGAAGCTGACCTGATGGCGGCTGAACGGGCGGCGGCGGGCCGGGATTGGGCTCACTCTATGGCGGCGGACCGGGTGGCGACTGACCGGGCGGCAGCTCACTTGACGAGGTGTTCTGATCGCACCTGAACCCGTGTGTTCCCGACGGCCGGCCGACTTCGATCTGCCCTGCGGCAGGAGGGCAAACCGAGATCACCTGCGCGGGCAACACCTACGGCGTGTTGGCGGGTGATCCGCGTGTGGCCGCCAAGATGAATTGCTCGATTTCGCTGCCCATCCGGGTGCTGCTGCTTTTCAGCTTCACCGATAGCTCACCCACACCCTCTGCCAGGGTCTGCGTTTCGCCCACCTTGGTCTCAACGCTCTTCACGTTGTCCACCACCGACGCGGTTCTAGAGGACACAACACCAACATTTTCAGAAATCTCTGTGATGGCGGCGCTTTGCTCCTCGACCGCTGCGGCAATAGCGGACGAATTCTGGTTCACCGATTTGATGGAGGACCCAATCTGCTCAATGGATTTGACCACAATGCCAATCTCTTGGTTCACCTCAGTGATGACTTTCGTGATTTCGTCCGTGGCACTGCCCGTCTGATCAGCCAACTCCTTCACCTGCTGCGCCACAACAGCAAAGCCTTTGCCAGCTTCGCCCGCGCGCGCCGATTCGATGGTGGCGTTCAACGCCAAGAGATTGATCTGGCCTGCGATCCCGTTGATAAGATCAATGACTTCGTGGATTTTCTTCGACTTTTCGAGCAGCGTAGACACGTTCTCGACCGCTTGCTCGGTGTCGGTGGATGTGCGTTCAGTAAGGGCTGAGGCGTCCGTCACCTGCCGGCTGACCTCCCGCACCGAGATGGACATCTCTTCGATGGCTGCGGCCACACTTTGCACGCTGTTGCCGGTGCTTTGGGCCGAGGTTGTGACGTTTTGAGTGTACGCGTAGCTCTCGCTTGCCATCTCGCCCAGCGACCGGGCGGCGGACGACAAGGCTTCGCCAGCGGCCGCCAAATCGTCAAGAACATCGCCTGAGGACTGGTCAAAGTTTTCAGCCGCCGACTTCAACGTGACAGCCTGCTCCAGTTCCTGCTCAGCCTTTTTCCTGGCAGCGGCAGAACGCTCGTCATTTTCGCGCCCCTCATCGCGCAAGATTACCAACGATTTTGCGAGCGCGCCGAGTTCATCGCCGCGGTCTGCGCCTGGAATCTCCACATCCCAGTCGTGCTCACGCAAGTGATCCGTCACATCTGTGAGACGGCGCAAGGGTTTGACGATCATGCTGCGTGCCGCCAACACCGCCCACATCATGACAAGCACCAAAACAAGTCCCGATACGCCAGACGCAATGGTCACAATGCGCTGGTCGCGGACCATGACGTTGAGCGCATCTTTGCTGGCGGCGCGGGCAGATTCGGTGATGCTGACGATAAGGCTATCCAGCCGTGCAAAAAGGGCCTGGGTATCGGGCATCGTCTCGCGCACCCGCGCCATATCCACAGTGTCGGGCCGCTGCATATCAGCAAGTTGCGGGGTCACCAC
Source organism: Pseudomonadota bacterium (assembly GCA_038745295.1). Classification (GTDB taxonomy): domain Bacteria; phylum Pseudomonadota; class Alphaproteobacteria; order Rhizobiales; family Amorphaceae; genus Acuticoccus. The sequence goes on along the minus strand of JBCDLN010000013.1, from coordinate 23,226 downwards.
CGTTTCGACCCAACGGGCCACCAACCCATCGATCTCGCCAACTTGGGCGCGGGAGGTCTCATCGGCACCCACAACGTCCAGCGTTGCAAGGAGGTGAGCGCGTTGCTCATCAAGATCAGCCAGATACCGGCCCATAACATCGGCGCCGTTGAGGTCAGCCGACGACATCATCCCCAGGACCGCATTGTGCGCCTTCACCACGCCAGACTTCAGGCCATCCAGCGCCTTCGACAAGGTGGCGGCCGCTTGGGCCGTCCTTGACAACCCCTCTGCCCGCATGGCCGTCACGCTGAGCGCGATGGCCAAAGCCAGCATCACAACACAAAGGATCGACCCGCCAATGGTGACCTTGCGGCCGATGCTCAAGCCAGCGCCCACTATGATCTCCTTCGATTGAGTTCGGTCAGGTTGATCTCAAAGGTTGCCGCACCGATGGCCGCCCCCGTCTCAGGATCGGCAATGGTGAGATTGACCTGCGCACGCCAGGTTTTTGACCCTTCGTGAAACTCTGCCGCGTCGATGAAGATGGCGTCGGGCGCCACAAGGAAAGTGCGCTGAAACTTTGCTTCATCGCCCTGCCACATATCGCTGGTGACAGCGCTTTGACCCACATTGAGGCCTTTGACACCCACCACAATGATCTCAGTCACCAAGCCGACTGAATTGGCTTGGATCCGGGTGAGATAAGCCGAAAGAGGGTTGGAGAGCGCCCTTGCAATGAGCGGCTTCGCGTCGGCCTCCCGCTCCGCCCGCCAGGCTTTGTCGAGGGCGATAATGTCATCGTCGCTGAGGGTGCTGCGCGTCAGATTTGACCCCGACACCATGGCAGTGACGATGGGACTATGGAGGTAGCCGCGGATTTGCGCCACCAAGGTGTCATCAATGAGCCGCTCTGAAAGAGGTCTATTGGCCCACGCGTCCTGGCTGGATGCCGCTATGGTGGCCACGACGCACACGACGGCGGCACCGACCCGCACGATGCTCGGCAGCGCCCAACAGCGCTGACCACGGCACGCTGCAAGAATGTTGCGCCCCTTCAGCCGTTGGGATGACCCAAAAAGCAAGGCCACACCCGCCAGCGATTGGCGCAAAACCCGCACACTCTCGATGATTTTTTGCACAGGAGGCTACCCCGGTCGGATCGGTCATGCGTATTTGTTGCACGTATATCAACCGACCATGGATCGAGGCTGAAGAGGCAAACCTGCCGCCTTTCCGCCGGTGGCCCCCATTCTGCCTGCCTCTTACTCCTTTACCGCGAGCGCCTTGAGCGTTTCCGACATCGCCTTCACATCCTTTTGGAGCGCTTTGATGTCGTCATGCATGGAAACTTGCTCTTCAATCATTGCATCGCGGCTTGCCGCCGCCTCGGTCTCCACGTCCTGCTGCATGCCAGACACGATGATGCCGATAAAAAGGTTCAGCACCGCAAACGCCGTCACCATGATGAACGGCACAAAAAAGACCCATGCGGTGGGATGAACCTCCATCACCGGGCGGACGATCCCCATCGACCACGATTCCAGTGTCATAATCTGGAACAAAGAGTAGGCCGACGCGCCGATGCTGCCGAACCAGTCAGGAAACGTCGCCCCATAAAGTGAGGTGGCCATCACCGAAAAGACGTAAAAGATGAGCACCATCAAAAACACGATGGATGCCATCCCCGGGAGCGCAGCGATGAGCCCGCCCACAACCCGGCGCAGTGTCGGCACCACCGAAATCAGCCGCAGAACCCGCAAAATCCTAAGCGCGCGCAGGACCGAAAACTCCCGGCTTGCCGGCATAATGGCAATGGCCACCACAAAAAGATCAAACAGGCTCCATGGATCGGTGAAGAACTTCAGCCGGAACGCGAAGATCCGGAGGCAAATCTCCACCACAAAAATGGCTAAGATGAACGTGTCGGCAAAGGCGAGCAGCGGCCCCACCGCCTGCATGACGCTCTGTGACGTCATCAGGCCCAAAATCGCAGCATTCACGAGAATAAGGACGACAATGAAAATCTCCCAATTGCGGGAGCTGACGAGCGTTTGTACTTTTTCTACCACGTTGGGTTCCTTCAGAGCGCAGGTGCTGCGCGGCGAGGCCTCGTTTGCTGCTGGGGGCAATTGGCGGTCAAGTCGTACCTGTCCCATAGCTGCTGCCACGGTCCGATGGCGTTGCCACCCTTGACACCCCCTGGGCGCTCCGTGATGTAGGAACGATGCGGGTGTAGTTCAGTGGTAGAACGCAAGCTTCCCAAGCTTGATGTCGTGGGTTCGATCCCCATCGCCCGCTCCATCACCCTCAAAAGCCTTTGAGGTGACGGCGCGGCGGTTTCCCCCGTCTCACCGCATCACCAAAGCGCACGGCGGCCATCCTGGTTCCATTGCCCCACGATTTTCCGCCCAGACCCTTCCCGTAAGCTGAACGACGCACTAGAGCGCACCCATGTCCACTCCACCCCTCTTCATGCTCCATGCCGTCACCCGCGCCCGGAACGATTTCGGTCCGTTCCTGCAGCATCTTGGCGGGATCAGTGCCACCCCGCTGGATCTTTTGGGGCATGGCGATGCGCCACGGGCGGACCGCTATCAGGTGCGCGACTATGCCGACGCGCTGCCGCTGCCCGAGGGCACCGTGGCGCTTTACGGTCACTCCCTTGGAGGCTTGGTGGCGTTGCGGCGCGCCTCCATAGCGCCCGGCACGGTGACGGCGCTGATCTTAGAGGACCCGCCGCTGTTCGACTCGCGCCAGCCACGGCGGGAAACCACACCCTGGCCCACTCAGTTTCGCAAGCTGAAGTCGATCATGACACGGCGGGGCGCAGACTGGTCCCACCATGACTGGAAACGCGCCGTAGCCGCTTGGCCTTCAGGCCATGGCGCGGGCACATTTGCAGATCAGGGCGAAGACCACGTGGATCGCCGGGCTGCACAAATTGCAAACCTCGACCCAGCCGTCCTCGACGGGATCGTGTCTGACGCGCTCCATACCGACTTTGACATCATCGAGGCCGTGCGCGCGGCGGCCTGCCCCATCGTCCTCGTGGCCGGCGACCGCGACGAGGGCAGCGCCCTCCACCCGGACGATGTCCAGCTTCTTGCGGCCGAACCCAACGTCACCGTTGTGCATGCGCCCGGCCACGGGCATTACCTGCGCGAAGCCAGGCCCGACCTTTGCGCGCAAGCCGTGGAGATCGCGCTGAAGCCTTGAGCTTGCACGAACGCACAACCCGCCGGGGTTGAGCGAAGGCAAGGCCTTCAGAGCGAGCGGCCAAAGACAGCCGGTTGCACCTATGGGAGGGACGCGATGGCGCGCCATGAGGGCGGATTGTGTCCGCACAATGCTGGTTCGCCGGGCGCAAAGGTAGGTGCACCGACCATGAACGGAAGCTTGCGCCTTGATGGGCCAGCCTGGGCGATGCTGGTTGGCCTTGCCATCTTGTGGGGCGGCTCGTTTGTGTTGGTGGAGGTGATCCTTGAAGAGATGCCTGTCATCACACTGGTGGCGCTGCGGGTGTCGCTTGCGGCCGTAACGCTGTGGGCCGCTGTGGCTCTGACGGGTGGGCCTATCCCGCGCCGGGCAGAGGTCTGGGGCGCCTTCATCATGCTAGGCGTTTTCAACAACTTGGTGCCGTTTTCGCTCATTGTCTGGGGCCAAACGGCTGTCACTGCCAGCGTGGCCGCCATCCTCAACGCCACGACGCCACTCTTCACCGCCCTTTTTGCAACTGTTGCGCTCAGCGATGAAAAGCTCACGGCACAACGGGCCGCCGGCCTTGGCCTTGGTCTTTTGGGTGTTGCGGTCATGATCGGCCCGCGGGCTATCCTGGCGCTTGGAAGTGATATCCCCCACCAGCTGGCGGTCCTCGGCGCGGCGGTCTCCTACGGCTTTGCGGCTGTCTATGCCCGGCGCTTTCACCGGCTTGGCGTAACGCCTATGATGGTGGCGACGGGCCAGCTGACCGCTTCATCGCTGATCATCGTCCCCGTGGCGCTGGGCGCCTATGGGGTTGGTGTCCTAGCCTCGGCTTCGATTGGTGCCTGGGTTGCCGTCATCGCGCTCGCCTGTTTTGCAACCGCGCTCGCTTACATCCTCTACTTCAGCATCTTGCGCCGGGCGGGGGCGACGAACGTCGCGCTGGTGACGGTCCTTGTGCCCCTTGTTGCGGTGCTTTTGGGTGTGATCGTGTTGGGGGAGGCGCTTGGAATGTTGGAACTTGCCGGCATGGCGCTCATCTTTGCCGGCCTAGCCACAATCGACGGGCGGCTTTTGCCTTTCTTAGCCCGCCGCGTCGGTGTTGGCCGGCATCGCGCATAACCCGCATCCGCCGCCGTTGCGCCGCCAAAAACCCTATGCTAACGCCACGCCGTCTGCTGGAGCGTCCGGCGGACGAAACGCGCGCAGAAAGACGAGCCACTTTGTCCAATCCCACCACCTCCGGCGTGGCGTTGCGCTACGCGTCCGCCCTCTTCGACCTTGCCCGCGATGGCGATGCGCTCGACACTGTCGAGGCGGATGTGGCCAGCATGCGCACCATGCTCGACGACAGCGCAGATCTTCGCCGGCTTGTGGCAAGCCCGGTTTTCTCCGCCGACGACCAAGTGCGCGCTCTCGCCGCCGTACTCGAAAAGGCAGAGATCAGCGGCCTTGTGGCCAATTTCGTAAAGCTTTCAGCGCGAAACAGGCGCCTTTTTGCGCTGCCAGGCATGCTGAAAGCGTTCCAAGAGTTGCTTGCCGCGCACCGGGGCGAGACCATCGCTGTCGTCACCTCCGCCATCAAGCTGCCGGATGCCCAAGTGAAAGCGCTCGAAAAAGTGCTCGCCCAGAAAGCTGGCGGCACTGTGAAACTTGAGATGCATGTGGATCCGGCCATTTTGGGCGGGCTTATCGTGCGCCTCGGCAGCCAAATGATCGACACCAGTGTGAAGTCCCGTCTCCAGGGCCTCTCCGCCGCCATGAAGGAAGCCGCATAAATGGACGTCCGTGCCGCCGAAATCTCGGCCATCCTCAAGGACCAGATCAAGAATTTTGGCCAGGAGGTGGAAGTCTCAGAAGTCGGCCAAGTGCTGTCCATCGGTGACGGGATCGCCCGCGTCTATGGCCTCGACAAAGTGCAGGCCGGCGAGCTGGTCGAGTTCCCGAACGACGTGCGGGGCATGGCCCTCAACCTTGAAGCCGATAACGTCGGCGTGGTGGTCTTTGGTGACGACCGTGAGATTGCTGAAGGCGACACCGTCAAGCGGACCGGCGCCATTGTAGACGCCCCTGTGGGGATGGAGCTTTTGGGCCGCGTGATTGACGCGCTCGGCAACCCCATTGACGGCAAAGGCCCCATCAACGCCACAGAGCGCCGCCGTGTGGACGTGAAGGCGCCGGGTATCATCCCGCGCAAATCCGTGCACGAGCCCATGTCGACGGGCCTTAAAGCCATCGACGCGCTGATCCCCATCGGCCGCGGCCAGCGCGAGCTCATCATTGGCGACCGCCAAACCGGCAAGACCGCCATCATCCTCGACACGTTCCTCAACCAAAAGCCGCTTCATGACAGCGGCAGCGAGGACGACAAGCTCTACTGCGTTTACGTCGCTGTGGGCCAAAAGCGCTCCACCGTGGCGCAGTTTGTGAAGGTGCTCGAAGAATCGGGCGCACTCCCCTACTCCATAGTCATCGCGGCCACCGCGTCGGACCCGGCGCCGATGCAGTTCCTCGCCCCCTTCACCGGCTGCGCCATCGGGGAATATTTCCGCGACAACGGCAAGCACGCTGTGATCGGCTATGATGACCTTTCCAAGCAGGCCGTCGCTTACCGGCAGATGTCGCTCCTTCTGCGCCGTCCTCCTGGCCGCGAAGCGTATCCGGGTGACGTCTTCTACCTCCACTCGCGCCTTCTGGAGCGGGCGGCGAAAATGGGTGATGACGCCGGCAAAGGCTCACTCACCGCCCTTCCCGTGATCGAAACACAGGGCAACGACGTGTCGGCCTTTATTCCGACCAACGTCATCTCCATCACCGATGGTCAGATCTTCCTGGAGACAGACCTCTTCTACCAAGGCGTCCGGCCTGCGGTGAACGTGGGTCTTTCGGTGTCGCGGGTGGGCTCATCAGCGCAGATCAAGGCGATGAAGCAGGTGGCAGGCCCCATTAAGGGTGAGCTTGCCCAGTATCGTGAGATGGCAGCCTTTGCGCAGTTCGGCTCCGACCTAGATGCCACCACCCAACGGCTTCTCGCCCGTGGTGCACGCCTCACCGAACTGTTGAAGCAACCCCAGTTCTCGCCGCTCACCACGCCTGAGCAAGTGGCGGTGATTTTTGCCGGCGTGAACGGCTTCCTCGACAAGGTGCCGGTCAACAAGGTCGGCGAATACGAAGCCGGCCTCCTGCGCCTCATGCGCAGCCAGCACCGCGATGTTTTGGACGGGATTGCGAAGGAAAAAGCCCTCAGCGATGACCTTCGCGACCGTTTGAAAAACGCGGTTGAATCCTACACCAGCACCTTCGTGACCGAGGAGCCTGCGGCAGCCGCCTAAGGCGGTCCCGCATCCGCTATGCCTTCACTTAAGGACCTCAAAAACCGCATCGCCTCTGTGAAGGCGACGCAGAAGATCACCAAAGCCATGCAACTGGTAGCCGCGGCAAAGCTGCGTCGCGCCACCGAAGCGGCAGAGGCCGCCCGCCCCTATGCGGAGCGGATGGCCGCGGTGCTGGCAAACCTTGCCGCCTCAGCTGCCGACGACCCTGAAGCGCCCGTCCTCCTCACCGGCCGGGGGGACGACAAAGTCCACCTCCTGGTGGTGTGCACCGCCGAGCGCGGCCTTTGCGGCGGCTTCAACACATCGATTGTCCGCAAGGCTGTGTCGGACGCGCTCGACCTGATGGCCGCCGGCAAAACCGTGCGCTTTTTGTGTGTGGGCCGCAAAGGCTATGACATATTGCGCCGCGCCTATAACGAGCAGATTGTCGACGTAATCGACTTTAAGAGCGTGCGGCGGATCGGCTTTGAGCAGGCCCAAGAGGTGAGCCAAAAGGTGACCGGCCTCTTCGAAACGGCCGACTTCGATGTGGCAACCCTCTACTACGCTGAGTTCCGCTCCGTGATCAGCCAAAAGCCCACAGGCCTTCAGCTGATCCCATCTGCCCCGCCCGCAACCGATGAGAGCGAGGAGGCCGACACCTCCGCCGGCGGTGCGGCGTACGAGTATGAGCCGACGCCCGCTGAGATCCTTGATGTCTTGGTGCCGCGCAACATCTCGGTCCAGATCTTCAGGGCGCTTCTGGAAAACGCCGCCTCCGAGCAGGGCTCGCGGATGACGGCCATGGATAACGCCACGCGCAACGCCGGTGAGATGATCGACCGCCTCACCCTCGAGTATAACCGCACCCGTCAGGCGCAGATCACCAAAGAGCTGATCGAGATCATCTCCGGCGCCGAAGCCCTTTAGCGGCGCCGCAACTCAAAAGCGCCACACTGGCCCGGCGCAGGATGCTCCGGGTCGGCTTAGCCTTGCGGGCCTCGACCCGGTGGCAGTTCCGCAAGGGTTCCGGTGCATGGTTGCCTCTGTCTCATTGCAGTGGCTCTAGGCAGCCATATACAGACGGTGGTGGGAGCGGTTCTCCCGCTGATTCGGAAAGGCAGAGCCCCATGGCCGCCACAACCACACTGCGCCCCCCCCTTGCGACGCTTCTGGCTGAGACCGCCTCCACGCAAGAAGATGCCATCCGCGCCATCCGTGATGCGCTCGACGGGCCTTTGGGCGATACGTTTGGAGACGCCCTCACGCTGATGGCTGACACGGTGCGCGGCACTAGCAGCCCCAAGCGTCGCACCGGCCGCGTGGTGACAAGCGGGCTCGGAAAGTCTGGCCTCATTGCGCGCAAGATCGCCGCCACCCTCGCCTCCACAGGAACGCCGTCTCACTTTGTCCATGCGGCTGAGGCAAGCCACGGCGACCTTGGTATGGTCACCCAGCACGATGTGATCGTGTTGTTGTCCAACTCGGGCGAAACCACCGAACTGCGTGACATTCTCACCTACGCGAAGCGCTTTTCCATCCCGCTCATTGCCATCACGGGCACGGCGCAATCGACCCTTGCCAAGATGGCCGATGTGGCGCTTGTCTATCCCAAATGGCGTGAGGCGTGTCCGCTGCGGCTTGCCCCCACAACCTCCGCCCTCCAGCAGCTTGTGATTGGCGATATGCTGGCGATCGGCCTCATGAGCGAAGCGGGCTTTTCGGTGGGCGACTACAGCCGTTTCCACCCAGGCGGTAATTTGGGCGCCCAGCTCATGCGGGTGGAGGCCATCATGCACCGTGGCGAAGCGCTGCCGCTGGTGAGCGCCCACGCCCCCATGAGCACCGCGCTGATCGAGATGAGCACAAAGTCGTTCGGCTGCGTGGGTGTGACCAATGATGGCCGTCTTGCCGGGATCATCACCGATGGTGACCTTCGGCGCCACATGTCCGCCAACCTCCTCGATGCGCGCGCCGCTGATGTGATGACGGCGGACCCTGCCACCATCGTCGGGAGCACCCTTGCTGCTGAAGCGCTCCAGGCGATGAACCGCAAGGAAATCACCAGCCTCTTCGTGACCGACGCTGGGGCGCCTGTGGGGATTGTCCACGTCCACGATCTGTTGCGCTTTGGGGTGTGCTAGCTGATGGGCGCACCCAACGCTGTGGTGCACGTGGGTCCGCACGCCATCGCCAACGAGGCCCCGCTCGCCCTCATTGCCGGCCCCTGCCAGATGGAAAGCCGCGACCATGCCTTCGCCATGGCCGGCGCCCTCAAAGAGATGACGGCGGATCTTGGCATACCGTTCATCTATAAAACGAGCTTTGACAAAGCCAACAGGACGTCCCTCAGCGGCAAACGGGGGCTGGGACTAGATGCCGCGCTCCCTGTCTTTAAGGCGCTGCGGGAGGAGCTCTCGGTCCCCCTCCTCACCGACATTCACACCACCGAGCAGTGCGCGCCCGTCGCCGAGGTGGTGGATATCCTTCAGATCCCAGCCTTTTTGTGCCGCCAGACCGACCTTCTCGTTGCGGCAGCCGAGACCGGGCGGGTGGTCAACGTGAAGAAGGGGCAGTTCCTCGCGCCGTGGGACATGAAGAATGTGCTCACCAAGGTGACCGAGAGCGGCAACCCCAACGTTCTTCTCACAGAGCGCGGCGCCTCCTTTGGCTACAACACGTTGGTGAGTGACTTTCGTGCCCTTCCCATCATGGCCGCCATGGGGGCGCCTGTGGTGTTCGACGCCACGCACTCGGTGCAGCAGCCAGGCGGGTTGGGCGGAGCGTCTGGCGGCGATAGGCGCTTTGTGCCTCCGCTCGCCCGCGCCGCTGTCGCCGTCGGCGTGGCGGCGGTGTTCATTGAGACCCATCAAGACCCCGACAACGCCCCATCAGACGGGCCGAACATGGTCCCGCTTGCCGAATTGCGTCCGCTTCTTGAAACGCTGATGGCACTCGATGCGGCCATAAAGCCTTCCAAGGCGCCGCGAACCCCATAAACACCGCGCACCATCTTGCGTCTGCCACGCAACACGTTAGTAGAGCAGGCACGATGTGAAGACGTTGAGGACCCCGCCCCATGGCAAATGAATCCGGACAAGTCCAGCAGGTGATCGGCGCCGTGGTGGACGTGAAGTTTACCGACCACCTGCCGGCCATCATGAACTCGCTGGAGACCGACAACAACGGCCAGCGTCTCGTGCTCGAAGTGGCACAGCACCTGGGCGAGAACACGGTCCGCACCATTGCCATGGACGCCACCGAAGGTCTGGTGCGCGGCCAAGAGGTGACCGACACCGGCAACCCCATCGAAATGCCTGTGGGTGATGGCACCCTCGGCCGCATCATGAACGTGGTGGGGGAACCCATCGACGAAGCGGGCCCCATCTCCATGGAGGGGACCCGCCCCATCCACGCCCCCGCCCCGTCCTATGTGGAGCAGTCCACCGAGGCTGAAATCCTGGTGACGGGCATCAAGGTGGTGGACCTCCTCGCCCCTTACGCCCGTGGCGGTAAGATCGGTCTCTTCGGCGGCGCTGGTGTGGGCAAGACGGTGCTCATTCAGGAGCTGATCAACAACGTCGCCAAGGCGCACGGCGGGTACTCGGTGTTTGCCGGCGTGGGTGAGCGTACCCGCGAGGGCAACGACCTTTATCACGAGATGATCGAGTCGGGCGTGAACAAGGCCGGCGGCGGCGAAGGCTCAAAGTGTGCGCTGGTGTTTGGCCAGATGAACGAGCCTCCGGGTGCGCGCGCCCGTGTGGGCCTGTCGGGCCTTACCGTGGCTGAGCACTTCCGCGACCAAGGGCAGGACGTGCTCTTCTTCGTGGACAACATCTTCCGCTTCACCCAGGCGGGCTCTGAAGTGTCGGCGCTTTTGGGCCGGATCCCCTCGGCGGTGGGCTATCAGCCGACGCTTGCCACCGACATGGGCGCCCTCCAGGAGCGGATCACCACCACCCAGAAAGGGTCGATCACCTCGGTGCAAGCGATCTACGTGCCGGCCGACGACCTGACCGACCCGGCCCCCGCCACCTCGTTTGCCCACCTTGATGCAACGACGGTGCTCAACCGCTCGATCGCGGAGAAGGGCATCTACCCGGCCGTTGACCCGCTCGATTCCACCAGCCGCATGCTCAACGCTCAAACGCTGGGTGAAGAGCACTATGCCACCGCCCGTGCCGTCCAAGAGGTGCTTCAGCGCTATAAGTCGCTGCAGGACATCATCGCGATCCTGGGCATGGACGAGCTTTCCGAAGAGGACAAGCTCACCGTGGCCCGCGCCCGTAAGGTGGAGCGGTTCTTGTCACAGCCGTTCCACGTGGCGGAAGTCTTCACCGGCAAGTCCGGTGTGTTCGTGGAGCTTGCCGACACCATCAAAGGCTTCAAGGGTCTTGTGGAAGGCGCCTATGACGATCTTCCGGAGGCTGCCTTCTACATGGTCGGCACCATCGATGAAGCCATCGAGAAGGCCCAGCAGCTCGCCGAAGCGGCCTAACCGCGCCCCGATCGCTCAGCGGATGGGGCGCATGATGCGCCCGTCCGCGCCACGAAGGACCTGATGATGGCCAAATTTTCCTTTGAGCTTGTGTCGCCTGAAAGCCTTCTCATCTCGAGTGAGGTGGACGCGGTGACGTTGCCGGGCTCTGAGGGCGAGTTCCAAGTGCTTGCCGAGCATGCCCCGTTCCTGGCGCTGCTCGGCCCTGGCATTGTGACCGTGACGGGCGCTGAGGGCGGCGACAAACGCATCTTCATCGATGGTGGTTTTTGCGATGTGAGCGCCACCACGTGCAGCGTTCTTGCCGAGGCCGCCGTCGCCGCAGAAGACGCCGCCGACAGGGTAGACGCGATTGTTGCCGATGCGGAAAAGACGGCCGCCACGCTCCAAGGCCATGCGCTAGACGACGCTCACCGGCGCCTCGCCACGCTCAAAACAATCCGCGCCGCACTCTAGCGGTCGCCGCCACGGCCGATCCACCGACGACAAACAGGCCGCGGTCCGTCGGTCGGGGCGCCGCCGGCGCTTGCTTGTTGTGGTAGAACGGCAGGCCCTCAACTTATCCAAGGCAGCGGTCGTCTCGGCGCGCGTTCGTGGCGACTGGCCTATGTCGCGCGTGGTCTAAGAGGCCTCGCGCAACGAGCGCTTTGGGTGGGCTCAGACTACCGCCGCCTGTCAGCACACCGCGGGGATGGGCCGTAAGCCTAGATCCGAGCTCCTACTCAGCCGCCAAGGCAGGTTCAGCATTCGCTTCTGCCGCTTTGAGGTCAGCAATCTTCTCCTCGATGGACTGCACCACCGTGCGAGAGAACGGGCCAATGTGGGCATAGGCAGCAATGGCCAGGAAGACAGACTCCAGCGCCCGATGATCTCGCCACGCCACATAAAGAAGTGTGCGCCAAAAGTGGCGCTTGGCGCACGGCGCTCTCACCCCCATCCACCAGCACAACCGCACCACGAACATGGCGTTTTTGCTGAACCCTGAGCGGAACAAATCAATGTTCGACGCCGGAAAGCGCATCAGGTCCGCAACGCGTCGCACACGGCGATAGAACGCGCTTGGCTCATAAACCCGCTGCACCACCGTGAGATAGTCTTTCAGAATGTCTTCGCGGGGCCGCAAGGTGTCAAAGTTGAGCCCTTGGGTACACTGGTCTGAGGTGGGAAGTTCCACCGTCGGGTCAGGCGGGGGGTGAAGCCGACCTTCCTTTTCCAGGCGGCGGGTCAGTTGCGTGTTGGGGAGCGCATAAAGCATTCCAGCCATCGCCACAGGGATTGCCGCCTCTTCGATCAGGTCGGCAATACCGTCACCAACGGCTCCTTTTTCTTCATCGAAGCCCACGATGAAGCCCGCCACAATGGCAATCCCATTGCGGTAAATCATGTGCACGCTCTCAGCGATATCGCGCTTGGTATTCTGCTTCTTCTTGGTGGCGACCAGCACGTCGGGGTCGGGGCTTTCAATTCCGATGAAGACACCCGTGAACCCTGCTTGTGACATCAGCCGCATCAATTCAGGGTCATCGGCAAGGTTGAGTGAGGCTTCGGTCGAAAAGTCAAACGGCCAGCCGTGTTCTTCCTGCCATTTGATGAGTTCAGGCAGGAATAGCTTCACGGCCTTCTTGTTGCCGATGAGATTGTCGTCGACGAAGTCCACGTGGCCGCGGTAGCCAAGGTCGTAGATGGCTTTGAGTTCGGCCAGGATTTGTTCGTTGGTCTTGGTGCGCGGTCTGCGGCCGAACAGCTCGATGATGTCGCAAAACTCGCACGTGAACGGGCATCCGCGGGAGTACTGGACCGTGAACTGCGGGTACTTCGATTGATCGATCAGCTCAAACCGAGGCTTGGGCGATTGGGTCACATCAACGCTGTACTTTTCGGCATCGAACCGGGCCCGGTCCTCGCCGCGCCGCCAAGCGTCCACCAAATCGCCGATGACGCTTTCCGCTTCGCCCACCACCACAAAGTCAGCGGTCTCATAAATGTGAGGGCATGACATGATATCGGGCCCACCAACGGCGACCTTCTTACCGAGCCGCTGCGCCCAGGCGATCACGTTTAAGATATCGGTGCGCTGCGGCAGCATCCCCCCAGTCATAATGAAGTCGGCGCCGGCAATATCTGCATCGGTGACAGTGGTGACATTGCGGTCTAGCACGCGAATGTCCCAATCCTTGGGCAACATGGCCGCCACGGTGACCAGCCCCAGGGGCGGCATGGGATACTCAGCGCCGTATAGCTGAGATGTGATTTTAAACTCCCAAAATGTAGCACCCATGAATTTTGGGTGGATCATCAACACTTTGGGCGGATTTGGGCGTGGCGTCAGCGGTGGGCTGGCCGGCGCATTATCGTCGATCACACTGATAGCCATCAAACTCTCCCGGAAGGCGCTGAAACTTATCCGGGAATCGCGCGTACGTCATTAGGAAAGGACAACCCCTGCATTCGCTTGACATAATGATATCTTTATATCATTGAGCCTAGAAAATGCGGCCTGTCTGCCGTTGCCGACACTGAAGGATTTCTCAAATGGCGCCCGCTGACGTTCCCTACGTCGTCAAAGATATTGCACAGTCCGACTTTGGCCGGACCGAGATCGACATTGCCGAGGTGGAAATGCCCGGCCTGATGGCAGTGCGTGAAGAAAACGCTGCGGCGCAGCCCCTGAAGGGCGCGCGCATTGCCGGCTCGCTGCACATGACCATCCAAACGGCCGTGCTCATCGAGACGCTTGTGGCGCTGGGCGCTGAGGTGCGCTGGGCGTCCTGCAACGTCTTCTCCACACAAGACCACGCTGCCGCTGCCATTGCCGCTGCGGGCATCCCTGTCTTTGCCATCAAGGGCGAGACGCTCGAAGAGTACTGGGACTATGCCGACCGCATCCTCGACTGGGGGAACGGCGAAACGTGCAACATGATCCTCGACGATGGGGGCGATGCGACGCTCCTCGTCATGCTCGGCGCAAAAGCTGAGACGGACGCGTCGGTGCTGGAAAACCCCGCCAACGAGGAGGAAGAGGCGCTCTTTGCCACCATCCGCCGGCGCATCGCCAAGGACCCGACATTTTATTCGCGCTGCCGTGCTGCGATCCGCGGTGTCTCTGAAGAGACCACCACCGGCGTTCTACGGCTTTATCAGCTGGAAAAGAAGGGTGAACTCCCCTTCCCTGCCATCAACGTCAACGACTCGGTCACCAAGTCGAAGTTCGACAACAAGTATGGCTGCCGTGAAAGCCTGGTGGATGCCATCCGCCGCGGCACCGACGTGATGATGGCTGGCAAAGTGGCTGTGGTGTGCGGCTATGGCGATGTGGGCAAAGGCTCCGCCGCATCGCTCGCCGGCTCCGGCGCGCGTGTGCTGGTGACTGAGATCGACCCCATCTGCGCGCTCCAAGCCGCCATGGACGGGTTTGAGGTGGTCACGCTCGCCGAGGCAGCACCGCGCGCTGACATTGTGGTGACTGCCACAGGCAACAAGGACGTCGTCACCATCGACGACATGCGCAATCTCAAAGACATGGCCATCGTGTGCAACATCGGCCACTTCGACAATGAGATTCAGGTGGGCGCGCTGCGCAACATGAAGTGGAAGAATGTGAAGCCGCAGGTGGACCTCATTGAGTTCCCTGACGGCAAGCGCATGATTCTGCTATCTGAGGGGCGTCTGGTAAACCTTGGCAACGCCACAGGCCACCCCTCGTTCGTGATGTCGGCATCCTTCGCCAACCAAACGCTGGCCCAGATCGAGCTTTGGAACAGCGCCGAGAAGTACGAAAACAAAGTCTACGTGCTGCCCAAGCACTTGGATGAGAAGGTGGCCGAGCTGCACCTTGCCAAACTGGGTGCCACGCTTACCAAGCTTTCTGAGGAGCAGGCGAGCTACATCGGCGTCAACAACGCCGGCCCCTTCAAAGCCGACGCGTACCGCTACTGATGCTGCCGCTCACGAGCCTTGCGGCCAGCCTACCGGCCACGGTCCCCTTTGTGGGGCCGGAGGCTCAAGAGCGCGCGATGGGATACCCCTTCAGCGCCCGCTTGGGCGCCAACGAGAACGCCTTTGGCCCCTCGCCGAAGGCGATTGCCGCCATGGCCGAGGGGGCGGCCGAAATCTGGCGCTACGGCGATCCAGAAAACCATGATCTACGTGAGGCGATCTCTGCCCATCTGGGGGTCGACGGCGCACGGATCGGGATTGGTGAAGGGATTGACGGCCTCCTTCAGGTGATCGTCCGCCTCTTCACCACGTCGGGCACCCCTGTGGTCACCCCCCACGGCGCCTACCCGACGTTTGTCTACCATGTGAACGGGTTCGGCGGGCAGGTGATCACCGTGCCCTACGCCAACGACTTTGAAGACATTGATGGCCTTCTTTCTGCGGCAACCCATTCGGATGCATCGCTCCTTTATCTCGCCAACCCCGACAACCCCATGGGGACCTGGCACAACGCCAGCGAGATCGAGCGGCTGATCGAGAGGCTCCCGCCCGATTGTGTGCTCGCCCTGGACGAAGCCTACATCGAATTTGCGCCTGACAGCGCCGTGCTGCCAGCAGCCTTTGAACATCCGCGCCTCATCAGGCTGCGCACCTTCTCCAAAGCCTACGGGATGGCCGGCGCCCGCATCGGCTACGCCATCACCACCTCTGAGATCGCCTCAGCGTTCGACCGGGTGCGCAACCACTTTGGCGTCAACCGGGTGGCGCAGGTGGGTGCCCTCGCGGCCCTTGCAGACCAGGATCATCTTGAGGGTGTGAAGCGGGCCATCATGTCGTCCAACGCCACGCTGGGCGCCATTGCCACCGACCACGGCTTAGTGCCGCTCCCCAGCGCTGCAAACTTTGTGGCGCTCGACACGGGGCGTGACGGGGAGTTTTGCAAACGCCTCACCACCGCCCTTGCCACAGCTGGTGTGTTTGTGCGGATGCCTGGCGTTGCCCCCCTCAACCGATGCATCCGCGTAAGCTCCGGCCCACCACAATTGATGGAGGCGTTCGAAGCCGCCCTCCCCGACGCCATCGCAGCCGCCGAGGCTGAATAACCCTCTGCGCCGGTGCGCTGGACAGCGCTCAGTCGCGTCCACGGCTGGAAACGCGTTGGCCGTGTCGGTGTGGCAGCGCTCGGCTTTAAACCGTCACCGCGCCCCAGCAGGATGACCCGCTGCGGCAACTGATGGCAGCACCGTGGACCACGGTGCCGGGAGCCAGCTCAGGCTAAGCCGCCTACGAGCCGTAGATCACCGTTGGCAGCCAGGTGGCGAGGGTGGGCGCGTACCAAAGCGTCACCAGCATCGCGATCTGGATCAGCACGAAGGGGATGATACCGCGATAGATGGCAACGGTCTTCACCTCGGGCGGGGCGACCCCGCGCAGGTAAAAGAGCGCGAACCCAAACGGCGGCGTCAGGAACGAGGTTTGGAGGTTGATCGCCATCATGATGCCGAGCCAGACAGGGCTCATGGCCGTGCCATCAGGCATTTCGAGCATCAGGAGGACCGGCGCCACCAGCGGCACCACAACAAAGACGATCTCCAAAAAGTCCAGGAAGAAGCCTAGGATGAACATCATCAGCATCACCGCGATGATGGCGCCGAGCGCACCGCCCGGCAGGCCCGAAAGCGCTTCTTCCACCAGCTCCTCACCGCCAAGGCCGCGGAAGACAAGGCTGAAGAGCGCAGCACCAATCAAAATCACAAACACCATGGACGTGATCTTGGTGGTGGACTGCACCACGGAAACGAGAACCTTGGCCTTGGCGACCCGCACCAGCGAGATGATGAGCCCGATGGCCAGAACCACCACCAACGCCGCGGCCACATAAATCGCAATCTGATCCGTTTCAGGGATCTCGGAGCGCGCTATGCGGAGGTCCATTGTCCCTGTGAGCACCAGCAAGAGGATGAGCGAAAAGGCCGCCGCGTAAATGAAGAATGGCCTCTTCTCGTTGAGCCGGTAGCCCGCCAGAAGGATCGCGCCGACGCCGCCGACAGCGGCCGCCTCTGTGGGTGTAGCGACCCCGGCCAGGATCGAGCCCAACACGGACACGATGAGAACGATGGGCGGGACCAACGCGTGGAGGATGCGCGAGATGGTGACGGGGTTATCAGGGTCGCGCGGCACCGGAGGGGCAATCCCTGGCCGCACATAAGCCACCACAACGTTATAGAGGATGTAGGCCACCACCAGGAGGACACCTGGCACCAGGGCCCCTGCAAAAAGGTCCCCCACAGAGACGGGCGGCCCGGGGACAAACGAAAAATCCCCCTCCGCCCAAGCCTTTTCTTGAAGGATGCGCTGGGACTCTTGGTAGGCGTTGGAGATCTGGTCGCCCAGAATCACCAAAACGATGGACGGCGGAATGATCTGCCCCAACGTCCCCGAGGCGGCGATGGTGCCCGACGCGAGCGAGGGCGCGTAGCCGTAGCGCAGCATGGTGGGCAGAGACAAAAGCCCCATCGTGACGACTGTCGCGCCCACAATCCCCGTGGAAGCGGCCAAAAGCGCCCCCACCACGCAAACCGCAATCCCCACCCCGCCGCGCAGCGGGCCGAAGAGTTGGCCCATGGTTTCCAAGAGCTCTTCGGCGACGCGGCTTCGTTCCAGCAGCACCCCCATGAAGACGAACAAAGGCACTGCAATCAGAACCTCGTTGGTCATGGTGCCGTAAATGCGCTGCGGCAGTGCGTTAACGAAGGCAAGGTCGAACACGCCGGCGAAGTGGCCGATCAGCGCGTAGGCGAGGCCTGTTCCAGCGAGGGTGAAGGCAACCGGAAATCCTGTGAGCAGGAGAACGATCGCCGTGGCGAACATCAAAATGTCGAGGAGGCTTGCAACGTCAAGCATGGCAGCCGGTCAGTGCTCCTGGATGCCAGGCGGTTCGCCCCGCCCTGAGAGATAAAGGACAGAGCGCAGCACCATCACGACGCCTTGGACGGCAATCAAAATGCTGAACACGGGAATGGCTGTCTTCAACAAAAACACAGCCGGAAGGCCCGATGATTCCATCGACCCTTCAAAGATCCGCCATGAGTTCGACACGTAGCCCCAGCTGGAGAACGTGATGGCGATGGCGACCGGGATGAGAAGGAACAACGAGCCAAAGAGGTTCACAAGCGCCCGGTAGCGCGGCGAGGCCACGCGGTAGATGATATCCACCCGCACGTGCCCATCGTCAGACAGGGTGTAGGCCGCCGCCAGCATGAACAGCGTGCCGTGCATATAGATGATGGATTCTTGCGCCCAAAGATTGCCGACCCCGAACACGTAGCGGGCGAGGACAACCCCGAACTGGACGATCACCATCACCAAGATAAGCCACGCCACGGTCTTGCCGATGACGCGGTTGGTGTAATCGAGGATGTCAGTGAAGAGCGGCATGGGCGAAGGCTAGGCGAAAGCGCCGTAATGCCGACACTGTGGCATTACGACGCTCTTGTTTTTTAGCCGCCTATGTTCAACGTGCGGCCGCGCTCACCGGCGTAGGACTGCAAGGAAATCCGCGTCCAGTTGGCGTAGTCCTTACGGGCTTTGAAGTAGCTATCGTAGATCCGCTTACCCAAATCGTCGTAGCTTTGCACTGCGCTGGTGACTTCTTCTGCAGCTTTGGTAAATTCATCCCACACTTCGGCAGGGAATTGTTGGAGGGTCACCCCGTGCTGCGTGATGAGCGTTTCCAGAGCGTCACCATTTTTGGCGACATATTCTGAATACATGAAGTTGTCTTCAGCGATACACGCTTGCTCAACGATGGCTTTGTCGCTCGCGGACAGCTTGTTGTAGGCTTCAAGGTTCACGCCGGCGGCGAGCGTCGCGCCGGGCTCGTGGAAGCCGGGGAAGTAGTAGTTGTTGGCAATGCGGTAAAAGCCGAACGCCAAGTCGTTCCACGGGCCGACCCACTCAGTGCCATCGATGGCGCCCGACTGGAGGGCGGGGAAGATTTCAGCACCCGGCAGCGCAATCACGTTGACGCCAAGCTGGCGCAGCGCCTCACCACCAAGGCCAGGCATACGGAATTTGAGGCCTTTAAGGTCGTCGAGCGAGGTGATGGGCTCGCGGAACCAGCCACCCATTTGGACGCCGGTGTTGCCGCAGATGAAGGGCTTCACCCCAAAGCCGCCGGACAGCTCGTCCCAAAGGGCTTGTCCGCCGCCATTCATAATCCAGGCATTGATTTCAGGCGCGGTGAAGCCCAGCGGCACGGCGGTAAAGAATGCGAACGCAGGGTGTTTGCCCTGCCAGTAGTAGTCAGCGCCGTGGTACATTTCGGCGGTGCCGTTGGCGACCGCGTCGAAGCTTTCAAATGGGGGAACAAGCTCGCCGCCGGCGAAGAGCTTCACCGTGATCCGCCCGTCGGTCATTTGGGTGATGCGGTCAGCGCAGCGTTGCGCTCCGGTCCCGAGGCCAGGGAAATTTTTCGGCCATGTAGTGACCATCTTCCACTCGACCCGGCCTTGTGAAATTGCTGGGGCAGCAAGTGTTGTCGCGCCGGCAGCGGCAGCGGCACCCACAGCACCCGTTTTTAAAAACGAACGACGGTCCATTCTAACTCTCCTCCACTCCGTAATTGGTGACATCAATGTGTCTGTTGCCACAGGGTGTAGACCGCTCGCAGCGTTAAAAACAAGCGCCGCTCATGCACGAATTCTAACGTTTCACTCACGAGAATGCAGGTTCTGCGCAATTGATGAAGGATAATCGGGTACTGCCTGACCTTA
Source organism: Pseudomonadota bacterium (assembly GCA_038745295.1). Lineage (GTDB taxonomy): Bacteria > Pseudomonadota > Alphaproteobacteria > Rhizobiales > Amorphaceae > Acuticoccus. The sequence goes on along the minus strand of JBCDLN010000013.1, from coordinate 3,520 downwards.
TGATTGAGCGAGCCTTAGAAAAACACGCTGGAGTTCTATGACAATGGGACAACCTATGGTCGCCGTAGTGTGCGATCGCATTGCCCTTCGGTGGCTCAATTGGTCCGCAACGCCGGCCACTTACTTGGAGGCCCTTGCCTATGTGGGCCTGCTGCCGGTGCAAGTTCCTACGCTCAACATGCCCCTCGACCCGCGCCCAATCCTTGATGTGGTCTCAGGCGTCCTCCTGACCGGCTCGCGCAGCAATGTGCATCCAGAGCGCTATCAAGGTGGCAGTGGCGAAGCCGCCGCCCCCTTTGACCTGGAGCGCGACCGGACCGCCTTCACCCTCATTGAAGAGGCTGTGGCACGAGGGCTTCCGCTCTTTGCCATCTGCCGCGGCCACCAGGAGCTCAACGTCGCCTTTGGCGGCACGCTGCACCACGCGGTCCACGATCTTCCAGACCGCAATGATCATCGCAGCACCCCACAAGAGGATGTCGACACCTGGTTTGGCCTTCGCCACACCGTCACCACCACGCCGGGCGGCTGCCTTGAACCCATTTTGGGATCAGCGCCGGTGATGGTGAACTCGTCCCATCACCAAGGGATTGATGGGCTGGCCCCGCGTGCGAGAGTGGAGGCCACAGCCCCGGACGGGACCATCGAAGCCATTTCCATCACCGGGGCGAAGGCCTTTACCGTTGGTGTGCAGTGGCATCCTGAGCATTTTGTAAAAAGCGACCAGCCGTCAGCAGCGCTCTTCAAAGCGTTTGCCGAGGCTGTTCACGAGAAAGCCGCGGCGCGGGAGCCGGCACAATAGGCCGGAGGCGAGCCCATCAGAGCGGCTGCACCTGACGGAAAAAGCCGATGACGCTCTCGCCCGCCTCGCGGTGGTTGAGCGCCTCCCATCCGTTAATGGCGCCCGGCAAATGGCCGCGACGCTCTTCCAGGACGGCGATAGCGCCTGGGGTGACCCAGCCGCCCTCGGCAGCCTCTTGCAACGCCTTTTCACCCATGTTGCGGCCATAGGGCGGATCGCAAAAGACCAGTGAGAAGGGGGGGAGAGGACAGGCCCCAAGCCGGGTGGCATCACGCCGCCAGACCCTCGTGCGCCCGATGGCCCGCACCGCGTCGATATTGCGGCGGAGCGCGCCACGGGCGGCCGTTGCATTCTCCACAAAGAGGGCAAAGCCTGCACCGCGCGATAAGGCTTCAAGCCCCATGGCGCCACTGCCGGCAAAAAGGTCGAGCACGCGGGCGTCCTCAAGCTCGGCATTGATGCTGTGGGCGAGCATGTTGAAGATGGTTTCGCGCAACCGCTCGCTGGTGGGGCGGGTCGCTTCGCCTTTCGGGGCGCTGATGGCGGTGCCTTTGTTGTCTCCCCCCACAATGCGCATCAACGCCGCGCCTCAAAGAAGGCACGCAGGAGTTCAGCGGATTGTGTCTCTGAGAACCCGCCATAGACCTCTGGGCGATGGTGGATGGTGGGAGACGAGTAAAGCCGCACCCCTGATTCCACTGCGCCGCCTTTAGGATCGGTCGCACCAAAATAAAGCCGTCTTATCCTTGCATGGGCGATGGCGCCGGCGCACATAGCGCAAGGCTCAAGGGTGACGAAGAGATCGCACCCGGTGAGCCGATCCGCCTTCAGCAGGCGCGCAGCAGCGCGCATGGCAACGATTTCGGCATGGGCCGTCGGATCGTTGGCATACACGGTCTCATTGCCGGCGGCGGCGAGGATCTCCTTGCCCCGCACCACCACCGCGCCCACAGGAACTTCGCCGCGCGCTGCCGCCCGCCGCGCTTCGCGCAGCGCAAGCTCCATGAACGACAAAGACGTTGCCCCTTCAAACACGCGAGCCCCCGTGACCGCCCCCGCCAGGACCCCTTCCATGACCGACCCCCATACTCAAGAGGACCCCCATGCCGAAAAGGTTGGCAAGGAGGCTGCCGCGCGCGCCAGCGAGAGCAAAGGCGAGCGGGGGGACCGGACTGTGACCAAACCAGGCGCCAAACCTGGCGAGGACACTGGCGCCGATACTGGGGCCGAAGGCGGGGGCGGGGGCGAGCGCGTGGCCAAAGTCATGGCGCGCGCCGGTGTCGCATCACGCCGGCAGGCCGAAGCCCTCATCGAGGCGGGGCGGGTCAAAGTGAACGGCGTTCGGCTGACAACACCAGCGGTGCGTGTCACCCCCGAAGACGAGATCAAAGTGGATAACAAGCCCATCCCCCGCAAACTGCGGACGCGGGCTTGGCTCTTCAATAAACCGAGGGGACTTGTCACCACCAACCACGATCCCGATGGGCGGCCCACCATCTTCGATGCGCTGCCGGGCACCCTCCCCCGTGTGGTGACCGTCGGCCGGCTCGACATCAACACTGAGGGGCTGTTGATTCTCACAAACGACGGTGGTTTGGCACGGGTTCTGGAGCTGCCGGCGACCGGATGGACGCGCAAATATCGGGTCCGCGTTCACGGTGAGATCGACGAGGCACGCCTTGCTTCGCTGCGGCAAGGCATTGCCGTCGAGGGGGTTCTTTACGGCCCCATCGAGGCGGCGGTGGACCGTGCGGGTGAAAACTCATGGCTGACGTTGGCGCTGACGGAAGGCAAGAACCGCGAAATTAAGGTGGTTCTGGGTGCCCTCGGCTTGCAGGTGACGCGGCTGATCAGAGTGTCGTTCGGCCCGTTTAAGCTTGGTGATCTGCCGCGAGGGGAGGTGCGGGAACTGCCCACCAAGTACCTTAAAGACCAGTTGGGACCCCGGCTCAGCGCTGAGGCGGGGGCTGATTTTGACGCCCCGGTGGCAGCAGCTGCAACCGCATCGCCACGGCCCGGCGCCGCATCTGGGCCGAGCGAACGCGCGCAACGGCCAGCTCATCGCACGGGGAATGATCGCCCCGGCCGGCCAAGGCATGATGGTCACCGAAGCGATAGTGAGCGCTCCGATCGGCCAAGGCGGGATGGCCCGCCCGATCGGCCAAGGCGGGATGGCCCGCCCGATCGGCCGAGGCGGGACGGACCGCGCCCGCCCTATAGATCGAAGGACACAGCGCACAAAGATCGCCCGCCTCGCCGCGATGGAGACCAAGATCGCCCGCCCCGCGGTGACAACGCGCAAGGGCAGCGACCCAAGGGGTTCGCCGGGCGGCAACACACACAAGACTCCCCTCGCCGAGCGGACAGCGAGCATTCCGGTCCTCAAGCCCGCGCGCCATGGAAAAAGGGCCCGCAAAAGACGTTTAGCAAACCAGCCGGACCAAGTCCCCGAACCCGCTCAGCACCGCAGGCGCCTGGCACTTCATCTGGCCGGTTCCCGACCAGCGACGGGGACCATCGGCCAAAGCGGCCCACCAGAAGCGGTCCCAGGCAGAGCGAGCCTCGAGGGAGTGGGCCAAGACAGAGCGGTTCAAGAGGGAGCGGGCCAAGAGAGAGTGGGCCAAGAGAGAGTGGGCCAAGAGAGAGTGGGCCAAGAGAGAGTGGGCCAAGAGAGAGTGGGCCAAGAGAGAGTGGGCCAAGAGAGAGTGGGCCTCGAGG
>JBCDLN010000012.1:0-26665 GCA_038745295.1 Pseudomonadota bacterium | reverse complement strand
CGGCGTTTGGGGCCGTGCGGGCCGGGCTGGAACCACAGGCGCTGCGGGGTCATCAGGCGGCTCAACCAAGGGGTCTACCTGGATCACAGGCGCGCCAAAAGTGGTGGGCGTGCGATTGAGAGGCAGCGTGACTGGCCCCTCCGCGGTCTCCGGCGCAAGTTCGGAGCCAGGTCCGGGCGTGGACGCGGGGCCCGTCGCGGTGCCAGGCCCAATGGCAGAACTGGGTCCCAACGCGCTTTCAGGCCCTTCTGCACTCACCGGCCCAATGGCGGTTCCTGGTCTATTTAATGGCGCGGGCGGCTCGCTCTCTTCAACGCGCCCTGCGGCAGCGGGCGCGGTCGCGGGTGTATCGTCAGGCGCACTCGCCTCTGGCGTGGTACTGCCAGGGTTTGCCGGATCCGGTGTGGTTGGAATGCGCGTCCGATCGTCAATCCCCGGGGCTGTCGATGGCGTTACCACAGGAAGGGTTCCCTCCGACGCATCGAGCACGCTGGGGGGGGTGACAGGCAGTGTCCCTTCTTGTGCATCAAGGGTCGCGGGGTCAGTGACCGGCAGCAGCGGCTCCTCATTTGCGGCGGGCGTGGTGCTTTGGGCGGTTTCAACTCCCGCGCCGGGCGAAGCGGTCGCCGCTGGTGCATCAGAAGAGGCTGTGGCCGGAGCGCACGGGAAGTTCGCTTCCAAAATAAAGTGAAACACAGTGGCCGTCGGCAAATCCGGCTGGACGCCGCGCTCCATCACCGTTGTCATCATGTCTGATAGCTCCACCAGGCTGGTGGGCCTTGGCAAACAGTAGGGTCTGGGGTTGCCGTTGGCGACGGCGGCGGTGGTGTAGCCCTCCACCAACCCGGCGATGAACGCCAAGCACACGTAGTTGACGGGCGGGCGCTCTCCGTCAGCACCGGTGCGCGCATCGCAGTTGGCGAAGAAGTTACCGGCGCGCTTCATGTAGTCCGTATCCTGGGGCGTTTGCGCAGACGCAGCCGGTGCAAGGCCCAAGGCGAAAACCACCGCAAGGAGCGGCCACAGGAATGATCGACGGCGCATACGCACTCCTTGAACTGTGGGGCAATGGCAGTTGGGCAGATGACAACGCGTGGCGGCCGCCAAACCGCACGCGTCAGACTTGTGGTCAATCGGCAGATGTGGCCAGACACAGACCTGCCCGAACCCAACATCGTAGGTGTTGCGAGCCGTGGAAGATGTTGGTGCGCGTGGCGAACCGGCACAAGGCAGATCCCGCTCGACCCTGGTGCCCATCTTTTGGCGCTGCCAAAAGTCCCACCGCAGCGAAGGTGCCCTCTTTAGGCGCCGCGGATTGATCCCACATTCTCCGGCAAGCATAGCCAACCCCAAAAACCGACGCCTCCCAAGGCTCCTCCTTTCTTTACTGTTGTTTGTTCCGACGCAACAGCCGGGACTGCCTCAATCATGATGGCAGAGCGTTCCGCTGAATGTCCGGCTGCTGTGCGAAGGGTTGCGCGCTGGGGCGCCTTTTTTGCGGGGCTGGGTCTGGCATTGTGGCGGCGAAGGCGGGGCGCCGCTCCTCAGTTGCGCAACAGGACCCCAGCGCGTAGGACTTCGCCAAAGGGTTTGAACCGAACGAGGAACGGATGGCCACCCAAGAGGCACAGCCTGCCCCCACCGGCGACGATGAGGGCCCGCCGCAAATCGACATGGCTGAGCATCAGCGCACGTACGATGCGTTTATGAATATCACCAAATGGGGCATCATCATCGTGGTGGTGGTGTTGATCGCCATGGCGGTTTTTTTGGTCTAGTCCATCGTTCGGTTGCCGGCGCTCAGAGCCCGGCAGCGCCTGACAGACACGTTAGCCTCGCCCTCGCGCTCATCAAACGGGCGCGGCCATCGTCTGCGTGCGCCATGCTCAGTTGTAGGCGGAGCGCAGTTGCACCGAACGGTGCGGTGTTTGACGGGCTTGGACGTGGGATGTGGCTGAAGTGCAGTGCGGGTAGTGCGCCCGTGCCGCGGCCAGCACCATCAAGTGTAGCGATGAGCTGAAGTAGGTGCTGGGCCGAAAGTCTTGCAGCTCCTGCGGAAGGGGGACCCCCCGCACTGCGCAGGCGGTCAAGGCGGCAATGGCCCGATAACCAGGGTCAGCCATCGAGTGATCCACCCGGCCGGTGATCAGATTGACCTGCCGTGGCGTCCCAGATCCTGTGCGGTTCCAAGCCTCATCAAAGGGTGACAAAAAACGCATCGGCACCCGGCCCCCCAACATCATGTAAAGCGGGATCCTCACCGATTCGTAGGCGGACGTTGGCTTGAAGCCCAGAGCCGGTTGGCCAAGCCGGTTCTCGTCAAGGCTGATCCAATCCGGTGCCAGGCCGCGGTTGAGCGAAATGGCGTGTTCGGTCAACAAAAGCCCGCTTTGCCAAGCTTCAAAGAAGGGCAGGTTGGGCCGGATCTCGGAAAATAAAAGCAGCGCGCCATAGACGTAGTAGGACAAGTTCACGACCGGTCCATCCTCTTGATCGCGCCGGTCGAACCCGAAGACCGCCGGGCGCAGCGCCACCACATTATCTGTCCGGTTGAGGAGAAGCCGGCCAATATCGTCGATTATGGGCTGTGCCAGCGCGATGTAGCGTGGCTCATCCCACTTTAAAGCGGCTTTCACGAGGGCGTATGCGATGAGGATATCGCCATCGGAAGCGTTATTCTGGTCGGCGAGCGGGGGGTGAGTGCCTGGGTCGTAAAGCCAGCTCATTAAGCGATCGCGCCGCGCGCTCAACGCTTGAAACGTGAAGGTGGCGATGGAATCGAAGGTCGCCCGATCATCAGCAAAGACCGCGAGGAGCATCCCGTACCCCTGACCTTCGCTGTGCGTCACCCCATCTTTTTCCACATCCACCACACGCCCATCGCGCCGAATATACGACCGCTTGAACGCAGCCCACTCATCGGCGCGCACCACCGTTGGGATGGTATCGATGTGGGTGAATTGGGGCATAGCCGCAGCCTCACGCCCCGAAAAACTTAAAAACACAATGGCGATAAAGACAGCAATCCACGTGTTGCGACGACACACCAAGGATTGATACGCCATGGACCAGCCTCTTATGCTCGTATTTGCCAACTCGTCTAATAAACGCGGGTGTTGAATTTTAGCTTCGTTCATTCACACTCGCTTTTTTATATTTCTGCTTATCTCCACCGACCGCTTTATTAGTTTTAATCATGCTTTTTTTTGCATTCTGCAGCAACAACAGTTTGCATGCTGATACACTCTGACATGCGCGCAGAAGACACGTGCCCGCATAGCGGGTTGCAATCGCGTGATCGAAGGGCGAGCGTTGGGGTGCCATCCACCGCAAGGCGCCTTCCATGAACGATCTTGAGATTGCCCAGGCCGCCACACCGCGACCTATTGCTGATGTTGCTGCCACCCTCGGCATCGATGGTGATGGGCTGATCCCGTTCGGACGCGCCAAGGCGAAGGTCGCCACTGTGCCAGACGGACACGGCCCCCAGGGCAAGCTGATCCTTGTGACAGCCATCAGCCCCACGCCTGCGGGCGAGGGCAAAACCACCACCACCATCGGCCTTGCTGACGGGTTGCGGCACAACGGGCAGTCGGCGATGGCGTGCTTGAGGGAGCCCTCGCTGGGGCCTTGCTTTGGCGTCAAGGGTGGGGCGACGGGGGGCGGCTACGCGCAGGTGCTGCCCATGGAAGAGATCAACCTCCACTTCACCGGTGATTTTCACGCCATCACGTCGGCCCACAACCTGCTCGCCGCCATGCTCGACAATCACCTTTACTGGGGCAACGCCCTTCAGATTGATCCGGGGCGGATCACCTGGCGCCGGGTCCTCGATATGAATGATCGCGCCTTGAGGGGGGTGATCGTCGGTGTGGGCGGCCGGGTGAACGGCATCACCCGGGAGGGTGGGTTTGATATCACCGTCGCTTCGGAGGTGATGGCCATCGTGTGCCTTGCCCAAGACCTTGACGACTTGAAAACGCGGCTGGGCAAAATTGTTGTGGCGAGCCGATCGGACGGTTCCCTTGTCACCGCTGCTGATCTGAACGCCCATGGCGCTATGGCAGCTCTCCTCAAAGACGCGATCGCCCCCAACCTCGTGCAAACGCTGGAGGGAACGCCGGTCTTCATCCACGGCGGCCCGTTCGCCAATATCGCCCATGGCTGCAATAGCCTGCTCGCCACAAAATCCGCCCTCGGCCTCACCGATTATGTTGTCACGGAGGCCGGCTTCGGCGCGGACCTGGGGGCTGAAAAATTCTTTGACATCAAATGCCGGATCGGGGGGCTCATGCCGGCGGCAGCGGTGGTGGTGGCCACGGTGCGTGCTCTCAAAATGCATGGCGGCGTGCCGCGCGCCCAGCTGCAAAGCGAAGCGGTGGACGCGGTGCGCCAGGGGGCTGCCAACCTGGCGCGCCACGTGGCCAACGTCCAAAAATTTGGTGTTCCGGTGGTGGTCGCCATCAACCGGTTTGTGGCTGACACTGATGCTGAGTTGGCCGCCGTGACGGAAAGCGTCACCCCCATGGGCGTGGAGGCGGTGCTGTGCGAGCATTGGGCAAAAGGTGGCGCTGGGACAGCTGAGCTTGCCCGCCGTGTGGTTGCCCTTGCCGATGCACCGAGCGCGTTTGCCCCCCTTTACCCAGACGACCTGCCGCTCTGGGCGAAAATGGAAACGGTTGCCAAAGAGATCTACCGGGCCGACGGCATCACAGCGTCCGACGCGGTAAAGAACACCTTAGCGGACTGGCAGGACAAAGGATTTGGGCACCTTCCTGTCTGCATGGCCAAAACCCAGTCCTCTTTCACCGCTGACCCCACCAAGCTTGGCGCACCGGAAGGGTTCACCGTTCCGATCCGCGAGGTTCGCTTGTCGGCCGGGGCGGGCTTCGTTGTGGCCATTGCCGGCGATCTCATGACGATGCCGGGTCTTCCCCGAACCCCTGCTGCGGAAGCCATCGACGTTGAGGGTGGTCAGTTGACTGGCCTCTTCTAAGCCGGCTCCACAAGTGGCCCGCGCCATGCTTTCCACGCTTCATCCACTACGCTGCCCCTTGCCCACGACAACCCGGGCGACGCTTGCCCAGAAAAGCCGATCCACACCGCCATCCCATGCCCAAATCGCGCGCCACAAATCATGCCGACCCGACCCGCGCGGCCGATCAATGCCCCATCAAAGCCGATCCCAGAGTTGGCTAAGCCTATGCCGGTCGCAGGGACGATGGGGTTGGCCTTGATTTCATCGTGCTCACTCGCCACCGTTGGGGCGCCGCAAACACAACGGGCCGCATGACAGACTTTTTTGACGAGATGGGGACGGCCGACGGTCCAATCCGGGACGGCTATCAACAAATCGCCCGTTGGCTCGAAGCCACCACGGCAGAACAGCTGCGCGCAAGGTCCCGAGAGGCTGAACTCCTGTTCCGCAGGATCGGGATTACATTCGCTGTCTACGGGCAGTCCGAAGGGGAAGAGCGCATCATCCCATTCGATATTGTTCCCCGCGTGCTCACCAGCGCGGAATGGACAAGGCTCTCCGCCGGCCTTGAGCAGCGGGTGAAGGCACTCAACCTCTTCCTAGGGGACATCTACGGCGAGGGGGAAATCCTGCGAGCCGGCCTCATCCCTGAAGCGCTCGTCTACCAAAACACTTATTTCCGCCCCGAAATGGTGGGGGTGCGGGTGCCTCACGGGGTCTATGTGCCTGTGTGCGGGATCGATGTGGTGCGGGTGGATTCCGACACGTTCTATGTTTTGGAAGACAATCTGCGCACGCCCTCGGGCGTCTCCTACATGTTGGAGAACCGAGAGGTGACGATGCGGCTGGTGCCTGAGCTCTTTTCTGAGCACAAAGTGGCGCCGGTGGAACAGTATCCGAACGAACTGTTGTCCACGCTTCAGTCCCTTGCCCCGCCACGCGCGCCGCGCGATCCAACAGTGGTGATCCTTACCCCGGGTCCGCTCAACAGTGCCTACTATGAACACTCGTTCCTGGCCGACCGGCTCGGTGTCGAGTTGGTGGAAGGCCGCGACCTTTTTGTGAGCGACAACCGCGTCTTCATGCGCACCACGCAAGGGCCACGGCAGGTGGATGTTATCTACCGGCGGATCGACGATGATTATCTTGACCCGCTTGCCTTCAGGCCCGATTCGATTCTGGGCGTGCCGGGGCTCATCGCAGCCTACCGTTCCGGCCACGTGGCGGTGGCCAATGCCATGGGAACGGGGGTGGCGGACGATAAAGCCGTCTACACGTATATGCCCGAAATCATTGAGTTTTATCTTGGTGAGCAGCCTATTTTGAACAACGTCCCCACCTACCGCTGCCGCGAGCCTGAGGCGCTGTCTTATGTGCTCGACAATTTGGCCGAGCTGGTGGTGAAGGAGGTGGCAGGCTCGGGCGGTTACGGGATGCTTGTGGGGCCGCGTGCCACCGCGGACGAGCTTGAACTCTTCCGCGGCAAACTGCGCGCCGACCCTGATGAGTTCATTGCCCAGCCCACCCTGGCGCTCTCCACCTGCCCAACGTTTGTGGGGGAGGGGATTGCACCGCGCCATGTGGACCTGCGACCGTTTGTGCTGACGGGTTCCAACGGGGTGCGCACTGTGCCGGGCGGTTTGACGCGGGTGGCGCTCAAGGAGGGATCTCTTGTGGTGAACTCAAGCCAAGGCGGCGGCACCAAAGACACCTGGGTGCTCGACCTTTGACCGCCCGCAATAGGAACGGCATCTGATGCTGCTGTCGCGGGTCGCAGCGGACCTTTATTGGCTGGCGCGCTACAGCGAGCGGGCCGAGAACACAGCGCGCATCCTTGATGTTGCCGCGCGGCTCTCAGCCCTTCCCTCCACTTATGGCGGTCAGACCAATGAGTGGGAATCAGCCGTCCTCGCCACCGGTTCTGGCGATGCCTTCCGCGCCCGCTACGAGACCTCCGACCGGCGCAACGTGATCGATTGGCTCGCGTTTTCCACCGATAATCCCTCATCCATCAGATGCTGCCTTGATGTGGCGCGCCACTCCGCCCGCGCTGTGCGCACCGCGCTCACGCGTGAGATGTGGGAGGCCATCAACGGCGCCTGGCTCGAAATGCGCCGCTACACAGCCGACGCGATGAGCCCGCGCCAGCTCGCCGAATTCACCTCATTTGTAAAAGAAGCATCCCAAAGGTTTGACGGGTCGGCCTACCGCACGATGCTGCGCACCGACGCGCATGCCTTCTTCCGGCTCGGCACCTTCATTGAGCGCAGCGATGCCACCGCACGGATCCTCGATGTGAAGTACCACGTCCTGCTTCCCGAAGGGGACACGGTGGGTGGCGGGCTCGACTATTTTCAGTGGTCATCGATCTTGAGGGCAGCGTCAGCACTCACGGCCTATCAGTGGGTGTTTCGCGAAGCGCTGCGCCCGTGGCGGGTTGCTGAGCTTTTGATCCTGCGGCCAGAAATGCCGCGCTCTATCGCGGCCTGCACCGATAATGTGACGCGGTTTTTGGACAACCTTGCCGCAGATTATGGCCGCCACGGCCCTGCCCAGCGGGCGGCACGTGCCATGCATGCTCATTTGTCGAACATGTCCATAGACGAGGTATACCGAGAAGGCCTTCACGAGTTCCTTGTGCGCTCGATCGCGGAAAACAACGCCCTGGGACAACAGATTGAGGAACAGTATCTTCGTTAGAGCCCATCCGGTTAAAGGCCCGCTAGGGACGAGTGTTGTGTTGTTGCAACGCCACGCTCCTTCAGGTTGCGTACACTTGTCCACAACGCCCTCCACTTCGTTCGCGACAGCGTCACGCAAGCTCCGTAGCGTTCCGATGGTCTAGGAATGTGATCAGGAAGCTCCCTTATGCGTCTAATGATCCAGCACGAGACACGCTACGACTACGACGTCACCCCCTCGTCGGTGATTGAGATGCTGCGCCTGACGCCATCCAACAGCGACAGCCAGTCGGTGCGCGACTGGAGGATTTCGGTGAGCGGCGATGTCGCGCTCCAGCGTTATGAGGATGCGTTCGGCAACATCACCCACACCTTCACCAGCGCCGTGGGCGGTGAAGGGCTCATCATCAGCGCCACCGGCACGGTGGAAACGAGCGCCACCTCAGGGGTCATCTCAGGCGGGCGCGAGCGCCTTCCCGTCGGCGTTTACCTGCGTGAGACCGATTTCACCGAGGCAACGGCCGACCTTAAAGCGCTCAGCGATGAAGCCCGCGCCGCTTGCGATGGGACAGCCCTTGACCTTGCACACAGGCTCAACGTCCTCATTAACCGGCACATGGCTTTTGAGCCCAACACCACCCACACAAACACCACCGCCGATGAAGCGTGGCAGGCCAAGAGCGGCGTCTGCCAAGACCTTACGCATATTCTTCTGGCAGCGGCTCGGGCGTGCGGTCTGCCCGCCCGCTACGTGGCCGGCTATCAGTACAATGGGGGCCATGCCCGCGATGCCCACGCAGGCCATGCCTGGGCAGAGATTTATATCGATAATCTGGGCTGGGTGGGCTTTGACCCAACAGCCGGCGGCTCCATCGACGAGAGCTATGTGCGCGTCTCCATCGGGCTCGACTATTTGAGCGCTGCGCCTGTGCGCGGGTCCACGTTCGGCGGCAGCGGCGAGGGACTGCATGTCAATGTCACCATGGAGGAACCTGGCGGCTACTTGCGCCCCCTGGGCGGTCTGTCCCCGATGAGCCAGTCGCAATTGCGGCAGGAGCTCTGAATGAGCGGTTGGAATGCATTTCAGATGCTGCCAACCTCCGCGGCGGGCGGAGCGACAGGACAACCAAACGGAACTGCCATGACCTATTGTGTCGGACTATTGCTGCGCGACGGCCTTGTGATGGTCGGCGATACGCGCACCAACGCCGGCGTCGACAACATTGCCACCTTCCGCAAACTCCAAGTGTTCGAGGTGCCCGGCGAGCGGGTCATCGCCGTTGCGACGGCCGGCAACCTTGCTGTGACCCAATCAGTTATCAGCCACCTTGTGGAGGGCTTGCCCAACGCCAAGGGCGACATTCAGACCGTCTTCACAGTCCCGTCCATGTTCGAGATGGCGCAGTTTGTGGGCCGTGCCGTGCGCACCGTGCGCGAGCGCGATGAGAGCGCGCTGGAGGATGATGGCGGCCAGTTCGATTGTTCGCTGCTCGTGGGCGGGCAAATTGGCGAGCGCCGACTGCGCCTTTTCATGATCTACCGCGCCGGCAATTTCCTGGAGACGACGGACGACACGCCTTACGCCCAGATTGGCGAGCATAAGTATGGCAAACCCATCATTGACCGCTCCGTCACTTTCAACACCGGGCTCGACGAAGCGCTCAAGATCGCTCTGATTTCCATGGATTCCACCATTCGCTCCAACCTGGCCGTCGGTTTGCCGGTGGACGCTATGGTTCTCCCCCGCGATGCACTGAGAACATCGGTCAATGTGCGCATCACCGAGGACGATCCTTATTTCGCGTCCGTGAGAGCCCGCTGGTCGCAGGCGCTGAGGGATGCGCACCAATCGATCCCCAACCCGTCCTATGGCACCCACCAATTGATCGCCGCGAAGTAGCGCGCCCTCCGAGCGCCTTGCTGCGGCAGGGCCGTCAGCTCCAGCCCCAGCCCAGCATGATGGCACACACACCATCGCAGTGGGGTGCGCGCGCACCGCATCTTTAGGCGCGCGGTGATGGTGTCAGTGGCTCATGCACATTGTGATTCAGCAACTCCTGTCGTCTGTTGCCGTGTTGGTACTGTTTTCATTTGTCATCGGCCTCGTGTTCGACCGTTGGCCGCCAGGGCGCGTGCGGCGGATTGCCATTGGGGCAGTCGGTGGTGTCTTGTCGGGCGTGCTTCTCGCGTTACCGGCGCCCTACGGCGGTGTTGTTGATGGGCAAGCACCAATCTTGGTGGTGGCAGGCTACTTTGGGGGGCCGGTCGGAGCCCTGGTTGCCTTACCCATCCCCCTTATCGCCCGCATTGAAGCTGGCGGTCCGGCCATGCCGGTCGGCGTTGCGGCCCTCGTTGCAGCGGCCACCATCGGTGCCAGCATCAGGGCGTGGCACGATCGTCGCAAACACACGCCTTGCCGCAGTGACGCGTTGCGAATTAGTGCCGCGACTGCGCTCCTCGCGCTCGCTGTCCCCGCAGGCTTTGGGGCAGGGGATCAGCCCCAGCGCCTCATCGCACTCTTTGGTGCGCTACTGGCGTGGAACTTTGTGGCAACGGCCGGGCTCATGCGGCTTGTCATCAATGAACGCGCCCGGTCCCATGCCAAACGCAACCGCGCGGCTGAAGTGGCGTTCTTCCAGCAAACCGACCAAGTCACCGCCGATATTCTTCAAACACAGCTTCATCAGATGTGGCACATCCACAACCGGTACGGCGCACACTTTGCCTATATGCTTGTCGCCATCGATGACGGCACGGCGCTCCAGCGCGCTGCCACCCGGGATGAGTGGCTTTCCATCCACATGAACGTCGCGCGAATTGTGCGCGAAAGCGTACGCCATTGTGACATCTGCGCGCCTGTGGGGGCCGACCATTTCGCGGTGCTTTTGCCCTACACGGGCTCAGGGGCCATCCTTCCGGTGGCAAAGCGCATGCAAGCTGCCGTTGCCGACCAAGTGAGCCATGGCGATGCGCCGGTCACCGTGTCCATCGGCATTGCCCATGTGGACGAAAGCAACGGCCCCAACGATCTCATCGTCTTGGCTGAAAACGCGCTGGTGATGGCGAACGCGGTGACACCGCGCAACGCCATCGGCCCGGTGAGTGCATTGGAAGAAACCGCACCCCCCCTCATCAGGTCATTCCCAGGCGCACTTATGACGGGGCCTGAGCGCAAGCCGTCCACAGGAGGATCGAGCACGCGGATCGAACACGTGGCCGAGGCCTCCCTTTAAGAAGCCGCGACACGACCGTCTTCCTCCATTGCAACCAGTTGCAGTCCGGCCCTTCCTCTGGGCCGCCGAAGGGCAAGGGTGGGCCCCTCGACCAAACGCGGGGCGGCCAGCAAAACCTGACTTTCGCACCCCTCCCATTTGTGCTCTGTCACACCTAGTGACGGGGCGACCGCCGCGGGCGGCTATGGGGGATATGGATGAGCACGTGGCCGGTGTACGGGACCATCACAGGCCCGATTGTGATGATTGGCTTTGGCTCAATCGGCCGGGGGACTCTTCCCCTCATCGAGCGCCACTTCACGTTCGACAAGTCCCGCATGGTGGTGATCGATCCGTCCGACGCCGACAAATCGCTCCTCGACACCCACGGTGTGGCGTTCCAGCGAATCGCCATCACGCCCGAAAACTATGAGGCGGTGCTGACGCCGCTCCTCACCGAGGGGGAGGGGCAGGGTTTTTGCGTGAACCTTTCTGTCGACACCTCCTCGGTGGACATCATGCGGCTCACCCGCTCCCTGGGCGTTCTCTATATCGACACCGTGGTTGAGCCCTGGCCTGGGTTTTACTTCGACCCCGACGCAGACCCCTCAACGCGCACCAACTATCACCTGCGCGAGACGGCAAGGGCAGAAAAGCGAGCCAACCCCGGCGGGACAACCGCCGTCAGCTGCTGTGGCGCCAACCCCGGAATGGTCTCCTGGTTTGTGAAAGAGGCGCTCCTCAACCTCAAAGAGGATCTGGCCCACCCCGCACCCAACCCTTCATCGCGGGTTGAGTGGGCTGCGCTCATGCGCGACTTGGGCGTGAAGGGCGTCCACATTGCAGAGCGCGATACGCAGCGCGCCAAATCCCCCAAGCCGCTCGATGCGTTTTGGAACACCTGGTCGGTGGACGGCTTTATTTCAGAAGGCCTTCAGCCCGCCGAGCTTGGCTGGGGGACGCACGAGCGGTGGATGCCGGACAACATGCGCACCCAGGCCGAAGGAACAGGCTGCCGTGCCGCCCGCTTCATGCTTCAGCCGGGCGCCGCCACCCGGGTGCGCACCTGGTGCCCGACGCCAGGCCCCCAGTACGGCTTCCTCGTCACCCACAATGAGAGCGTTTCCATCGCCGACTACTTTACCATTGGCGAAGGGCTCGACCCTG
This sequence comes from Pseudomonadota bacterium, assembly GCA_038745295.1. Lineage (GTDB taxonomy): Bacteria > Pseudomonadota > Alphaproteobacteria > Rhizobiales > Amorphaceae > Acuticoccus. The sequence goes on along the minus strand of JBCDLN010000012.1, from coordinate 14,627 downwards.
AGTATCGTCCCACCTGCCACTACGCCTATCACCCCGCCAACGATGCGGTGCTGTCGCTTCACGAGATGTTCGGGCAAGCCGGTAAGCCCCAAAGCACGCTCCATGTGCTTGACGAAAACGAGATCGTCGACGGGATCGATGAACTGGGCGTCCTTCTCTATGGCCACGCGAAAAACGCCTACTGGTTCGGCTCGCAGCTTTCCATTGAGGAGACGCGGGACATTGCCCCCTACCAAAACGCCACCGGCCTTCAGGTGACGTCAGCGGTGCTGGCCGGCATGGTGTGGGCGCTGGAAAACCCCGAAGCCGGCATTGTGGAGACCGACGAGATGGACCACGCCCGCTGCCTTGAGGTGCAGCGCCCCTACCTTGGCCCAGTCAAAGGCTACTATACGGATTGGACACCGCTCACCGACCGGCTCAGCCTCTTCCCGGAAGAGCTTGACCACGACGATCCTTGGCAGTTCCGCAACGTCCTCGTGACTTGATGTTGTCACGAGAGGCCGGGCCGGGGAGGGCTTCAGCCGAGGCTGTCTGACGTGACCGGCTCAGTGAGCGCGGGGAGCCAGTCCGGAACGCTATCAAGACCGATGAGTTCTTCTGGCTCAATGGCGCGGCGCACCACATGGAAGCGGTCGCCCGACACCAAGACTTCTGGCGCCAAGATCCGCGTGTTGTAGGTGCACGATTGGACGGCGCCGTAGGCCCCCGCCGTCATGATCGCCAAGAGGTCGCCCCGCGCGACGGGGGGCATCGGGCGGGCGAGCGCCAGATAATCGCCCGTCTCACAGACAGGGCCCACCACATCGACGAGACCTTTCTCACCCTCGCGCGGGCGCACAGGCACAATCTCGTGGTGAGCGTCGTAGAGCGTGGGGCGAATGAGATCGTTCATGGCGCCGTCGGTCACCAAGAAGCGCTTGGCCTCACCGGTCTTCACGTGGATGACGCGGGTCAATAAAATCCCGGCGTTGGCGGCAATCATCCGGCCCGGCTCCACCAGCACCTTGCAGCCGAACCGGTTGGAATGGCGGGCCACCAGGGCCGCATAGTCGAGCGGGGCCGGCGGGTCGGGCCGGTCATCTTCGTAAGGCACGCCCAGGCCGCCGCCCAAGTCCACGTGGGTGATGGTGTGACCATCCGCGCGCAGCATGTCCAAAAGGTCGCCCATCACCTTGAAGGCCGCATCAAACGGCGCAAGGGAGGTGATTTGCGAGCCGATGTGCATGTCGATCCCGTGGACCTTGAGGCCCGGCATCGCGGCAACTTGGCTATAAATTTCGCGGGTGCGGCTTGCTGGGATGCCGAACTTCGTCTCCGCCGCGCCGGTGGCAATTTTGGCGTGGGTGCCCGATTCCACGTCGGGGTTGATGCGCACTGAGACCGGGGCAACGCGCCCTTTTTGCACGGCGATGGCGGAGAGCGCAGCAAGCTCGCTCTCCGATTCGGCGTTAAAGCAGAAAATCCCGGCATCGAGCGCTGCGGCAAGCTCAGCGTCTGTCTTTCCGACCCCTGAAAAAACAATCTTCTCCGCCGGTACGCCTGCGGCGAGGGCGCGCTTCAACTCTCCGCCCGACACCACGTCCATCCCCGCGCCAAGACCGGCCATCAGCGATAGCACCGCCTGGTTCGAGTTCGCCTTCATCGCGTAGCAGACAAGATGCGGCACACCGGCATCGGTGAGCGCGCCGGTAAAGACACGCATGTGCCGCGAAAGAGTTGCCGCGCTGTAGATGTAGCACGGCGTTCCCACCCGTTCGGCAATCAGCGAAAGGGGGACATCTTCGGCGTAAAGCTCGCCTTGATGGTGTGTGAAGTGGTGCATCAGTTCAAAATCGCATCGAGGGGGAAGTCATTGTCAGGGACTTCGCGGCTGCCGGGGTCAACAGGGTCAATGCGCGCAGAGGGGCCATCGATGGGGGGCCGCTCTGGCGCGCCACGGCGCCCGCACCCTGCAACGAGAAGCGCAATCATCAGCGCCGTCACGGCGGTTTGGGCAACGGAGACCGTCATGATGCTGGCTCCAGATGCGCGCGCCAGCGGGCCACTTCCTCGCGCACGCGACTGGGGGCGGTGCCGCCAAGGCTCGTGCGGGAGGCGACGGAGTTGTCAACGCTCAAAACATCGAGCGCCGCTGCGGTGATCCGCGTGTCGACGGTGCTCAACTCATCAAACGTCATCTCGGCAAGCTCTTTGCCGGCGGCCTCTGCCGCGCGCACGGCAGCGCCGGTCACGTGGTGCGCCTCGCGGAAGGGGAGCCCTGCCTCTCGCACCAACCAATCGGCAAGGTCGGTGGCGGTGGTGTGGCCTTTGGCAGCAAGCGCGCGCATCGCCTCTTCGTTGAGCGTCATGTCACGCACCATCCCGGCCGTCGCGCGGATGCACAGAGAGAGCGCCGCCATGGCGTCAAACACCGGCGGCTTATCCTCCTGCATGTCCTTGGAGTAGGCGAGGGGGACACCTTTCATGACAATGAGGAGCGTGTTGAGCGCTCCCACAATCCGCCCCACTTTGGCGCGCACCAACTCGGCGGCATCGGGGTTTTTCTTTTGCGGCATGATCGAGGAGCCGGTGGTGTAGGCATCTGAGAGCGAGACAAAGCTGAAGGGGACAGAGCACCACACCACAACCTCCTCAGCGAAGCGGGAGAGGTTTGTGGCGGCAATCGAAGCGGCCGCCAGAGCTTCAAGCGCAAAATCGCGTGAAGACACAGCGTCGAGCGAGTTCCGCTGGGGCCCGTCAAAGCCGAGGGCCTTTGCCGTCATCTCCCGGTCGATGGGAAAGGCAGTGCCGGCGAGTGCTGCAGCGCCCAAGGGGGACGTGTTGAGCCTGCGCCGCGCATCGGTAAAGCGGCCCCTGTCCCGCTCCAGCATCTCCACGTAGGCGAGGGCGTGGTGGCCAAACGTCACAGGTTGGGCGGTTTGGAGGTGCGTAAAGCCCGGCATCACCGTGGCGGCGTGGCGCTCAGCGCTGTCGAGAAACGCGTGTTGGAGGTCAAGAAGCTCACCATTCAGCGCATCGAGCGCATCGCGCACCCAAAGCTTGAAGTCGGTCGCCACCTGATCGTTGCGCGATCGTGCCGTGTGAAGCCGGCCGGCAGGCTCCCCGATGAGCGTTTTAAGCCGCGCTTCGATGTTCATGTGAATGTCTTCGAGCGCACGCGAAAACGGGAACTCGCCCGCGTCAATCTCCGCCTTGATCTGGTGGAGGCCCTCTGTGATGGCCTTCGCATCGGCCTCTGAGACGATGCCTGTGGCGCTCAACATGGCGACGTGGGCAAGAGACCCCGCGATATCTTGATCGGCCAGACGCTTGTCAACGTCGATGGAGGCGTTGATCTCCTCCATGATGGCGCCCGGCGCCGCGGAGAAGCGACCACCCCACAGGGCGTGTCCGCTTTTGTGCGCGTGCGGGTCGGTGCTCATGGTCGGCCTTTGGTCAAAGAGGGAGGAGACGCCGTGGCTCGGCGCAGTGTGGTAATAGTGTGTGCTGCCGTGATCGGCATCGGGGTGTTTGCCGTTGCAGTGATCCTGACGGCACGGCCTGACATCTTTAATGTCGCGGGCGAGGGCTCGCAATGCCGCTCTGCCGACAGAATGGCGAGCGCCGTCACACCCTTTGCCGTCGGGGATATGGTGGGCTTCCAGCCGATCCCGCCTGCTGACATCACAGCGCTTCCCTTTGATGGGACAGGCGATGACGCCCGCACCATCGCTGATCTCAAAGGCCGCACAACGCTCTTCAACCTTTGGGCCACCTGGTGCGCGCCCTGCCGCATTGAGATGCCGCACCTGGCGGCTCTCCATGAGGCAAAAACTGGCGATGACTTCGCCGTGGTCGCCGTTTCCATCGACAATCGCGACGCGAACCGGCCCGAAAACTTCCTCACCGAAACCAATGCCGAAGCGCTCGACTACTTCCGCGAGCCCACCATGCGCCTTTTCAATTCACTCAACGCGGCAGGTCTTGCGGCTGGAATGCCCACCACGCTTCTCATTGCGCCTGACGGATGTGCCGCCGGCGTTCTCCATGGCGCGGCGGTGTGGGACGGGGGCGATGCGCAGCGCCTCATCGATGCCGCGGTCGCCAGCACGAAGAGCTAGCCGCGCCAGAGGTCACCCACGGGAGGGCGCCTCGCCCGCCGCTTTCCGAGCGACTGAGATGGCGGGTGAGGTCTCACAGGTCGGTGGACGGTTTGGTGATCTCCGTCACACTTGTGGCCGCGACGCGGCACTGGTGTGAGACGACGTCTTCAATTTCTGCTATACATTAACAAATGGAAAGGCGCACTGTGTAAGCTTATTAACGCCGATTTCTTCGAAAGGCCGATGCGCCTGTTTATTAAGGAGACCCAACCGATGCGCAGCATCCGCAAATACGGCCTTTTTGTGCTCGCCGTCGTCACCGGTTTGACCTTCTACATGGCTGGCGCAGAGGCCGCCCGCGTGACGGCCACCATTGATCTGTCCAGTCAGCGCATGCACGTGTCCGTCGGTGGCAAGCCGGCCTATAGCTGGGCGGTCTCGACCGGTAAGCGCGGCTACCGCACGCCCACAGGCAACTACCGCCCCACGCGCATGCACAGAAAGTATTTTTCAAGGAAGTATCACGGCTCGCCCATGCCGCATTCGATCTTCTTCCGCGGTGGGTATGCGATCCACGGCACCTACTACACCAAGCAGCTCGGCCGCCCGGCCTCCCACGGCTGCGTGCGCCTTGCCCCTTCCAACGCCCGCAAGCTCTATAACCTCGTGCGAGCCCACGGCGCCGGCAACACGCGGATCCGCATTCGCCACTAACCCCGCCCGCGAGCCAGCCAAGATCGCCGCGCGCCCACTAGGACGCGCGGCTTTTCTTTAGATCACGTAGGCGGCCAGCGGCGGAAAACCGTTGAACGCCACCGACGCATAGGTGGTGGTGTAAGCGCCCGTGCCGCCGATCAGGATTTCGTCGCCGATCTCCAAGTTGATGGGGAGCCGATAGGGCGTCTTCTCGTAGAGCACATCCACCGAATCGCAGGTCGGCCCCGCCAGAATGCACGGCACAGTGTGACCATCGCGCTCTGAGGTGATCGGGTAGCGGATCGCCTCATCCATGGTCTCAGCCAAGCCGCCGAACTTGCCGATATCGAGATAGACCCAGCGGATATCGTCCGCCGCCTTCTGGCTGATCAAGACCACCTCAGACTTGATGACGCCAGCATTCCCCACCATCCCGCGACCGGGCTCGATGATCGTCTCAGGGATCCTGTTGCCGAAATGGGTGCGGATCGCCTCGTTGATCGCCTCGCCATAGGTGCTCTCGCCCGGGATCTCCTCAAGGTATTGGGTAGCGAAGCCGCCACCCAAGTTCACCATCTTGAGTTCGATGCCACGGTCGAACAGCGTTCTGAAGATCTCGGCCGAGGAGGCAAGCGCTGCATCCCACGCACGCGGGTTCTTCTGCTGGGAGCCCACGTGGAACGACACGCCGTAGGCCTCAAGGCCTCTACGGTGCGCGTGCTCCAGCACGTCGATCGCCATCTCGGGCGCGCAGCCGAACTTCTTCGACAACGCCCACTCAGCCCCCGCCCCGTCGCACAAGATGCGGCAGAAGACGCGCGCGGCAGGCGCTTGCCGGGCGACCTTGTCCACCTCAGCCTCACAGTCCACCGCAAAGAGCCGCACGCCCCGCTGGTAGGCCGCAGCAACGTCCCGCTCTTTCTTGATGGTGTTGCCAAACGAGATGCGGTCCGCCGTTGCACCGGCGGCGAGCGCCATATCGATCTCGGGCACCGACGCGCAGTCGAAGCTGGAGCCGAGCTCGGCGAGCAACGCCAGGATTTCGGGCGCAGGATTGGCTTTCACGGCGTAATAGATGCGGCTTTCGGGCATCGCCGCTTTAAAGTTCAAGTAGTTCTCACGGACCACGTTGAGGTCCACAACAAGGCATGGCCCGTCAGGACGGGTTTGGCGCAGGAAATTGCGAATTCGTTCGGTCATCGCGGTAACCCCCACATCAAAGTTACAGCGTCGGTCCGACATCGAGGGGCTGCGTGGTGGAACCGCATCCCAACGATCATCGTCCCGAAGGCCGCCGCTCCTCCAAGCGATCGGCACAGCGCGTCACACGGTCCGCACGAGCTTTGGGCTCGACGGGGCGAGTGGCCGTCCGCACGGCAAACGCCATACGGTTGGGCCGTTGATGCTAGCGCTTTGGATTGGGGATACCGCTCCGCACGCCTGGCAAAGATGTAGTCGCCTCTTCAGTGACCCCGGCCTTTGGACGGCCGGAAGAGACCAAGGAAGCCCTCTACGTCGTTGCTTCAAGTCGCGCTGCGTCGGCTCAAGTGACGGCTCCTCGCCGCCGAATTGACCGCCGCAGGGTCCGGTTTAATCCGGAAGACCGGTCATGCCCCGCATCACCATTCAGATAGCCCCGTTAAAGGCTTCGAACGCTTCAGCGTGACCGGCACGCGACCACAGGCACGTGCGAAATTGGGCAACGGCTATATGCGCGGAAAGGCGCCCGATTGCAAGGGCGAACCCGAAAAAAGACGCACTTTTTGCGCTCGGCCTGGTGTGAGCCTGTCCCAAGCCGCGATGCCGCAGGGCGCCAAAATCCAAGACTTTGAGGTATGCTCCAAGGCCGCCCCGCCGATAGTCTCGCCAGACGGGGGGACGTAAAAGAAAGGTGGGGGCGTGGTCCGTTACGCTGAGCGGCATCCGATCCTGACGGCCATTTGGGTGCTTGCCGCCGCCGTTCTGCTATGGGCGATTTTCGCCCCCTGGCCCGCCGGCCTGGAAGACGTGATGGGGCGCAAAAAGATCTTCCTCAACGCGCTCTTCAACGGGGTGACGCTTGGCGCGCTCTACTTCCTGGTGGCGTCTGGCTTCACGCTCATTTTCGGGCTGATGAAAAATGTAAACCTCGCCCATGGCTCGCTTTACATGCTGGGCGGCTACATCGGGTATGAGACGGCCAACGCCACCGGCTGGTGGCTCCTGTCCTTTGTGGCGGCGTTTTTGGTGGTGGCGGTGCTCGGCATCCTCCTCCAGGTGGTGGTGTTCCGCCGGATGGAGGGGCAGGACCTCAAACAAACCCTTGTTACCATCGGCATCTCCATCGTGATTGCCGATTTGATGCTGTGGATCTGGGGCGGCGACTTTTACACCATCCTCACCCCAAGCTGGCTGACAGGACCTGTAGAGCTTCCCCTCATCACGGGTGTCTCCCGCCGCACGGGCGAATTCATCTATCTGAAGTACCCCATTGTGCGCCTTGTGATCTTGGTGGCGGCCATTGCCATCGGGATCGCCATGTGGCTGGCGCTCAACCGCACCCGCATCGGCATGCTCGTACGCGCCGGCGTTGATGATCGCGACATGCTGTCTGCCACAGGCGTGCGTATCCAGCGCGTCTTCATCTTGGTGTTTGCATTCGGTGCAGGCCTTGCGGGGATTGCAGGGGTGATTGGCGGCACCTTCCAGTCCGTTGCCCCTGGCGAAGACCTCCGCTTCCTTCTTGCTTCGCTGGTGGTCGTGATTGTGGGCGGGATGGGCTCCATCCCTGGCGCGGCGCTTGGTGCGCTGTTGATTGGCCTTGCTGAACAGTTTGGCTCTGTTTACGCGCCCACTTACGCGGTTGTGCTCACGTTCCTCATCATGGTGCTGGTGCTTGCCTTCCGGCCCCAAGGCCTCATTGCGGCGGGTCGCTGATGGCCGTTACTGACGAAAGGGAAGCGTTTCAGAGCCCATGGTGGGATGTCAGCCGCATCCCCCTCCATCTCTTCGTGGTGGGTGTCGTGCTCCTCATCATCCCGCTCATCGCCAATGACTTCATCGTCCGGCAGATTTTCTCCTACGCATTCATCTTGGGCACCATTGCCCTTTCTTTGATGTTCTTGGCCGGCTACGGCAACATGGTGAGCCTCGTCCAGATGACGGTGGCTGGCGTTGCCGCCTATATGACGGCGATCTTCGGCACCTCTGCCATCGACACCATCTCACTGGGGTGGCCCTGGTGGGTGGCTGTGCCGCTCGCCATCATTGTGGCGACCATCTTTGGCACCCTCTCCGGCGCGCTCGCCGTGCGCACCGAGGGGATCTACACCATCATGATCACCCTCGCGATTGCGGCGGCGATGTTCTACTTGGTCCGGCAAAACTATACGCTCTTCAACGGTTTTTCCGGGCTCAACCAAGTCAACGCACCGGTCTTTTGGGGCGTTAACTGGCGTGACCCTGCGCCGTTTTACTATCTGAGTCTCTTGATCGCGGCGCTTGCCTATGGGCTTGTGCGCTACGTGTCTCGCGCGCCGTTCGGCCTTGCCCTCCAGGGGGTGCGGGACAATGCGCGGCGTATGGCGGCCCTTGGCTTCAACGTCACCGCCCACAGGATTGCCGCCTACGCCTTTGCAAGCTTCATTGCAGGGACTGCCGGGGTGTTGCTGGTCTGGCTCAACGGGCAAGTCTCGCCCGGAACCATCGCCGTCGGGCCAGCCATCGACATCTTGATCATTGCCGTGGTGGGCGGGATCAGCCACCCCATCGGCCCCTTCCTTGGCGCGATCCTCTACGTTCTCCTGCGCACCTTTGCGCTCGATGTTTTGGTGTCTCTGGGACTGAGCGGCGAGCGCTTCCAGCTTCTCATTGGCCTTGGTTTCCTCGCGGTGGTTTTCTTCTCTTCTGACGGGCTCCTCGGGCTCTGGTCGCGCTTTCGCGAACGGGCCCGGCGCGATCCCGTCACAGGCGAGCGACGCGAAGAGTGACCATGGCAGAGACTGTTGCCTCCCGCCTTTCGGCCACTGGGACTGCCAACGCGCTAGAACTGCGCGGTGTCTCACGCTTTTTCGGCGCGCTCGCAGCGCTCCAAGACATCACCATGACCGTTGCGCCAGGTGAACGGCGCGCTGTATTGGGCTCAAACGGTGCCGGCAAGACAACGCTCTTCAACTGCATCACAGGAGACTTCCCGCCCACCGCAGGCTCCATCCGCCTCTTCGGCGAAGATGTGACCGAGTTTCCGCCCTATGAGCGCATCAGGCGCGGGCTGAGACGCACCTACCAAATCTCGCTCCTCTTCACCGGCCTTTCGGTGGAGGACAACGTCTACCTTGCCTGCCGCGGTGTCTCGCGGGGCCGCTTTTCGCTGCTGCGCCCCAGGCGGGACGATGCGCTTGTGACCACAGCCCGCGATCTCATCGAAGCCGTCCACCTCACCCCGGCCCGCGAAACCCTGGTCGCCAACCTGAGCTACGGTCAGCAGCGCCAGCTCGAAATCGCCCTCGCGCTTGCCGGCGCCCCCCGCTTCATCCTGTTTGACGAGCCGGCAGCCGGCCTTTCCCCGACAGAGCGCCGCGAACTCATCGAGATCTTGACGAGCCTTCCCGATCACATCGGCTACATGATCATCGAGCACGATATGGACGTGGCGCTTCGTGTGGCTGAGAAGGTCACGATGATGCACAACGGCAAGATCTTCAAAGAAGGCTTGCCCCAGGAAATCGAAGAAGACGAAGAGGTTCAGCAGCTTTACTTGGGAGGTGGTCATGGCGGCCACTGATCTGTCCCATCGCAAGGCCTCCCGCGATGGCTAAGCAGCCCACCGGCGCGCCGGTCCTTGAAGTTCGCGGCCTCAACGTCTTTTATGGCCGCTCCCACGCCCTCCAGGGGGTGGATCTCACGCTCCAGTCCGGCATTGTCTCGGTGGTGGGCCGCAACGGCATGGGGAAGACCACCCTGTGCAAAGCCATCATGGGGATGGTCCCCGCATCAGGATCAATCCGGCTCAACGGCCAGGAAATCCGCGGCAAAACCTCCACCGATATTGCGAGGATGGGTGTCGGCTACGTCCCCCAAGGCCGCCGGCTGTGGCGCTCGCTCACGGTGGATGAGCACCTCAAAATGGTGGCGCAGCCGGGGGGCGACTGGTCGCCTGAGCGTATCTACACCACCTTCCCGCGGCTTGCAGAACGGCGCAGCAACGGCGGCGGCCAACTCTCCGGCGGTGAGCAGCAAATGCTCGCCATCTCCCGCGCGCTCCTCCTCAACCCGACACTTCTCGTCATGGACGAGCCCACCGAAGGCCTCGCCCCCGTCATCGTGGGACAGGTGGAGGACATGCTCGTCCAGCTTGGCGAAACCGGCCAGCACGTCCTCCTCATTGAGCAAAACATTGGCGTTGCGACCGAAACGGCGCCGGAAGTCGCCATCATGGTCAACGGCCAGATAGACCGCATCCTTGATGCCGGCCAACTCGCTGCCGACCGCGATCTTCAACAGCGCCTCCTGGGCGTCGGCCGGCACGCCCACGACGATACGCCCGACGTTGAGCTTTCATCAGAACCCACCGAGGCGCGTGAGGAGAGCGGTCCGCGCAAGATCTACATCTCCAACCCGCAAATCCCCACCAGGTGGTCAAAGCCGGTTCCCGTCCGCGTCATCGAACAACAGGCGCGCACCGTGTCGGCGCTGCCGAGCCCATCCATCGAAGCAGAGCTGCGCCCTCTTGCGGCAAAGGGCGAGCGCGTCGTCATTGTCGCCGGTACGCTCGACACCAAGGGGGCGGAGCTGCGCTATATGCGCGACATTATCCGCAGCCACGGCCTGCCGGTGCGGCTTGCTGACCTTTCCACCTCAGGCGAACACTCGGGCGCAGAAATCCCAGCCCACCAAATCGCAGCCTTCCACCCAAGGGGTGCTGCGGCCGTCTTCACCAACGACCGGGGCGCCAGCGTTGCCGGGATGACACTTGCCTTCGAGCGTTGGGCTGCGCGCCAGGTGGCCTCGGGGGAATCGTCCATCGCCGGGATGATCGGCGCAGGTGGCTCGGGCGGAACGGCGATGCTTGCTCCTGCGATGCGCGCCCTTCCCGTGGGCATTCCCAAGGTGATCATCTCCACAGTCGCTTCAGGCAATGTGAGCCAGTATGTGGGCGCGACGGACATCACCATGATGCACTCCGTCGCCGACATTCAGGGCCTCAACGCCATCACGCGCAAAGTGTTGGGGAACGCTGCCCACGGTCTGGCCGGCATGGTAGCAGCCGCGGGCGAGGAGCGCGCCGGCGCAAGTCTTCCGGCTGTCGGCATTACGATGTTCGGCGTCACCACACCGTGCGTCCAACACATCACCGCAAGCATGAAGACCACCCACGACTGCCTCGTCTTCCACGCCACCGGCATTGGGGGGCAGGCGCTGGAGACGCTGGTGGATGGTGCGCTGGTGGAGGGGATCATCGATGTCACCACCACAGAGGTGTGCGACATGATGATGGGCGGGATCTTCCCCGCCACAGAGGACCGCTTTGGCGCCAGCATTCGCACCCGGTCGGCCTATATCGGCTCCTGCGGTGCGCTCGATATGGTGAATTTCGCCGCCCCCGACACCGTCCCCGACCATTACCGCGGCCGCACCCTTTACCACCACAACCCGCAAATCACGCTGATGCGCACCACGCCTGAAGAAAACGCCAAGATGGGCACATGGATCGGCGAGCGGCTCAATGAGATGGAGGGGCCCGTCCGCTTCTTCTTGCCGGAAGGCGGGGTCTCAGCGCTGGATGCGCCGGGCCAGCCCTTCCACGACCCAGCAGCCGATGCCGCCCTCTTCGACGCGCTCACCCGAACGGTGCGCCAAACCTCAAACCGCCAACTCATCAAGCGCCCAGAGCATCTCAACGACCCCGCCTTCGCAGCGGCCCTGGTGGACGCCTACAAAAGCCTTCACGGCGCCGACCGCAAACGCCAAGCGGGCTAACCCACTATGCTCACCAAATCTCTCTCTTCCCATGTTCCTTTGGTGAGTCAGGACCCTGTCATGTTCCCTTTCGGTCGTTCCTTCGGAGCCGTCATGCGCTCGCATTGGCCCGGGGGGCTGACCGGGTCAGCCGGAGGCCCGTAGCGCAGCGAAGGAACCGCGCAGCGGTTTGACGCGGTCAGACCCTCGGGCCACCCTCGCGCCATGATGGACCGAAACTCCCACCGCCCATCACACCCTTTCAAGACACAGGATTATCGCACCATGACGCGATCAGAGCTCATCGCTAAATTCCAAGATATGAAGAAGCGAGGCGAGCCCATCGTGGGGGGCGGAGCGGGCACCGGCCTCTCAGCCAAATGCGAAGAAGCCGGCGGGATCGACCTCATCGTCATCTACAACTCCGGCCGTTTCAGAATGGCAGGCCGCGGCTCACTCGCTGGTCTTCTGGCCTATGGCGATGCCAACGCCATTGTTATGGAGATGGCCCAAGAAGTCCTCCCGGTGGTGAAAAACACACCTGTTCTAGCGGGCGTCAACGGCACCGACCCATTCCGCCTCATGGACCGCTTCTTGGATGACGTAAAGGATGCAGGGTTCGCCGGCGTCCAAAACTTCCCCACGGTGGGCCTTATCGACGGTACCTTCCGCGCCAACCTTGAAGAAACCGGCATGTCCTACGCCCTCGAGGTCGACATGATTGCCAAAGCTGCCAGCAAGGATCTCCTCACCACGCCCTACGTGTTTTCCGAGGCGGACGCTGAAGCGATGGCCAAAGCGGGTGCCGACATCATTGTCGTCCACCTTGGCCTCACCACAGGGGGCTCCATCGGCGCCGAAACGGCCTTTAAGCTCGAAGACTGCCCCAAGACGGTGGATGCTTGGGCAGGCGCTGCTCTTGCGGTGAACCCTGATGCGATCGTGCTCGTCCACGGCGGCCCGGTCGCCGAGCCGGAAGACGCTGAATTCGTCCTCAAAAACACCACCAACTGCCACGGGTTTTACGGTGCCTCCTCCATGGAGCGCCTCCCGACAGAGGTGGCGCTCAAAGAGCAAACGCGAAAATTCAAAGCCATCAAGGGCCGCAACTAGCGGCCCTCGGACGCTTTAAAAAAAGACCCACCGTCAAGCACTCTAGGGTGCAAGTGAATGGAATAGCGTGGGGCGGAAACGTGGGAGGCCATGTCAATGACCGGTGAACTCATCGGCGAACTCATCCTTTGGATCATCGCAGCGGTCATCGTCATCTTTGTGGTGTACTGGGTGATGCACTGGCTCTACCGCCGGTCCACCAAGGAAACGGCGTTCGTCCGCACAGGCTTCTTGGGCGAAAAAGTGGTGATCGATGGCGGCGCCTTCGTCTGGCCCATCATCCACGACATCACGCCCGTTTCCATGGCAACACTCCCCCTCGATATGACGCTGAACCGCGACAGCGCCATCATCACCAAGGACAGGATGCGGGTCGATGTGGAGGCTGAGTTTTATGTCCGCGTTCGCCCAAGCGCGGAAAGCGTCTCCCGTGCCGCCTCCACCTTGGGCCGGCGCACCACCGATGTGGAGCGGCTTCATCCGATCCTCGCCGGTAAATTCGAATCGGCCCTGCGCACAGCGGCCGCCGAACTTCCCATGGGCGGCATTCACGAACAGCGCGGCCACTATGTGGAAAGGGTCAAAGAACTTGCCCAAGAGGCGCTGGAAACCAACGGGCTTGAGCTGGAATCAGTCGCCATCAAAGATATCGACCAAGCAGCGCTTGAATACTTCAACCCCTCCAACCGGTTTGATGCTGAGGGCCTCACTGAGCTGATCCGCGAAATCGAAGCGCGCCGCACACTGCGCAACGAGATCGAACAAGATTCTATGATCAGGATCCGCGCCCGCAACCTCGAAGCGGAAAAAGAAGCCCTCAACATTGAGCGGGACTCAGAAGAAGCGCGGCTCACACAAGAGCGGGACATTGAGTTTCGCCGCGCTCAGCAGCGCGCTGAAATTGCAAGAGAGCGCGCCGAACGCGACACAGAAGCGGAGCGCGCCCAAATCACCGCCCGCGAAAATGTAGAGCTTGCCCGCATCTCCAACGAGCAGTCCATCGCCGAGGTCCGCATCCAGTCCGAACGGGAAGTGCGCCAGCGCGAGATTGAGCGTCAGAAAACCTTGGATGCCGCCGAGATTGCCTCCCGCCAAGAGACTGATACGGCCCGCATTTCCCAAGAGCGCACCGTTTCAGAAGCGCGCATCCAGTCCGAACAGGAGGTGGAGGCGAAGAACATCGCCCGTCGCAAACTCATCGAAGAGACCGAGATTGCCGCCCGCGAAGCCACCGACCGAGCAAGGATCGAGGGCGAAGAGCGCACCAGAGCGCGCGAAATCGAGCGCACCCGCGCGCTAGAGGCTGCAGAAATTGCCGCGCGCGAAGAGACGGAAAAGGCCAGGATCTCGCAAGATCGCGCCGTCCTCGAAGCCCGCATTCAATCAGAAGAAGACACACGCCGGCGCGAGATTGCCCGCAACAAAGCCATCGACGAAGCTGAGATCAGCGCACGCGAAAGCATTGAGAAGATGCGCATTGCCGAGGCCGCCGGTACCTCAGAAGAGCGCATCTCCACCGACCGCAAGGTGCGCGAGCTGGAGATTGCCCGCCAGCAGGCCATTGAAGAAGCCGACCAGGCGGCACAGCGGGCGATTGAGGCGGCCCACATTGCCCGCGAAAAGTCGGTTGCGGCTGAACGCATTAGTGCAGAGGCCGAAACCCGCAGCCGCGAAATTGAGCGCAACGAAGCCATTGCCGCCGCAGAAGTGTCGAGCCGCAGGCTGGTGGATCAGATCTCCATCGAGAAGGAGATCGAAACCAGCAAAGACAAGATCGTGCGCGATGAGACAGTCCGT
>JBCDLN010000011.1:0-26690 GCA_038745295.1 Pseudomonadota bacterium | reverse complement strand
TCGGACAAGAAGGCCAGCACCGGCAGCGCGAGCATCAACGCAATCAGGCGCGGCACAACAAGGACCTCGACCGGGTCAAGGCCTAAGACATGGAGCGCATCCACCTCTTCTCGCATGCGCATGGAGCCGATTTCGGCGGTGAAGGCAGAACCCGATCGGCCTGCCACAAGGATGGCGGCCAAAAGGACGCCGATCTCGCGCAGGATGAGGACGCCCGCCAGGTCCACCACAAAAAGGTCCGCGCCGAAGGTTTGAAGGTAGAAGCCGCCCTGCTGGGCGATGACGAGCCCGATAAGGAAGCTCATCAGCATCACAATGGGGACAGCGCCAATGCAGGTGCGATCAAAGTTCGACAGGATCGACGTGCCACGCAGCTTGTGGAAGGCGGTAAAGGCTGTGGCAAGGCGCAACCCGAAAACGCCCAGGATGGATAGAAGCGCCACAAGATCGCGCCAGACCATGGTCATGGTGCGGCCGATGGTGATGAGGCAACGCACCAGGAAGTAGGGTTGGCGGGGCAAATCGTCTGGATGGGGGACGTGGCGTTCAATCTCGCATAGGAGGAAGCGCATCCGGTCTGATGTGTTGATGAGGTCGACCGCGCGGCCCAAGAACTCCATGCGCGCCCGTTCGCGGTGGATGATCCAAGCGCCCACCGAATCGATCTCTGTGATGGCGCCAAGGTCCATGATGACGCGCTTTTCGTCGCTCGGCTCCATGCATGCGAAGGCGTCCTCAGCGGCCAAGCTGGTGGTGACAGTCCACGCCCCCTCGGCGCGAATGCGCAAGAGGCCAGGCTGACGCGAACACGTCATCTTGGGCGTTTGAGAAGGCGTATGTGCGTCCATCGCCTCGCCACTCTCCTCAACGGCTCAGTTGCCGTGCCGATCTCGGTCTCTCAGGTCCAGATTCCACAAATCGGCACGTCCTGCAGAACGGCGCGCAAATTGCTCTGGAACGGGAGTGTACAGCTCTCCTGAGATTGCTCTAGGTGTTAGCCATTTCGCGCAAGAAGGTCACGCGTTGTGCCTGGCCTGAGCGACGAAGAGCCCACCACTATTGCAAAAACCCCACAGCCTGGATTTGACTGCCCATGGATCTCAAACGGCCCTACCTTCTTTTTCTCGGCGACGTGCCTGACGCGCTGGCCGCCAAGACCGCCCTTGGCATTGTGGACTGGCGCCGCGATTGGTGTGTGGGCCAATGGCGCTTGCCGGGTTGCCAGGCTGATGCTGGCCTCACAGAGATGACGGCCGCTGATGCTGTGGCCGCTGGCGCGAAAACCATGGTGATTGGCGTGGTGAATGCGGGCGGAAAGCTCCCGCCGCACTGGGTGGACAGCGTTGTGGAAGCGCTGGAGGCCGGGCTTGACGTGGCCGCAGGCCTCCACACCAGCTTGCGCGCTGTCCCCCAGATTGCTGAGGCTGCCGATCGCACAGGCCGCGTCCTCCATGATGTGCGCCGCTCCACCCAAAGTTTTGAGACGGGCAAGGGCACCCCACGCACAGGCAGACGGCTTCTCACGGTGGGAACAGACTGTTCGGTGGGCAAAAAGTATACAGCCCTTGCCTTGGAAGCTGGCCTTCGAGACGCCGGCGTGAGCGCGGACTTTTGCGCAACCGGGCAGACGGGGGTCTTCATCTCGGGCCGAGGTGTCGCCATCGATGCTGTTGTTGCAGACTTCATCTCAGGCGCTGCTGAGTGGCTCTCCCCCGCCACGGCGGAGGATACATGGCAGGTGGTGGAGGGGCAGGGCTCGCTGTTCCACCCATCCTTTGCCGGGGTCTCGCTTGGCCTCCTTCATGGCGCGCAGCCTGACGCCTTTGTGGTGTGCCACGAGCCAACCCGCACCGCCATGCGCGGCGTCAGCACCCCGTTGCCCACCATCGATGCCGTTATTGAGATGACGGTGGCGCTCGGCCGCCTCACCAACCCTCACATCAAGCCGGTGGGTATTGCGGTGAACACCGCCGCGCTTGACGAAAGCGCCGCGCGAGCGAACCTTGATGCGACGGCGACAGCCCATGGCCTGCCCGCCACAGACCCTGTGCGCTTTGGGGTCGCCCCCATCGTCGACCGGCTGAAGCAGGACTTTGATTTGTGAGACAGCTCACCGCACGCGCCGAAACCTTCCCCATCGCGGGCTCGTTCCGGATCTCCCGGGAGGAAAGGACTGAGGCCCACGTGGTGGTGGTTGAGATCCTTGAGGACGGGCATGTGGGGCGGGGAGAGTGCGTGCCCTACCCGCGCTATGGCGAAAGCGTGAACGGTGTTTTGGCGCAAATTGATGCCATTTCCGACGCCATTTGCGGTGGCCTCAGCGTTGGGGGCCTGCAATCGGCCATGAGCGCTGGTGCGGCGCGCTGCGCGGTGGACTGCGCGCTCATCGATCTTGAGGCGAAATTGACGGGGCAACCGGTGGCGCTGGCTCTGGGGCTCACCCCGAAGCCTCTCACCACAGCATTCACCATATCGGTGGGCGAGCCGCAGGCGATGGCGGCAGCCTCGGCGGCAGCGGTGGGCAAGGGCCACACCCTCTTAAAGGTGAAGCTGGGGCTTGGGGCGGATGATGATGCGCGCATCAAGGCAGTGCGGGCCGCAGCGCCCACCGCCACCATCATCGTTGATGCCAACGAGGGCTGGGCGGACGCCAACCTCCTGAAAAACATGTCCGTCTGTGCTGAAGCGGGTGTGGCGCTGATCGAGCAGCCGCTTCCTGCTGGTCGAGACGGGGTGCTTGCCACCCTTTCCCATCCGGTCCCCATCTGCGCTGATGAGAGCGCCCACACCAGTGACGGTGTTGGGGAATTGCGCCCACGCTATGACGCGGTGAACGTCAAGCTGAACAAGGCGGGCGGGCTGACAGAGGCGATGAAGATGGTGGCAGCGGCCCGCGCCGCAGAGCTTAAGGTGATGGTGGGGTGCATGCTGGGCACATCGCTTGCCATGGCGCCCGCCATTTTTGCTGCCCAAGATGCCGACTTTGTGGACCTTGATGGCCCGCTTTTGCTTGCGGTGGACCGCAACCCAGCGCTCGTCTACCAGGCGAAAACGGTCCATCCGCCAGAACCAAGCCTTTGGGGGTGATGGCGGGGTCCGGCCTCCCTTTTACGGCGAGCGCGCTTCACGAGGTGGTGCACATGGGACGCCCCGATGCGCCGGCCCTCAAAATCCATGGTGGGGACATCATCACCTATGGCGCCCTCGCGTCAGAGGTTGAGGAGACTGCTGAGACGTTTCGCGCGCGCGGTGTGCGCCCTGGCGACAGGGTGATGATCGTGTGCGAAAACTCTGCTGCGGCTGTGGTTGCGCTCCTTTGTGCCAACCGTCTTGGGGCTTGGGCGGTGCCCATTAACGCCCGCTATACAGCCAGGGAGATCGACGCGCTTGCGGCCCACGCTGCGCCGCGCCTCATCACCTTCACCAGCGAGGTATCGCAAGAGGCCGCACGACACGCTGAGCGCTGGACGGCAACATGTGCTACAGGCGGGCGCGCTCTTCCTGTCATGATGAGCCCCACTTTAGAGGCTGAGGCGGAGCCGCCAGCTGCCAAAGTCGCCGATCAGGTGGCTGCGCTGATGTACACCACCGGCACCACCAGCGCCCCCAAAGGCGTCATGCTTACCAACGCCAACCTTTTGTGGAATGCGCGCACATCATCGTCCGTGCGCGGCTTTGAGCCGGGTGACGAGGTGCTGGGCGTTTTACCCATCAGCCACATTTTCGGCCTTTCATCCGTCCTACTTGGGACGCTGTGGTCTGGTGCATGCTGCCATTTGATGGCCCGCTTTGACCCTGACGCTGTCTTTGATGCGCTAGAATCCCGGACCAGCATTATGATGGTTGTCCCGCAAATTTGCGCGCGCCTTCTTGCCCATATGGATGGGAGCGGCCGGCCGTTGCGCGCGCCGCACCTCAAATACCTTGCCGCAGGGGGTGCTCCGCTTGACCCGGCCCTTAAAGCGCGCACGGAACGCGTGTTCGGCCAACCCCTCAGCAACGGCTACGGGCTTACCGAATGCTCGCCCGGCATTGCCAACACACGGCCCCAACAGCCCACAACAGACTGTTCGGTGGGGACGGCTTTGCCCGGGGTCAAAGTCAGCATTCACGCGCCCGATGAGAGCGGGATTGGTGAACTCTTCATTAAGAGCCCTGGGCTCATGAAGGGTTACTATCGCGATCCTGAAGCCACTGCCGCTGTGCTGATGCCGGATGGGACGTTTCGCACAGGCGATTTGGGGAGGATCTCCGATGACGGTGCCATCACTATTCTTGGGCGGACAAAGGAGCTGATCATCCGCTCAGGTTTTAATGTGTATCCCCCGGAGGTGGAGGCGATGCTGACCCAAGACCCTTCGGTGAAAGAGGCAGCGGTGGTGGGCCGACCAGCTGACGGGGATGAAGACATTATCGCCTTTGTCATAGCGCCCAGCGGCGATGAGGCGGAGATTGCTGCGCGCCTGCGCAATAACCTTGCGCCTTACAAGTGTCCCACGCACATCATCCGCGTGCCGTCCTTTCCAACCGCGCCAACGGGCAAAATCCTCAAGCACACACTCCTGTCTCATTTTGGGGACCTTGTTGCGGTACACAGCGCAAGTCCGGCAACGCCCCTGTCTTTGGAGAGCAAGCCATGAGCGAGCCCACAGCGTCCGTGACCACCGAGCGCGTCGGCGCCATCGGCCTCATCGCCATCAACAACCCTCCGGTGAATGCGGCCTCGCACGCTGTGCGCGAAGGCCTTATGAATGCCATCCACACCTTAGAGGCCGAACAGACCATCGATGCCATTGCCATCTATGGCATCGGCCAAACGTTTGTGGCTGGGGCGGACATTCGCGAGTTCGGCAAGCCGCCCAACCCTCCGCTTTTGACCGCTGTATGCCGCACCATTGAAGAGTGTCAGACCACTGTGGTGGCCGTTCTTCATGGGACGACGTTGGGCGGCGGTTTTGAGATTGCGCTTGCGTGCCATGCCAGGGCTGCCCTGCCTGGAACGCTGGTGGGCTTTCCCGAAGTGACGCTGGGGATTATCCCGGGCGCGGGAGGCACCCAGCGCGCACCGCGTCTTGCCGGGATCACACCCGCACTCGACCTCATCACCACAGGCAAACGCATCGACGCCTCTGAGGCCAAGGAACTCAACCTGGTGGACGAGATTTTAGGGGGAGAACCGCGGGCGGTGGCGCTCCAAGCGGCTGGCGATGCGGTCACTGGTGTTCTTCCAGTGCGCCGTACACGCGACCTTGTGGTCACGCCCCAGCCTGACGCGCTGCGCGATGTGAAGGCCGCGCTTGAGAAAAAGCAGCCCCATCTTTTTGCCCCTCAGAAGGCGGTGGATGCTGTGGCGGCATCCCTTCTTCCCATCGATGAGGGTCTGTCGCGCGAACGCGACGTGTTTGATGAATGCCTCAAAAGCCCCCAACGGGCAGGCCTCATCCACGCGTTCTTTGCCGAACGGGCGGTGAGCAAGATCCCTGAAGCGAACGCAGTGCCACGGCCGGTCAACCACATCGGCGTTTTGGGTGGCGGCACCATGGGAACGGGGATTGCAACAGCATCTCTCCTTGCGGGCATAAAGACCACCTTGGTGGAGCAGGACGAAGACGCCCTCCAAAAGGCCAAGGACACCGTCGCGTCCAATCTTGATGGTGCGGTAAAGCGGGGTAAGCTTGCCGCACAAAAGCGGGCGAAGCTCCTGTCGGAGGCCTTTGAGGGGGCGCTGGGCCTTGAGCACTTTGAGAGCGCTGATCTCATCATTGAAGCTGTCTTTGAAGACATGGCGCTTAAGAAGAAAATCTTTGCTGACCTTGATGAAATTGCAAAAGACGGTGCTGTTCTTGCCACCAACACCTCCTACCTCGATGTCAACGAGATTGCCGCGTCCACCCGCCGCCCGGGGGACGTGCTGGGCCTCCACTTCTTCTCGCCTGCCCATGTGATGCGCCTCCTGGAGGTGGTGGTGGGCAAGAACACCGCCCCTGATGTGGTGAAGACAGGGTTTGAAACCGCCAAGGCGCTGCGCAAAGTGGCGGTTCGGGCCGGCGTCTGCGATGGCTTCATCGGCAACCGGATCTTGGCCCACTACCGCAAGGCTGCCGACTACATGGTCCTTGATGGGGCGCGGCCCGATGAGGTGGATGCGGCTGTGGAAGCCTTTGGCTTTGCCATGGGCCCGTTTGCTGTCTCTGATCTTGCAGGGCTTGATATTGGCTATCGGGACCGGCAGCGCCGCGCGCCCACCCGCCCTGCTGCAGAGCGGGTCAGCCCGGTTGCCGATCAGCTCGTTGAAGCGGGGAGCTTGGGCCGCAAGACCGCCAGCGGCTACTATCTTTACGGCGATACACCGCGCACGCCCAACCCAGAAGTCGCTGACATCATTGATAAAGCCCGTATGGACGCGGGCATCACCCCCCGCGCCTTTTCGGCGGAGGAGATCACCACACGGTTCATGACGGCAATGATCAGCGAAGCGGCGCGGGTGGTGGGTGAGGACGTTGCCCTGCGCCCCATCGACGTGGACGCCGTGTTCCTGTTCGGCTACGGGTTCCCGCGCTTCCGCGGAGGCCCGCTCCACTATGCTGACACCCTGGGCGCTGGCCAGATTGTGGAGACGATCAGTCGCCTTTCCGTCGAAGACGAATACTTCTGGCAAGTCCCTCCTCTGCTTGAGCGTCTTGCGCGAGAAGACAAAAGCTTTGCCGATCTCAACGCCGCGTAGCTTTTCGCTCTTATCAGCTTTGTGCGGAGGCCAGCGCAGCGCTTTCTAAAAGGGCGGCGCGGTATTCATGTTCCAGCCGCGCAACGAGGGTTTCCACGGGAACGACCGCATCCACCGCGCCGATCCCCTGCCCTGCCCCCCAAATCTGCGACCAGGCTTTAGGCTTCGATGAGCCACCGCCATAGTTCATCCGCTTGGTGTCGCCCTCTTCCAGATTCAAAGGGTCCAAACCGGCGCGCACAATCGAAGGGCGCAAGTAATTTCCCGATACGCCGCTAAAAGAGCTTGATGTGATGATGTCTTCCGCGCTGCTGTTGACGATCATCGCCTTATACTCAGGATGAGCGTTGGCCTCTTGCGTGGCGATAAATGGGGAGCCGATGTAGCCAAGGTCCGCCCCCATCACCTTGGCTGCGAGCAGCGACCGGCCTGTTGCAATGGCCCCCGAAAGCATGAGCGGCCCGTCAAACCAAGCGCGGATCTCACCCAGCAGGGCAAGCGGGTTCTGGTGCCCTGCATGGCCGCCCGCCCCTGCCGCCACAGCCACAAGACCGTCGGCACCCTTCTCGATCGCCTTTCTGGCAAAGGTGTTGTTGATCACATCATGGAGGACGATAGCGCCCGCGCCATGGGCCGCTTGGTTAACCGCCGGCTGCGCGCCCAGAGAGGTGATGAGAATTTTCACACTGGCGCGCAGACAAATCTCAAGATCGCGTTCAAGCCGCCCGTTGGATCGGTGGACAATGAGGTTCACCGCAAACGGGGCGGCAGGGCGATCGGGGAAGGCTTGGTTGTGGCGGTCGAGGGCCTCATCGATCTCTTTGAGCCATGCCATGAGAGCAATGGGCTCACCGTCAGCCTCCTTTGCGTTGAGCGCGGGAAAGCTGCCGATGATGCCCGCCTTGGCCTGAGCAATCACAAGCTGCGGCCCTGAGACCAAGAACATTGGCGCGGCAATGGCAGGGAGCCTCAGCCCATTGAATATTTGGGGCAAAAGGGGGCGCGCTGAGGCGCTTCGTCTGCCACTTTCAGTCATGAGGGCTGACGCAAAACGGAGCGGATAATCCAGCGCGCGACAAGTGCGGGCCGCGCTTCCCCCTCCACCTCGACACGCACATCATAGTGACGGTGGCATATGGCAGAACTCTGCCACTCCTGCGCAGCAAGGCAAAAATGCCCCCGCACGCGCGCCCCCTTGGGCACTGGGGCCAGGAAGCGCACACGATCAAACCCATAGTTGATGTGGGTGGCATGAGACGCTGCCGCCATCGCATCAACGCCCATGGCCGACAGCATAGAAAGGGTGAGAAACCCACAGGCGATGGACCCGCCGAACCCTGCGGCGCGCCCTGCTGCGTCATCAAGGTGGATGGGCTGATGATCTTCCGTCACATGAGCAAAAGCGTTGATCCGCCCTTCATCCATCACAAACCAGGACGACGTGAAAGGCGGTTCATCGCCGGGGTCAGCGCGCATGGGAAAGGCTCACCGTGCCGCTCTTTTCATGGCAGGATCGAGCTCGGCACGAAGCGTCAGCTTTGAGATTTTGCCGGTCGCGGTTAGCGGCAGGCGCTCCATAAACACCACACTATCGGGCAGTTGCCAGCGCGCAAAAGAGCCCGCCAGGTGCTCGATCAGGACCGCAGGGTCTGGCGCGTCGCCAACAGGCACCACCACCAAAAGAGGCCGCTCCCCCCATTTATCGTCTTTCACGGCAATGACAGCACACTGGGCGACATCGGCGTGGGAAAGGGCAGCGTTCTCAAGGTCAATGGAGCTGATCCATTCCCCTCCAGACTTGATGAGGTCTTTGGCGCGATCCACCAACGTGAGGTATCCGTCAGGGTCAACTTTGGCGATATCGCCGGTGAAGAACCAACCCTCAGCGTCGATGGCGTCGGTCGTGGCCGGAGCGTTGTTGTAGTAGGCACTGATGACAGAGTTGCCGCGCACATAAAGGTTGCCCACAGCCTTGCCGTCATGGGGGAGGCGCACGCCCTCATCGCTGACGATCTTAAAGTCGACGCCAAACATTCTGCGCCCCTGCTTGGCCTTTTGGGCGCGCTGTTCGCTCAACGGTGCGTGGTCGTAGTGGGCTGTGAGATTGCCCTGACTGCCGATGGGGCTCATCTCTGTCATGCCCCAGGCGTGGCAAACATTGACGCCCATGTCTTCAAACCGGTTAATCATGGACGGCGCTGCCGCCGACCCGCCCACGACAAGGTCATTGAACCCTTTGGGAAGACGGCCCATTCGGTCAATCTCATCAAGGAGGCCCATCCAGACCGTGGGCACACCCCATGCCGAGGTCACCTCTTCCTGGTCCATCAGCGCAAACAAACTGGGCCCATCAAGGGATGAGCCTGGCATCACCAGCGACGCGCCTGTAAGGGGCGCGGTATAGGGAAGGCCCCACGCGTTCACATGAAAGAGCGGTACGGCCGGCAGCACACGCCGCCTTTCTTTGAGTGAATCGGGGAGCGACGACGACAGATAAAGTGCGTGTAAGACTGTGGAGCGATGGGTGTAGAGTGCCCCCTTCGGCGCCCCAGTCGTGCCCGACGTATAACAGAGCCCAGACGCGGTACGCTCTGGCAGCGTGGGCCAATCGATGGTCTGAGGCTCTGTGGCGATGATGTCTTCATAACACAGCACCTCGCCTGCCATGGGCGCCATCCCGGCAGCATCGGTCATCACCACCACCTGAGGGCGCGTGTTGAGGTGCGGCAGAAGCGCATTGATGCGCGGCCAAAGTTCTGGGTCGCAAAAGATCATGCGATCTTGCGCGTGGTTGATGATGAAAATGAGCTGATCATCGGAAAGGCGCGGGTTGATGGTGTGGCAGACGGCACCCATGCCCGAGATTGCATAGTAAAGTTCAAGATGGCGCGCGCTGTTGAAGGCAAACGTTGCCACTCTGTCGCCCACCTCAACGCCAGCGCGCTGTAGGGCGCCTGCAAGCTGCGCCACACGCGCTGCAACCTTTGGGTAGGTGGCCCGCGCGGTGATGCCACCAGGTCTGGCCGAGACCACGCCGCTCGAAGGAAACGCTTCTGCTGCATAAAGCAACAGATCTATGATCCTGAGGGGCCGGTCCATCATCAGTCCCATCAGGGCGCTGACAGCCGCTGGCTCGTGTTGCATCACCTACGCTTCACAATCTAAACGTGTTATACCGCTCTGGACACAAGTACACCCGTGGAGCGCCCATGATGCAAGCGGTGTGGACACACAGCGCGCACGCGATTGCACCTCCTGATCGCCCTGCCGTCACGGTCATCCGGCGTGACATTGAGGTGCTGCGCGCTGTTGCCGTCCTGAGCGTCCTTCTTTATCACGCGGCGCCGTCCGCCCTTCCCCAAGGCTTTTTGGGGGTGGATGTGTTCTTTGTGGTCTCAGGCTTTCTGATGACGCAGATGATCTTGGCCGAACGGGTGCGCAAGACCTTTTCGTTCAGGCAGTTTTATCTGCGCCGGGCCGCGCGCTTGTTGCCGGCTGCGCTCACAACACTCACGCTGACCACGCTCGCTGCCCCGTTTTTGCTCACCCCGTCTGAGCGTTCTGAGTATGTGGCCACCCTTTTTGGCGCGCTGACGTTTACGGCCAACATCGTCCTGTTTGAGGCAAGCGATTACTTTGCCGCCGCCTCAGAAACCAAGCCACTCCTTCACATGTGGTCGTTATCGCTGGAAGAGCAGTTTTACCTCGTCTGCCCAATTTTGTTGATCTTGCTGCCGCGCCGGGCGCTTTTAGCGACCGCGGCCGTCGCGGCGGTCGTCTCATTCATGTTTTGCCAAGTGCTGTTGAGTGGCGCGCTCCCGTTTGATGTCTCTCAAAAGGCCATGGCATCAGCCGCATTTTACTTGGCGCCGGCGCGGGCGTGGGAGCTTTTGTGCGGCGCTTTGTGCGCCTTGGTCCTTTCACGACGGGCCCCATTCGTCATGCCGCCGCTGGTTCCTGTGGCAGCGCTTTTTGGCCTTTTGGTGCTCTTCATCTTACCGGCCGGCGGACATCACCCGGGCTGGGCTGCCGCCGGCGCGGTGACGGCAACCATGCTCATCTGCCTGGGAAGGGACAGCTGGGTACGCAGTTCACCGCCGACGGCCGCGATGATGGCGATCGGCCGCTGGTCCTACTCCATTTACCTCATCCATTGGCCGCTGATGGCCTACGCTAACGCGTTGACCCTTGGCCATGCGCCCCCGGCAATTTTGTTGGGCCTTGCGTTGGTGTCCATTCCCCTTGGTGCGCTTCAACATAAACTTATCGAAGCGCCGTTACGGCCGCTTTGGCGTACACAGCCCGAGAGGCTGACCAAGGGGTTGGCGGTGAGTGTCGTGGGGAGCGCTCTATTGGCCTTACCGTTGATACTGGGGCCCCAATCCTCAGGGGTCAGCCGTCCCCCGCCCAACACCGGTCTCGCCTCCGTTTGTGCGCAGACAAGCTCTCAATGGCACGACCATGATGTTTGCCGAACCCGTCTCACACCCCGTGTCGCCCTTTTGGGGGACAGCTACGCCATGCAGTGGGCAGCGCCCCTTGAACAGTCCGAGGCCGCGCTGGGCGGGATTGTTCAGATCACCAAGAGCGGCTGTGCCCCTGCGCGTGCCCCAGCCCTTGCAGGCTCTTCCACGCAGGGCCCGCACGCACTCACCTTCAACGAGGCGTGTTTGAGTTTCGTCGATAGCGCCATTCAATACTTGGTCACGCAAAATGAAGTGGAGCTTGTTGTTCTATCCTCAAGCTGGTCACAGCTTTTAAAGGCGCGCGATAGTGGCGTGGGGGGAGCGCTGGCGCTCGGTGGTTCCCAAGCGCTTTCCGCCGCCATAAGCGGAACGGTGATGGCGCTGCAAGGTGCGGGCAAGACCGTTGCCATAATCGCCCCTGCCCCAAGCACGGGAATGGATCTTGGGGCCTGCCAGTCGCGGTTGAAGCACCACGTTCTAACACTTGGCGCGGCGGACTGCACGTTGAGTGCGCGGGCGGCTGAGGCTTATCAGGCGGACGTCATCACAGCACTGTCACGCGCTGCGCAGGAGACAGGGGCCCACCTCATTTTCCCCTCTGATGGGCTATGCGACCCAATCCGCTGCGTCAGCGCCATCGGTGACACCACGATCTACGCCGACAGAGGTCATCTGACCCGGCAGGGGGCGTTGCTTGTGGCGCGGCGTGTCGGCCTCACTCACCAACTTCTTGCAGCAATGCTTCCCCCCTTGTCCCCGGCGCGCGAATACTGAGAGCGCCACAGTGATCGATCTTCTCCCCGCCCACCGGCGCGGCCTTATCGTCTCGGCTGAGATCAGGTGGATAGGCGCCGATAGGACGGTGCGAGGGGAGATGCCAACATGCTCATTAATCTGGGGGTCGGCCTCAGCGCACAAAACACCGGCAGCGGGGGTGTCCCCACGCACGTGATTGGCCTTGCCGGGCAATCCAACATGCAAGGCGGTCCAAGCTTTGATGGCGGCGCCTCCTGGCCGGCCGGCACCTTTCAATGGGGCCGCAATGGCGCCAACAACGGCGTGATCATTCCCGCCGCCGGCAACCTCCAACATCAGGGCGGGTATGGCGCCGGCAAGATGAGCCTTGCTGTCCAGTTCGCCATTGACTACCTGGCGGCCAACCCCGGGGTACAGCTCCTTTTCATGCCGGGCGCTAAGGGCGGGACGAGCTTTGCCGGCAATGATTGGAACAAGGGCGACTCTGCATACGAAGATTTCGTCAGCCGTCTGAACGCGATCTTTGCTCAGAACCCCAGCTTCAGCCTCAAAGGGATTTTGTGGCAGCATGGCGAGACGGATGCCGACACCGGTGGCGGCTCAAGCTATGGGGCAAGTCTTGATCAGATGATCATCGACTTGCGCAGCGATATCATCCGCGCCAACGAGATGACCCCGTTCACCATCGGGGACATCCCAGCAGACGTTGCTGATAATGGTGCATCGCACGCTGCAGTGTCCGCCGCCATAGCCGATGTTGAAAACAGGGTCCCTTATACGGCCATGGTCGCCTCCACGGGCCTCAGCACCTATGACGGCGTCCATTTCGATGCAGCAAGCCTTCGCACGCTGGGCGGTCGCCATGCTGTTGCGCTTGGCTCTGCCCATCTCAACGACGGTTCAGAAATCAACATCTTGGACAATGGCGGTT
This sequence comes from Pseudomonadota bacterium, assembly GCA_038745295.1. Taxonomy (GTDB): domain Bacteria; phylum Pseudomonadota; class Alphaproteobacteria; order Rhizobiales; family Amorphaceae; genus Acuticoccus. The sequence continues at coordinate 13,813 of JBCDLN010000011.1, read as the reverse complement.
TCGATAACGCCTCACGCTGGACGCTGAGTGGTGCGGTGGCGATTGCGGGCGGCGTGGGGACAGTGTCGTCCGGCACCGGCTATTGGCGTCAGACCGGCGTTCCTCTTGTTGCCGGCAAGACTTACCGTATCACTTGGACAGTCTCCAACTATACGTCCGGAACCACAACGCCGTTCTTCTTGGGCGGAAGTTCAGCCAACGGCACCTACATCGTCGGCCCCGGCACGCATAGCCAAACGCTCACTGCAAAGTCAGGCAACACCGTGTTCCAGCTCAATTGCGGCGGGGGCTCGACGCTCGACGTCGACGATATTTCTATCGTCGAGGTTTAGCGAACGTTGGAATGATCGCCAAGGGTCATTCTAACGCCCCATGATGCGTGATTCTGAAATTGGACAGCGTCAAGACTTGATCACGGCGGGCGCTCATCGGTGAAGGGTCGAGCGCCCGCTCCAATGACGCACCATGGAGCGGCATCATCACCAAGGGCGCAGCTCTTAAGAACGAGGGCGGTGTCGGCTGATCTCGCGACTGCCCGAACGTCGGGTTGGGCTGCGGGCCGAAAGGCTCAGGGACGGTGCATCGCAGCCAACACGTGGCGATATCATTGCCGTGCCGGAGCGCATCAGCGCTGACGGCCTTCGGATCTCACACAGCCCAGAGATACCTGAACGCGATTGTGGCCCCGTCTGGGTTGTTGGCGCCGTGGTGGTTACAACGAGCATTACAGATGTTGGGGTGATGGAACGCGCCAGCGCCTGGGCAGGGCTTGGATGACGAGGCTCACCAAGGTGTGCCGCTCTTGCTTGGTAAGGCCCAGCTTCCAGATCAGAGTAAGGGTGGCCACGCCATAAACCCCAGTCCCCAGAAAAAGGCCCCACCAGTTCGCTGGTATCGCCGCCCCCACCGCCAGCCCAACGCCACAAGCCCCCGCAAGCGCCGGAGCCGCAGCCCGGGCAAGGATCAAGTAGAATTCTTTGACCTGCACGCCAGCACGGCGAGAAAGGATGTGGTTTGCGGCAAGCAACGAGCAGAGGAGACCACCCGTATAGGCAAGCGCAGCGCCCATGAGACCTAGCGATGGCATCAGAAGGAGCGAGATGGACAGGCTCACAAATGCAATCACCATGGCTTGGCGAGCCCGCAACCAGTAGAGCCCGCGGGCCTGAAGCACCACATGTCTCAGGCTGCCCACCTGGTCGCACGCATAGGCCGCCATGATCATCACCATGATAGGATGGATGGCTGCAAATTCAGGTCCGAGCCAAAGCGCCAAGAAGGTGTCGCCAAAAGCGGCGAGCGCAATCACTGCCGGGCCCAATAGCAGGACCTGCACCCGCGCCACATCGCACAGGGAGTGCAAAAGGGCGCTGCCCGTCACGCCGCGATCCACATTGGCAAGGGTCGTGGGCACCATAACCTTGGTGATGGCTGTCGATAGCCGCAAAATGTGTTTCTGGAAAAGGAGCGCAACGGCGTAAAGCGCAACGGCCGATGGGCCTAAGACGGCAGCGATTAGAAACAGGGCAACCCGCGCATAGGCAGCGTCTACGGTGAGCGTTGCTAGAATGGGAAGGGCGTAGGCGATGATGGCGCGGCGTTCAGTGTTGTTCGACGGATCACGCTGACGGCGCGGGATCTCATCACCGCTCTGCGGAGCCAAGTTTGCTTTGAAACGCTCAGCACCGATGAGCGGGACGCGCAGGACAATGCCCACATAAGCCGCCCTCCCCGCCAGAAGACCAAAGGCGCTCGCCACAACACCGGCCATTGCGCCCTCAGCGCCAAAGCCCATGACCACAGCCGCAATGGACAAAGCCGCCGCCGCGATCGCCGCCAGCATTTCCATCAGGCGCGCCGCGACGAAGCGCTCATAGACGGCCATGATTGCCCTGAAAGGGTTTGCGAGCAGCGTTGCGACCGCCCCTACAACGGCAAGAGCGTAAATGCTGAGCGACGATGCGTCCCCGCCCAAAGCCAGCACCAAAACAGCAACACACACCGCCGTGGTGACGAGCCCCATCAGCAGGACGAGGTAGATGGGCAGCGTCCCCCTCAAGAAGTGAAAGAGTGCTTGCGTCCCTTCTGCACGGTAGGGCAATGCAAAGCGGATGAGGGCGTTGGTCAGCCCCCCGTCGAAAAGAATGAAGACGGCGAGGACGGAGATGGCAAGGCTATAGCGTCCAAAACCTTCTAGTCCCAACCCATGGACAAGTATTGGTGTTGTGACGAGCGCGAGCAAGACACCGATAACCATTGTCGTGATGGCAAGCCCTGCACCAAAGACTTGCTCTTTTGTGTCGGCGCCGACCGGGTCGCTGCGGTTCCCCCTTTCGGCCGGGTTCAATGCTTTGTTGTCCACGGCTCGGCCATGGTGGGCGGGCCCGCTCTTGCCATCACCGCAGCCCCGATCTGCGGCCTCCTGGGCACACTTATCCCGTTGGGGTTGCCGGTGGGGCTCTCCTGTTGCCATTCACCCTTCACCGGCAAGGACAGTCGGCGCGCGGCTGCCGTGTGAGGTGGGTCGTCTGGAGGTGGCGGGGTCAAGGCCTTCTGCAAAGAGCGAGGTGAGCCGATCAATCTTTGCTTCGTCGTTGAGGAGGTGGTCTGGCAGCGGGCACTTTGCCAGAAGAGCCCGTTTTTGATCGTCCAACAAAAGCGCGGCCATACCTTCCACAATGGCGCTATCCTCACTGCGGACCACAAGTCCGCCGCCTCCTGAAAGCTGCTCGCGCGCGCCACCCACATCTGTGGCGATGACCGGCCGGCCCAGCACCTTGGCCTCATTGATGGCCCCCGAAAGACCCTCATAGTGGGAAAGGACGGCCACCAAATCTGCATGGGCAATGAAAGGGTACGGATTGCTGTGCCGCCCGACGAGATGCATGCGGTCTGAAAGACCTGCCGTTTTTATGGCTGCTTCAAAGGGCGCGCGGTCATCGCCGTCGCCCAGCACGTACCAGTCAAAATCGATGCCCCTTGCCCTAAGGGCCTGATGGACACGCACCATCCGATGAAGCCCTTTAGCGCGCTCAGAAAGTCTTGCAACGGTGAGAACGCGCGTCCTGTCGGTGCGTGTGGGAAAGGGGTCCTGCTCTTTCGCCCTTGCCCGCATCGCCGCGGCGTCCAAAAGGTTAGGCACCACATGTACCCTGCGCGCGATCTGGGGCACGCTGGCAAGGAGAGCGTCACGCGCCGCGTCTGAAACACAAATATAGGCATCAACGTTACCGGAGTTTGCCGCGATGCGGCGTGCTAACTGCCCGGAGGGATCGCAACGATCAATGGTGTTGCGAATGAAGTGTATCCGCCGCCTTGGACGCACCTTCTCACACACCAAACGGGGCGAGAGGCCTTGAAGGCCCACAACGCCAACATCCACATCACCCGCGCGCGCGCGCTGGCGTATGCGGCAGAACTCGGCCCATTTATCTTGACCATACCGCCAAAGATCACCACCACGCCGGATCAGTGAGGCCGGCTTTCGTGCGCTTTGCTGCCATGACGCGCCGCCGCGGGATAGAGCACCCAAGCCTGGCCGGGGAACGCCGCGGGGCCGCAGGTGGGTCACACGCACCTCTGGCGACAAAAGCGGCTCGGCAAGCCCCCCAGGCAGGTTGAGAACAAGCTCGACCTGGTGGCCTCGTGCTGCAAACGCATTCAACAGTCGAACCGTGGAAATTTCGGCACCACCGAGATTAAGCACCGAGTAATGCCAAAGAATTTTCACGTCACCACCCAGTTCTACCGTGTGAATTTCAAGTGTTGGCCAAAGCTGAGTTTTTTCGCAGGGCCGCGTCGAGCCGTTCAACGGGACAACGCCCACCAGGTCGACCATGCCGCCGACACACGTATAAGCCCGTGCTCAGCTCTGCGAGGAGCGTTTGAAGGGCCAACAGGCGCACGCGGGACCGGTTGATCGTTTGGCGTGCGCTCCCAAGCACTGACACAGCGCTAGTAAAAACCAGCCTCAGACCTGTGCAATGGCGCGCCAAAGCGGGCTCGAATGGATCCCGCTTCCGCTGCCAAACGGCGCACAAAACGGCGCGCCGGGCCACCCCCATAAAGGCGGGCGGCCGCATCCACCACCCGCTGGTCTTCGCGCACCGGAGCAAGCTTGAACGGCTTGGGGTCTTCAAGTTCCATAGTGTTGAATTTGAAGCCTTTTGCGCCGTGAACACCGCTGCCATCTCCACCAAGATTGATGATCCGATTATCGCGAGGGTAGACAGTCAACTTCTCAGCTTGATCTTGCCAAAATCCGAACCGGATAGACCAAGAATTGGCACGCCCTGCCACCTCACGATCCAGTCGGCGAGATCGATCAGACCCAGCCCGATCAAATCTGCGGCGGGCGGCACGGTCGGTGCGGAAGGTATCATACCCCTTGAGTGTCCAATCCACAGCGCCCCATCGATCGCTCCATGTGGCCCAACCATGGGAGCCATTGCGGGGCAACGCATAAACATCGCCCTTGACCCCGACGGGAAGTGATTTGAGCGGCGAGTAACCTGATATACTTCCGATTTTCGTGTCACGCTGGTAGTATCGGAGGCAGGCATTCATGTAATATAAGAAGTCAGGCGCCGCCACCAGATCATCTTCCAGCACAATTGCCTCACCGTGTTGACGCATCACCAGGTCGACACCATTGATGATCGCGCGGCGCAGGCCGTTATTTTCTTCAGCCTCGATCAGGGTCACGTTGGCAAAGCGCTGCGCCAGCACTTCCGCGCGGGCAATCTTGCGCACAGCATCCACAGCGCGGCGGTCAGCGCGGCCGCGCGGTCCATCGCTGATAATGTAGAGCGGGGTTGCGGTCGCAATGGTGTTGCGGGCAAGCCCTGCAAGGGAGCGCTCAGTCAGGTGCGGCCGATTGAAGACAAAAAGGATGGCCGGGGCTGGTTGCAAGAGCGAGATCATGCCGCCTCCTCAAAGAGCCTTGTGGGGGATGACTGGGACAAAACCGCCTCATATGCGCTGAGGAGGTGATGAGCGTTGGTTTTGGGATCGTGGTTGCGCCGTGCTCGCTGAGCGGCGGCTTTACCGAGGGATGCCGCCAGGGCATCGCACTCAAAGATGCGGCTCACCTGATGGGTGAGGCACACCGGATCTTCGGGGCGGTAAAACAGGGCTTCACGATCAGGCGCTGCCATGTCGGGTGCCCCGCCTGCAGCCGCGCACACGGCGGGCATACCCAGCATCATGGCTTCGCCCAGCGTGTTGGGGCTATTTTCGATAAGGGAGGAAAGCACGAACACGTGTGAGCTTGCCATCGCCTCTGCCATGTCCACGGCACCCAGCACGCCTGTGTAGCGGACCCGGTTGGAAAGCCCTGCGGCTTCGATTTCACCAGCAAGATGTGCTGGATAGCCGGCCGCTGCCTTCAACCGCATTGCGCTGGGCCGGGGTGGCTCACCGGCAATCAAAAGCGAACAATCATAAAAGCGCGCCGCCAGCCGTTTGAGCGCTGCAACCACCACGTGGGCGCCTTTGCGTGGATGATTGGCATTGCCTAGAAATAAACTGTGGCGGTAGCGCACATCCTGCGCCCGTCGGTGTTCATAGAAGGCGGGGCGCAAGATGCGGCCCACGGCACTATAGGGCGTTCCCGGCGCAAGTTCGGCACAGTACGCCCGGTCCCATTGCGTCCGGCCTATGAGGTGGTCTGCGCGCGCCATCACAGCCGCTTCAGTGGACAGTCTGGGCCGGAAATAGATGAACTTATTGCCAATGTGGGCCGCAGCCATGATCGCCCGGCGCGGTCGGTTCACCATCAAAGCCCACCGCTCAAACGGCAGGCCGCCAAATTCATAGGGCTCAAGCCCCTTCAAAACCCCTTGGACCGAAACAATCACCGGCCCGCAGAACGCGTGCGCCGCCTGCAGCGCGTGGGGCATCTCCGCCCCCTCTATATGCAAAATGTCCGGCGCGGCATCGTCTATGGTACTCCGCAAGGCCGCCTCATCAACCCGCCATTTGTTGCGGCGGGCAAGCGGGACATAATAATGCGACACGCCATGCAACACTTGCCTATGGGCAGCGCGCGTGCGGGTGCGCACGAGAATACTGATCTCAATCTCTGATTGCGACTTGAGGGCTTGAGCCATCGTCGCAATCCAGCCGCCAAATACAGCAGACTGCGGATCAGCAACACTTTCTCCTGGCCTTGCCACCAGATTGGTGACCCATAAAACCTTCATGCGCGCTCCAATTCGTGCGCCGACGAGCCCATCTGAGGCGGGCTGTAGGGCCATCGAAGGCCGGCCACAGTCCGGGCGCGACAACCGCGTTGCCACCCAGGAAGCACCCCAACTGCGGGGCGTCTTCCTAGGAATGTGCGCCTTATCTCCCCACGATTGTGCTTTACTTCTTATACAGCTTCAAGTAGAAAATTGCTAAGCCCTGCGGCAGCACAGGATCGACGGCGGCTATGGAACACCCCCTCATCATCTATGCCGGCCCCTTTTCCTTCCCCCACGGCGGGGCCGCTGCAAGGCGCGTGGAAGGCAACGCCAAAAGCCTTGCCGCAGCCGGGTTTCCTGTTGAGGTCTGGTCAGGTCAAATGCCGCACGATGGGCCGCATCCCCAGGTTGGCAATCAAAGCAGAGCGGCAGAAGCCATTTCGGTCCGCTCCTTGGGTGAACGCACGGCTGAGCACCGGTCAAGGTTTGTCAAACACCTTCACTATGTGGGGATGGGCCGTAGTCTTGTGCGCGCTTTGGAGGCAGAGAAGCGGGCGATCTGTGCCGTCATCCTCTATAGTGGATACACGCCCTATCTTCAGCGCCTCTTGGCGTGGTCCCGAAAATCGGGCGTACCCGTCGCGTTTGACGCGGTGGAATGGTACGACCCGCCGCGGGCAACCGACTGGCTCACCGACCCCTACTATTGGAATACTGAATACGCGATGCGACGACTGGCGCCGCGTTGCCGCAATACAATTGCCATCAGTCGCCGGCTTGAGAATTACTTTTCCGGTGCCGGCTGCCACACTGTCCGCATCCCGCCAACACTTGACGTGGACGCTGTGGAACAAGGGCCCGCGGTGCGGGACCATGAGGCGCCGCTCGTTCTATCCTACACAGGCTCACCCGGCCACAAGGAGCGTCTGGGTTCTCTCATCGCCGCCCTCATCAGGCTCGGGCCTGAAGCATCGGCCATCAAGGTGGTCATCGCAGGGGTCACGGCTGAAGAGGTTTTAGCGCTCCCAGATGTCATGGCCCTTTCCATCAAAACGCTCCCCCCTCAAGTGACAGCCCTTGGACGCATCGCCCACAGTGAGGCGCTGGCGCTCACCAGAAATGCCGATTTTTCTGTGATGCTGCGCCCGTCCAAACGATACGCTGAGGCGGGGTTCCCCACCAAGACTGTGGAAAGTCTTGCAGCCGGTACCCCAGTCTTTGGAAATCTTTCCAGTGATCTTGGCGATCATTTGCGTGATGGCGAAACCGCCGTCCTCACAGCCTCCACCTGCGTCGATGCTGTGATGGACGGGCTCAAACGTTTATTGGCAACGCCCCGTCACACGTTGGCGCCCATGCGGCGGGCTGCCCGCCGCGAAGCCGCCCGCGCTTTTGACTACCGCGTCTATGTTCCAGCATTTGCGTCATTTGTTGAACATCTTGCCACACCCCAAAGATGACAGGTATTGGAGGGTCTTGGTGAACGTTCTTGTCACCGGCGGAGCCGGCTTCATCGGTTCAAATCTTACCCAAGCACTTTTGGCAGATGGCGCGCGCGTCACTGTTTTGGACAATTTTTCGTCCGGCCATCGCAGCAACCTTCAACCACAGCCCGGGCTTTCCATTGTTGAGGGTGATATCCGCAATCACGCTCTGGTGGACGAGGTGATGCGCAACGTTGAGATGGTGTTTCACCTTGCAGCGTCGGTGGGGAACCGGCGCGCCATCGAAAACCCGGTCATGGATAGTGACGTCAATGTGCTGGGAACATTGAAGGTTTTGATGGCCGCGAAAGCGCACAATGTCCGCAAACTTGTCATCTCCTCATCGGCAGCGGTCTACGGCGAACCGTGCCGACTGCCCATCCGCGAAGACCACCCTCTCGATCCGCAAACACCTTATGCATGCAGCAAACTCGCCGCTGAGACACAAAGCCATGCATACAGACATCTTTACGGCATCGAGATTGTCAGCCTCAGATACTTCAACGTCTATGGTCAGCATCAACGTTACGATGCCTACGGCAATGTCATCCCGATATTTGCCCGCCAGATCTTAGACGGAGAACCGATCACCATCTATGGAGATGGCGAACAAACACGTGACTTTGTGCATGTGGACGATGTGGTGGCCGCCAATATCAGCGCTGCCAATACAAAGGGTTTATCGGGAACCTTCAACATTGCGTCGGGCAATGTTGTGTCGGTGAACGCACTCACCAAGGTGATGCTGCAGCACGGGACACGCCGCCCTCCCGTCCTGAATGGCGCTGAGCGCGCCGGCGATGTGCGCCATTCCAGCGCCGATATTGATGCAGCACGCCGTGGGTTCAACTTTCGCCCAAAGGTGGGGCTGGAGGAGGGAGTCGCGCGATATATGGATTGGCTGACCCACCATCTCACCCTCCCAAGAACGCCAGAGCGGCGCCCTCACACTCTGGAGGACCGCGCCCATGTTTGACGGTCGAACGCTCCTCATCTCCGGCGGGACCGGCTCCTTCGGTCACGCGGTGCTTGAACGCTTCTTGCAGACCGACATCGGAGAGATCCGCATCTTCAGCCGAGATGAAAAGAAACAAGACGATATGCGCTGGCTCATCAAAGACAGCCGGATCAGATACTATATTGGCGATGTGAGAGACTACCAAAGCCTTCTTCCAGCCTTGATAGACGTTGACTATGTCTTCCAAGCGGCCGCGTTGAAGCAAGTTCCCAGTTGCGAGTTCTATCCGCTGGAGGCCTATAAGACCAACGTGCTGGGCACCGAAAACATGCTCAACGCCGCCATTGCCAATGGCGTCAAAAAGGTGGTGGTGCTGTCCACCGATAAGGCGGTTTACCCCATCAACGCCATGGGCTTGTCCAAAGCGATGATGGAAAAGGTGACCGTTGCAAAAGCCCGCTTCACCAACGCGGACAAAACCGCCGTTGCCTGCACCCGGTACGGCAACGTCATGGCCTCGCGCGGCTCGGTGATCCCGCTCTTTGTCAACCAAATCCAGCGGGGCGAGCCCCTCACCGTCACCGACCCCAATATGACGCGGTTTTTGATGTCGCTCGATGATGCCGTGGAGTTGGCCGTCTACGCCTTCGCCAACGTCACCCATGGTGATATCTTTGTGCAAAAAGCGCCCGCCTCAACCATCGGTGATCTGGCGAACGCGCTCCTCCATATCTTCCGCGCCAACAACCCCATCGACGTTATCGGCACCCGCCACGGTGAAAAACTCTACGAAACGCTGCTCACCCGGGAAGAGCTCGCATCAGCAGAAGATCGCGGCGGGTACTACAGGATCCCGTCGGACAATCGTGACCTCAACTACGGCAAGTATTTCTCAGATGGCAAAGAATGCGTGTCTGCCACAGAAGATTATAACTCTCACAATACTGAACGCCTCAGTATACCAGCGGTGACCGAAAAGCTCCTGACCTTGCCCTTCATTCAGCGGGCGCTCACCGAAAGGCATGCAGCATGAACATTTTGGTCCTTGGTGGAGAGGGCCTCTTGGGGCATGCGTTGGCGCACGAGTTGATTGGCAAGCGGATCCACAACGGCCGGATCGGCGTCACGGTACGCGGGGCGCGCTCAAGGGTCCCTTTGCCGTGCGGGGTGAGCGTTTATCCCAATGTGGACGCCACCCGCTTTGCCAGCGTGACAGCTGCCATTGACAATCATCACGCCAACGCCGTCATCAATGCCATCGGCATCGTCAAAAACAACGCGGCCGTGGATGACCTTACCACCACCTTTGCAGTCAATGCGCATTTTCCCAAGAAGCTGGCGCGGGCCGTTACTGTTCGGGGCTCCAAACTCATTCATATTAGCACCGACTGCGTTTTTACTGGTGATCAAGGTCAGTATAGTGAGATGGACCCACCCGACGCCAACGATGCTTATGGACGCTCAAAGGCCATTGGCGAGGTCAGCGGAGAGGGGATCCTCACGCTCCGCACATCCATGGTTGGCCTGGAACAAGCCACTTCACGGGGACTGCTCAACTGGTTTTTGTCCCAGCCCGGCCCTGTGCCAGGGTACACCAACGCGGTATTTTCCGGGCCGAGCGCCATTGAAGTGGCCAGACTGGTTGCCAAGATTTTAGCCTCCCACGGCCCCATGGGCGGGCTCATGCATGTGGCCGCTGCCCCCATCGACAAGTTCACCCTCCTCACGATGGTGCGCGATGCCTTCTCGCTCTCCACTGAGATTGTGGCGGACGAAAGCGTGGTCATCGACCGGTCGATGCGCGCCGGCCGCCTCGAGATGCGCTACGGCTATACTGCGCCATCGTGGCCGGCGATGGTGGAGGAATTGGCCAGACACTATCACGATGCTGCGCCCATCCGCGCCGCGCAGGCTGCCGTGCTCCCGTGAAAGTCATGACGGTGGTTGGCACCCGGCCGGAGCTCATTCGGCTGTCACGGACAATTGGTGAATTGGACCGCAGCGTCGACCACATCTTGGTGCACACAGGCCAAAACTACGATCCCCGCCTTAGCGAGATCTTCTTCAAAGACCTTGGTGTGCGTGCGCCTGACCATCACCTCAACATTGCGGCGGCTTCACCAGGGGAAGCGATTGGCGCCATCATTGCGCAGACGGATAAAGTCCTCGCTCAAGAAATGCCTGATGCCATGTTGGTCTTAGGCGATACCAATTCTTGCCTGAGCGTGATCCCTGCCAAACGGCGCAAAATCCCCATTTTCCACGCAGAAGCCGGCAATCGCTGTTACGACGTCAACGTCCCCGAAGAGATCAATCGCAAGATTGTCGACCACACCAGTGACATCAACATTGCCTATTCTGAGGCAGCCCGCCGGAACCTTCTGGCGGAGGGTCTTCCACCGCAGCTGTGTTTTGTGCTGGGTTCGCCACTTGATGAAGTGCTTACGGCTCACTGTGCACGGATTGCTCAGAGCAACATTGTGACCGAACAATCGCTAACCAAGGGCGAATACTTCGTTGCAAGTGTCCATCGCGCCGAAACGGTGGATGACCCAAAACGTCTTGAGATGATGATTGCAGCGCTTGACCAGTTGTCGACCGCCACCAGTAAGCCAGTGATCTTATCGACGCATCCGCGAACCCGTGCCGCACTTGAGCGTGCCCCAACACCTCCGCCCGCCTCCATCACATGCTGCCCGCCTTTCGGATTTGTGGACTATATACGCCTCCAAAAGGATGCAGCTTGTGTACTTTCTGACAGTGGCTCCTTGCCGGAAGAAGCAGCGCTTGTTGGCTTCCCCGCTGTTGCGCTGCGCCAAACCCACGAGCGGCTAGAGGCGATGGATCAAGCCGTCACTATTCTCGCTGGCCGTCATGGGGACGACATTGTTGCAGCCGCTCTTCTTGCCATGCGCCAGCATCAAAGCGGGAGGCGCACGCGGCCCGTTAACGCATACGTTGCCCCCAACTTCTCCCAGGATATTGTGCGAATAATCTTGAGTTATACGCCTTATGTGAACACCTATACTTGGCGGCATGCCAGCTAGATCCGCCATCCGCGGCGCAATGACCATCGCGTTCGCCCAATCGGTTTGCGTTCTTTACATCCTCATTTGGTGCTTGTTTCCGCCGCTCGCCATTGATGCTGTTTGGCGGTACGGGCTTGTGGCAGCCTTTGGCGCATGGTGTTGCCTTGAAGGGCTGCGCAACGGTTTCCAACGGTTTGCAAATGGACCAGCCGGGTGGACCCTTCTCTTCCTGAGCTACACAGTGGTGATCCAGCTCATGGTGGGCGGCTTCGCAGAGGTGGTGCGGGGCATTCAGCTTCACATCGCTCTGGCGTGTGCCCTTGTGGCGATCGCCTATCGCGGCCGACGCTTCCAGGAGCTTGAGTGGCTGATCGCCCCGGTCCTTGTTTTGATGGCCATCACGCTGATCAAAACGCTGAGCGCTCTTTTGGGCGATCCCCATGCAGCACGCACGGTGGTGCGCACCAGCCCCGAAGCGCTGTCACTCCTACGTTCGGGGGTGGGTGGCTACCAGACTGTCTATGTGTGTGCCGTCTTAGCGCCGCTCTTTTTAGTCTTTGTTGCGCGCGGTCGGTGGGTGGGCGATGCGCTTGGCAAAGCGGTTGGGCTTTTCATGATTGCCAGCGTTGGGGTGGTGTTGGCTGGCGGCTTTGGCCTTGCTGTTTTCGTACTCACCCTTGCCTCTGGGCTCGCGCTTTGGGCCTATCGTGGGGGCACGCGAAGCTTGGTTGTGCGCACAACACTTGTGATCGCAGCACTTGGCGTTGCGGTCTTGGCTTATGAGGTCGTGCTCAACGGGGCCGAACACCTTGCTGAGGGTACCAAATACGCCAAGAAGATTGACCACGTGCGGCAAAGCCTGGCGCTTGGGGAAATGGTGGGGACAGCCTCGGACCGGGCGTCTCGCTATGTGCGCAGTGTCGATATCTTTTTATCTTCCCCGCTCTTTGGAGTATTGTCTTATGAGCCTGTGGGAAAGCACTCGCAAATACTTGATACCTTTGCCCGCTACGGCGTATTCGTGGGTTTGCTGGGTGTGTTCATCCTCGTACGTCTGCCAGGATGGCTGTTGCCCCCGCTGCCAAAGGGGACCGACCACGCACCGATCGTGCTCTCCTCAGCGGCCGGCCTATTTTTGATGTTCAACAACGCGACGGCGGCCCATGGTGCAGCGGTCTACTTACTGGCACCCATGGTGGCCTATGCCTTTGGCCGCCGTGCCTTCAGCCACAAGGCTACCTTCGCAACGATGCAACGTCATGGAGCGACGGCTCTCAGCAAGGGTTACGCCACCGCCCCGCACATGCCGGTAAACCGGCCCCCGTCTCCTCAGCGATGACCGGTCTGTCGCAGTTCCGTCCTGCACATCACCCCCGTCCTGCATGGCAACTGCGCCACGTGCGCATTCAGCTGAAAAAGCAGGCAGTGCCGGCCGTCGGAAAGAGGTCGCCTCGACGGGCGCCGAAAGCGAGAAAGTGAGCAAACAGTATCCGGCACGAGCCGGATAGACCGCGACGGATTGCTAAACCCTGTTGCGGCTGGTTTGGTTCAATGCTTGCGCAAAGAGCGGGGCCGGCGCAGGCAGAGCCGATGCTTTTGTGCGACCGGATCCCGCGCCAGTCAGCCCCTCAGCATAGTGAGCGCTTCAAAACATGGTGGAGGACACGCAAGCCAGCGCTGCCCTTTCACGTCCCAAACGCATCGGATCACTCATGGTTGACGACGATGAAGCGCTGCGAGCCTGGGTGGGTCGCCTTTCCATGATGGCACTGAGCGGCCACCCCCCGCAGCGTGAGCACCCGCGCGAGCAGTCCGAGACTGCCTAAAGTCTTTTCGGCAGCGCCCCCCTACCCTCTGTCTCGACTGGCGGTTCGCTGGGTCAGCATCCAAAGGTGAGGCGCTCTGAATGGGCAGGGTGCTCTTTGGTCAAGGCGACCTGGATGTAGAAGCTATGAAGGTTGTTCACTCGAAGGTCCGGCAACACTCAGAAGTGCTCCCAAAGGCCCCTTCATATGTTCCTTTGGTGGGACACCATACAGCGACGTTCCTCCGGAGCCGACACCGTCAGAATCCCGCGGTGGGCCTGATGGGTCAACCCCACCGAAACGCGCTTGCGCGTTTCGGCAACGTCTGAGGCCGGCAACTGTGCCGGCTGAG
>JBCDLN010000010.1:0-27924 GCA_038745295.1 Pseudomonadota bacterium | reverse complement strand
CTGCAGTCGTTGCGCAGGGGGCCGATCGGGTCCGGCTACCTTTGCCCAAGTGTCGCCGGCCCCGGCTTCCTTCCGGCATCGACCCTGGCGGCCTCGACGGGTGGATTGTCTCTGCTATTCGGCCGTCCATCGATATCCAGCGGTCCGGCACGCGCAAAGAAGAGCTTTTGGTCAAGAAAGAAGACCTCAAGAAGGTGTACGTGCTGCGGCGGATTTTGAATCCCATGGGGTCGGTGGATGCCATCGAGTTCCTGCTCGACAAGCTACGGCAGACGAAGAACAACGCCGAGTTCTTCGATTCCATGAACACCTGAAGCCACCCGGCCGGCGGCTAGGCTGTCCCCCTTGCGGTTCGTCAAAAGAGAATGCAAGGGGGGATGACCCTTTCCCTATGAGCATGAGTCACTTGGCGACAGGTCGAGTCTTTTACGGACACTTGGTGTGTGCCGACATGTTTTATTGTGTGATCTTCAACACGAAACTGTCGGAAATACGGTAACACCATTGTCCGAATTCTGAATTAATTGGTTGATAAACGGTTAAACGTCAGATTGAATTTCCCATCTGATGAATGGGAGGTGTCTCCCAGGCAGTCGACTTAGTTTCCTGATGAAAAAGGATGTGAGCGATGAAAGCTTTTTGTTTTGTGTTTTTAGTGCTGTCCGCCGTTGCCATTGGTTCACTGGCTGCGGGGGGAATGTCTGAAGCGGTTGCCGGTTGCCCCGCCTACGATCCCAATTGTGAGGGGAACTGAGGGCATGGCTGATCCAAGCGAACCGAGCGAGCCAGATAAGGTCCCAGTCGATCGCGCCTACCTCAAAGACCTTGAGACAGAGCGGATGGTTGCCCAGATCGAGGCAAAGGTTCAGGCCAAGCTCTTAAAGCGCTATTCCTGGATTGGTGCAGCACTCACGGTGATTGCCCTTTTTGGGGGTACGGCAGCGTTCCAGACCATGGTGCGCAGTTCAGTTGATGAGGTGACGGAAAACGTCTTCGCCGGGGCGCAAACTCAAACCCGCGATATTGTCCGCAACGTACGCGCTGACACCAAGTCCATCATCAAAGAAGCGCGTGATGAGACGAAGAAATTGATGCGCGCGCGTGATGATGCTGAAGATGCTGTGCGCGAACTCCACAAGCTGAAAGCGCAGGCGGACGGGGTTATTTTGCAGACCAAGACCGCGGGTCAAAATCTTGATCGCGAGCTTGCCACGCTGGAGCCAAGGTTAGCCTCCTTCAAGACTGAAATTGATACGCTGTCTGCCGATCTTGAGGCGAGTATTGATACCGAGCGCCGGAAGATTGAAGCGCGGCTTGCTCCAGTGGGGCGTGACCTCCGGCTGACCCAACGCGAGTTCATCAAGGACATGGCGCTGATGCGCGTCTCACAGGCTCACAATAACGCGGCCCTCTCGCTGGTGAGTGACCTTGCGTTCCGGCTAGGCCAGGTGAGCGACGTGGACGATGTGGTGGATGCGTCCCACAGGATCAAATCTGAATTGAGCACCATCATCAATGAGCACGATGCGCGCTTGGCAGAGCTGCGCCAGGGGTGGGATTTCAACCTTGTCCTTTATGGCGTGGGGCGCACGGGGCAGCTGAAATCCATCAACGATCATCTTGAGGCAAATGCCTTTTTGCCGGAGATGTGGCTGACATCGTCGGGTAATACATCACGCGGTGGCGTGGCCGATGAGATTGCTGCTGAGTTTGGTGTCACTGGTGCCGACCTTATGCCTTATGATGGCTCCATTGCCTTTGTGGAAACGCCTGAAGGGCGCAAGGTGGCAGAGCGTGTGAAGCGGACCATCGAAGAGGTGACGGCGCTCGACATGACGCTTTTGCCGCTTTCCCTCAATCCGCCGGGCCAAATCCATCGTGAGGCCTTTGGGCGGTCCTTCTCGCCCGAGCAACTGATTGTGGTTTCTGTGTTGCCGCCAAGCCGGGTGAGCGAACTGGCACCAGCCCCGGGCGATCGGGCCGATGCGGGCGACGGCTCGCCCCACAAGCAACTGGCGAGCGACCAAACGCTGCGCTAACCCTCTCACCGCAAGATAAAGCCGTGTTGCCGGCGACGGGCGAGAGATCAGACTGTAAGGCCGCCGCGCTTGCACGAAGCCCGGCGGCCGTTCTGTTCCTGGTTTGGCCGCTATAAACGGTATACTTTCTTCGCATTTTCGGCGAATACTTTGCGTTGATCCGCCTCTGAAAAGCTTGAAAGGGCCAGCTCAACAATTTCCACCCAGCGTGGATAGCTGGTGGCAAGGCGCATGACGGGCCAGTCGCTGCCAAACATGATCCGGTCCGGACCAAATACCTCAATGACACGGTCGATGTAGGTGCGCAATTCGTCTTCTTGCCAGTTGGCGTGATCGGCTTCGGTAGCGACGCCTGAGAGTTTGCAGGTGACGTTGGTGAATGCGCTGAGCTGTTTGATCTGTTGCCACCAAGGTTCCCTGATCCCCGCCTTGATGCCGGGCTTTGCGATGTGATCCATCACATAGGTGACATCGGGCGCTGCCTCCATCAGGCGAAGCGCGGCACCAAATTGATGGTGCAAAATGCAAATTTCGAAGTGAAAGCCGAATCTTGGAAGCTGTCGGAGGCCTTCGCGGAAGTGAGGGTCTGTGGTGAGGGCTTCTTCATCTTCCCCCTGGATCAGATGGCGAATGCCGCGCACAAGCGGCCGGTCTGAAAGGGCTTTGAGATCGGCCTCCAGCGTGGCGCCGTTGAGTGGCGCATGGGCGACAATGGCTTTGATGCGCGGGTCAGCGGCGGCAAGCTTGCCGACAAAGTCAGCCTCCTGGACGTGCTGGCCACCGTCGACGTTGGTTTCCACGAACACGATGGCGTCCAATTCCACAGCGCCACGATCGGCATCGAGATCGGCAGGGTAGAACGGCCGGTGGATGGCAAGACCTTCTGTCCAGGAGATTGGCACCTGCGCGCGGTCCCAAAAGTGCACGTGGCTGTCGACAATGGGAAAGTTGGGCATTCTCCACCTCAGTGGTCAGGGACGGGGGCGTCGGCGCGCAGTAGGCCCTTCGCCTGGAGATCTCGCCAGAGTTCGCCAGGGACGGGTTCTTGGAGGCGGGCAAGGTTGTCGCCCGCTTCTTCTGGGGTGCGAGCGCCTGGGATCACGGCCGCCACCGCCGGGTGGGCAAGGGGAAATTGGAGTGCAGCGGCGCGGAGCGAAACGCCGTGTTGGGCGGTGATTTCGGCGAGGCTGTCACGCCGCGCCAAAAGGTCGGCCGGGGCGTCGGCATAGTTCCATGTGTTTCCGCCGGCAAGGAGGCCTGAGTTATAGGGCCCGCCCACGATAATGCTTGTTCCGCGGGCGGCGCACAGCGGCAAAAGATCATCAAGCGCGTTCTGCTCTAACAGGGTGTATCGCCCGGCGAGCAAGAAGCAGTCCCACGCCCCGCGCTCCAGCGCTGCCATTAAAACATCCGTCTCATTCACCCCGATCCCGTAGGCGCCGATCAGCCCTTCAGCTTTCATCGCTACAAGCGCTTTGAGACCCCCTGTCATGGCGGCTTCAAAGTGTGGGGGGTGGGCTTCGCCGTGGGTGAAGGCGCCAATGTCGTGGAGGAGGACAACGTCGATGCGCTCCAGGCCAAGCCGCTGGAGGCTGTCCTCTAAAGAGCGGCGCACGGCGTCATAGCCATAGTCGTAGACGGGGCGGAAGGGGAGGGGGGCGACCCAGCCATTTTCGGCAGCGGGGGGATCTGGGTCTGGTGCGAGGAGCCGGCCTGCTTTGGTGGAGAGGACATATTCGCCTCGAGGGTGGGCGCGCAAGGCATCGCCGGTGCGCCGCTCTGAGGCGCCAAAGCCATAAAAGGGGGCGGTATCGAAAAAGCGCACGCCCCCATCCCAGGCGGCTGCCATGGCGGCGCGGGCTGGGGTTTCTTCCACCGCACCGAGGAGGCCGCCAATGGGGGCGCAGCCAAAGCCGAGCGTTGTGACGTGGACATCGGTGCTGCCAAGGCGTCGTGTGGGAAGGCTCATGCGACAGCTGCCTGGGCGATCTCGTCAAACGTTGCATCCTGGGGCACGTCTGCGGAGAGTTTGGCCGCGCCTTGGGCAAGGGCGGTGATGCACGCGGCCACATCGGGTGCGCCCGGCGGATCAAGCTTTTCGATGTAGGGCAGCGATATGGCAGCGACAGCATCCCCGGTACGGCCCAGGATGGGGAAGGCAAGGTCCGTCACACCCACTGTTTGCGCGCTTTTACGTTCCATGTGACCTGCTTGGAGGGCGCTGGCCATGGCCTTTTCTGCCTCGGCTGAGATTGATGCTGCACCGTGAGCGGCCAGCATGCGCGCTCGCCGTTCTCCACTTTGGAAGGCCAGCATGACAAGGCCTGAGCTTGTGGTGAGAAGGTCGACCGCTGCGCCCAGACGCACGGACAGGCCGATGCGGCCAGGGCTGTCGGTCTGCACGGCCACAAACAAATTGCCATCGCGATAGAGCGACAAATGGCAAGACTGGAGGGTTGTGTCCGCAATCTGTGTGGTGACTTCACTGGCGGCTTGCAGCAGCCGGCGCATGGGTGGGTGGCGGGTGGCCAGTGCAAAGAGTTTGAGCCCCAGCATTAGCCGCTCATCACCGGCTGAGCGCCGCACATAACCTCGCCGCACCAAAGTATCGAGCATCCTATAAAGCTCCGACGGGGAGCGGCCGAGGGCCTTGGCAATATCGGCCTGGCTCATGCCGTCGGCATGCTCGGCCAGCAGCTCTAAAATATCGAGGCCCTTATCGAGCGCCGGCGCACGGTAGCGGCTCAGTTCGTCGCGCATGGTTGCCTTTTTGGCTTGACGGGGAGAGCCCCGCTTCGTTTACTTATGGATAGGGCATTCAAAAATGAACCGTCAAGGCGCCTTTGTAGGTGTTGCGATGGGAAAGGGCGCTGGAGAACCGGCGCGAAACCCCGCCCCTCAGGGAGGAATCACAATGACGACCTTGCGTTTGGCAATGGCAGCGTCTGCGGCGCTGCTTCTCACCACCGCGATGGCGAGCGCGCAGACCAAAGCGGCCCTCGTTCCAGGTGGTCCACACCCTTACTTTGCTGCGTGGGAAGATGCCGCTGCCGCCGCGGCGAAAGACTTTGGTGTTGAGGCTGAATACCAAGTCCCACCCGCATGGGAACTCAGCCAACAAAATGAGATGATCGAAAGTCTTGTGGCCCAAGGTTTCAATGCTTTCTTAGTGTTCCCGGGGGATGCATCTGGCACCAATGCGACGCTGGGCGAGTTGGATGACTTTGAGATACCCTCGGCCGCGCTGGCAGGCTGTACGGTGGCGCCCACGCCCGCGAAGTTCTGCCTGGGGACTGACGTTTATAACTCGGCCTATCTTGGGACGAAGGAGCTGATTGAGGCGCTAGGCGGATCGGGCAAGATCGCGCACTTCACCGGCTTCTTGGTGGACCCCAACACCCAGTTGCGCATTGAGGCGGTGGAAAAGGCGGCCGGCGAGCATGACGGCGTCGAGGTGATCCAAGTCATCGCTGACATTGATGCGCCTGAGCCGGCTGATGAAAAGATCAACGCATTCCTTGCCGCGCAGGGCGACAATGTGGACGGGATTGTCACCACCGCGTGGGTTCCGGCGGTGGTCGCCGCCACCAGCCTCAGAAACTTGGGCGACAAGCGCATCAAGATGGTGGGCATCGACCATGACGAGGTGGTGCTCGACGCGATCAAGGACGGCTATGTCCACGGGACCATGCTGCAAAACCCTTATGGACAGGGCTATATCGGCGTTTATGCCATGGACCTTGTGCGCGATGGGTGCACGGTGAAGGACGATGCGCCTTGGCAGACCACCGCGCAAACAGACCGCTTCATCGATTCAGGGACGGCTTTTGTCGGTGCTGATCAAGTGGCGAGCTATCAAGATGCCATGGTCCGTGTGACCGATGAGATTATGCAGGACTTCAAAGACACCTATCTCAGCTGTCCGAACTGAGCGGCCGTTTCGTCACCTATGTCCACCAATGTTGCAGAAGGTCGGGCCAGAAGTGGCCCGAGCTTTTCCTTCCTCGCCTCCAACGAGGCGGGGCTTTTTCTGATTACTGTTCTGTTCATCGTCTTCTTTGCTTATGTCACGCCAGGTTTTACCTCGCCCTTTAATATTTATGCGTTGACGCGCGTGCTTGCCATCGACGCTGTCATTGGCTTTTCGATGATGGTGGTGTTGGTGACGGGGGGTCTTAACCTTGCCGTGGGTGCCATTGGGGTGTGTGCGGTGATGATCGGCGGCTGGGCCATGCAGGTGGCAGGCCTGCCCATACCCATTGCCGCGCTTTTAGCGATGGTGGCTGGGGCCGCCTTTGGGGTGGTGAACGGCGTTCTGACGGTGGTGATGCGGGTGCACTCGTTTGTGGTGACCCTTGCCACCATGAGCCTCTTTTTTGGTGCGATGATTGTGGTTACCGAAGCGCAGGCATTCAATGCGCTCCCCAAAGCGTTTGTGGACCTTGCCAAGCTCAAAACATACTATTTCGCCTCCTCTATGCTTTACGTAAGCTTTGGTGTGGGGGTGTTGTTGTGGCTCTTCTTCCACCACACGCTCTTGGGCCGGCAGATTTTGGCTGCGGGGGCAAACCCTGCCGCAGCGCGTCTTTCTGGCGTTCCTGTGGAGAAGACGATTGTGGTCTGCCACGCCATGTCAGGGGGGCTTGCTGCGCTCGCCGGGTTGATGCTGACCGCGCGCAACGGAGCGGCGCTTCCTTCGATGGCAGGGCAGCTTGGGATCGACTGGCTGCTGCCGGCGTTCTTGGCGCCAGTGCTTGGTGGGACGTTGCTGACCGGGGGGACGATCTCGGTGGTGGGCACCTTCTTGGGGGCAGCTTTGGTGACGGTGCTGTCGGGCGGGCTCTTACAGCTCAAGGTGGGCGAGTTTTGGGTGCAGGCCTTCTTGGGGATTATCTTGCTGGTGGCTGTCGCGCTCGACAGGTTGCGCGCCCATGTCATTGAAAAGCGGCGCATTCGGTGAGTGCCACCATGGACCTTTTGCGGACCGACTGGTTCGGTCTGTTGGTGGCGTTCCTGGCGGGGGCGACAGCGCTTGCGCTCACCCAGCCGACGTTTTTGTCCACCTTCAATATCTACGTGATGCTGACGGCGTTCTCGCTCTCGGTTCTGGTGGCGCTGTCGCAAATGGTGATCCTTGCTATAGGCCAGCTCAACCTGTCGGTGGGGGCAATTGGTGGGCTTGCAGCTATTGCCTTTGCCGGCACCATGGAGGTGTGGGGGCTGCCGATCCCGCTCGCGATGCTGATCGGCGTGCTCATCGGAATTGGGTGCGGCGCGCTCAATGGGGCGGTGACGCATCTTACCGGGCTCAACGCTTTTGTGGTGACGCTGGCCACCTTATCGATCTTCAAAGGGATCACCATTGGCATTACCGAGGCGCAGCCGTTTTATGGGATCCCTGACGCGGTGAAGGCGTTCGGTAACGCACGGATCGGCTTTTTCCCGTACCTCCTTTTTGTCAGTGGTGCGCTGCTTCTTGGGATGCTGGTCTTTATGCGGCGGGCAAAGCTTGGCCGGCAGCTTTTGGCGGTGGGCGGGAACCGCAGCGCCGCCGAGCTTTCGGGGATCCACATCGGCAAGGTGGTGATTGCGGCCCATATCATTTCTGGGACGCTGGCGGCTGTTGCGGGAATGCTCGCCGTCGCCCGCCTTCAGCTGGGCCAACCCACCATTGGCGATGATTGGCTCATTGAGTCCTTTGCAGCCCCTGTCATCGGTGGGGCAGTGCTTGCGGGGGGGCACGTTTCGGTGGTGGGGACGGTGCTTGGCGTTGCCATCATCACCCTCATAAACAACGCCCTCGTGCTTCTCAATGTGGACCCGTTTGCTGTGCAGCTTCTTCTTGGTGCGCTGATTTTGGCGGCTGTCGCCCTCTCGCGCTTCCGAGACCCGCCATGACGGACAAGCTTGTCATCACAGGCGCGAGCAAAGCCTTCCCCGGCGTGAAAGCGTTGGACGATGTGGGCCTCACGCTCAAGGCGGGCAGTATTCATGCGCTGTTGGGGGAAAACGGTGCGGGGAAGTCGACGCTTATCAAGATCATCACAGGGGTTCACCGGCCCGATGCGGGAACGGTGACCCTCGATGGGGCGCCTGTTGTGTTCCACAATCCTCGCGAGGCGATCGCCGCCGGGATTGCCGCTGTCCACCAGGAGCGCAACCTCATCCCGCGTTTTTCGGTGGCGGAAAACATTGTTCTGGAGCGCCTACCGGGACAGGGCGGGCTGGTGGACTATCGCGCGGTGCGCGCGGACGCTAAACGCGCTATGGCGCCCCTTGGTCTCTCGCTCGACCCTGATACGCCGGTGCGCAACCTTTCTGTGGCGCATATGCAGTTGGTGGAGATTGCTAAAGCCCTCAGCCTTGATGCGCGGTTGTTGGTGCTTGATGAGCCGACCGCTTCCATCACGCCCCATGAGACGGACACCTTGTTTACGCTGTTGCGCGGGTTGCGTGATAAAGGCGTTGCGATCCTGTTCGTGTCCCACAAGCTCGATGAGGTGTTTGCCCTTTGCGACACTGTCACCGTGTTGCGGGATGGCAAGAACGCCTGCCCCTCCCGCCCTTTGGACGCGCTGAGCTATGGCGATGTGGTGCGGCTGATGATTGGGCGCGATGCGCAGGCGGTTCGGCGGACGGAGCGCACCATCTCTGGCTCTCCTGTGCTGGCGCTCAAGGGTGTTTCAACAGCGCTTGGCCACCGAAACATTAGCTTTTCGGTGCGCGCTGGTGAAATCCTGGGCCTTTATGGGCTGGTGGGTGCGGGGCGCACGGAGCTTGCCAAATCCATCCTTGGCGTTGCGCGGGTCACCGCTGGCGGGGTGGAGGTGGATGGCAAGGCCGTCAACATCATGAGCGTGGTGGAAGCGCTTGGCACCCACCGCATCGGCTACGTCTCAGAGGACCGCAAGCACGAAGGTCTTGTGTTGATGCATTCGGTGCGGCGGAACGTGGCCGTCACTGTGTGGCGGCGCCTTGCCCGTGCGCTGGGCTGGCTTCCTGACGCCGCTGAAAGGGACACGGTGATGCCTTTCATCGAGCGGCTCAAGGTGCGCACCCCCTCTCTTGCTCAGCCCGTGTCCCTTCTTTCGGGCGGCAACCAGCAAAAGGTGAGTGTTGCGAAGTGGCTTGCTGCTGAGGTGCGTATCCTCATCATCGATGAGCCGACCGTGGGCATCGATATCCAGACCAAAGCTTACCTCCATGAGCTTATTCATGAGCTGGCAGCAGCCGGTACGGCGGTCATCCTCATCTCATCGGACATGCCGGAGATGATCGCGCTTGCCGACAAGATTGTCGTCATGGCCGAGTTTGAGGTGGTGGGCGAACTCCCCAACACCCACGATGCGGCCGGGATGGGCGAAGCGATTATGGCATGCATCCACAAGGTCGAGGCGGCTTGATGGCGAAGATCGAGCGCATTGAGGTGGCGTATGTGGATCTGAAGCCTAAGGTCACCCGGACTGACGCGATCCAAGCGTTCGTCAGTCAGCAGACGCCCATCGTCACCATCACCGACACGGATGGTGCGCGTGGAACGGGTTATACCTATACGATCGGAACAGGCGGTACGGCTGTTCTTGCCCACCTTGCCGATGACTTACTGCCGGTGCTGAAGGGGATGGATGCTGCGCGTGTGGAAGCCATCTGGCGCTCGCTAAAGTATCACAGCCACGCCACCACGCCGGGCGCCATGACAGCGCTGGCGTTGTCGGCCATCGACACTGCGCTATGGGATCTGCGGGCCAAGCGTGCCGGCCTGCCGCTGTGGCAGTTGGCTGGTGGTGCGCGTGATAAGATCCCCCTTTACACCACAGAAGGGGGCTGGCTGCATATTGAGACGGCAGCTTTGGTGGACGATGCCGTGGCCGCTCAGGCGAAGGGCTTCCGAGGTGCCAAGGTCAAGGTGGGTAAGCCGCACCCTGGCGAAGACGTTGCGCGGCTTGAAGCGGTGCGCCGAGGGGTTGGGCAAGGTTTTGAAATCTTTACCGATGCCAACCAGGCCTTTCGCGTCGATGAAGCGATCCGTCGTGCCCGGCTCTTGGAGCCGCTCGATATCGGCTGGCTGGAAGAGCCTTTGCTCTCAGACGACGTGGCCGGCCACGAACGGTTGAGTGCTTCAACAACGTTGCCCATTGCTGTTGGCGAAAGTATTTATAGCGCCAGTTGGTTTCGTGAATACATGGCCCGTGGCGCGTGCTCTGTGGTGCAGGTGGATGTGGCGCGCATTGGTGGTATCACCCCCTGGCTTAAGGTGGCTCACACAGCTGAAGCCTTCAATATGGCTGTCTGTCCGCACTTTTTGATGGAGCTTCACGTCTCACTCTGCTGCGCTGTTCCCAATGCGCGCTGGCTTGAGTACATCCCCCAGCTCGATACCATCACAGCTGAGGCCATGAGCATTGTGGATGGCAATGGCGTACCCTCTGATGCGCCAGGGCTTGGCATTTCATGGGATTGGGAGGCGATCCACGCCCAGCGCGCTGCCGACAATGTGATTATTTAGGAGGACGGCCTTATCATCTGCCCTTCTTCTTTGTGATCGCTTGCTGCATCCAGTTTGAGATGAGGGTTGCGATCTCACGCCAGCGGGGCTCCAGTTGCATATAGTGGCCGAAGCCTTCGGCAATGTGAAACTCCGCATGCCGATGCTTTTGCGCCATCAGCCGGGCAGTTGAGGGTGGAATTGCAAGATCTTCGCTGCCCGATACCATTAAAACTGGGCAGGTGATGGCGCTATAGTCGATCCTTGTGGTGTGGTGACTATCGAACATCCATAAAAACAGCTCGAACATGACGCGGCCCGACTCAGGACCAAGTTGGTCAAAGACACGATGTTGATCGGCAACGGGAAGTTTGTTGAGGCCGTATTTTGCCATTGTCGCAAAGTCTGGCAGCAACGTGCGCTCCCAGAACGGGCCCGATGAGATGAGCGCCTTGACCAGCGTGCGCTCCTCGTCCGTGGTGGGGAGGGTCCCTGCGTTGACGCTCCCATTGAGGAGGATAATGGCCCGGGCGAGGCCGCGCGATGCCAAATGTTGCGCCACGATCCCACCAAGACTGTGGCCGATGAGGATAGGTCTTTCGTTGCTCTTTGAAACCACTGTCGCAATATCGTCCACATAGTCCGCAATGCTTGTTTGTATGAGATGTTCGGCCTCGGTCTCTACGGGCGTAGGGTCGTGGTAGCGGTAGGCGGGGCTTTCAACAGTGTAGCCTTCGGCCGAAAAATACTGAGCAAGGTTTTCCATTGTCCATGGCCCTGCATTGGTCCCATGGATGAAAATGATGTGAGGCATGTGGGCTTACCCATGTTCTGGCACGCGCTCTCAGCGCTGATGGGTCGTTTTTTGTTGTGAAGTCTTGAATATCTTTGAGCCTTAATACAGTCTGATCGAGGTGTGAGCAATCTTGCCTGCCACGAGGATGTTGATTGGGGCGGGACCACATGGCGCTGAGCCACATAGAGCGGAACCAATGAGAAAGGCCCCAAAGATGAGTAATACCCGAGGTTTAGGCCTGAAGGCTACGGCGGCGCTTGTGGGCGTGGTGATGTTCCCAGCGCTGGCCTTTGCGGTTCTGCCGGGGGACCAATTGGGCACCACCGAAGCTGAGATCCGCGCCAGCCTTGAGGCGGAGGGTTTTGAAATCCGCGACTTTGACCGCGGCCGCAGCGAAATTGAAGTCGAGGTCACCAAAGACGGGGTTCGAATGGAGATTGATCTTACCCTGGAGGGTCGCGTGAAATCCATCGAACTCGACTAGTCGTGTTGGGCAAGATGGGCGCCTTTACTTGCTGCCGCCACTCCGGCAGCGCCGGTTGCGCTGCAAGGGAGAGGTGAGAACCGCGACGGTTGCACCCAGAGTGTTCTGACGAGGACAACGCCCCGCTATGGTCCGAGATGGTGCCGCACATGAGGGGACCATCTCATTTCATTGCACTGAGATACGGTGTCTCGCCTCGGAACTGGTGGTGTTCGCCCGCCCGATGGGCAGTATGCTGCAAAGTTCATTCAATCTTGCATAACTTTTCATCTTGCTATGGTCATTGTAACATGGTCGAATATTTGCATTCGATGTAATATCCGAAGTAATCGGTGGTTGACGATTCAGGTAGTCAGTAAACTTGGAAGTTCACCTCCGATCCTGAATGATCCGCTAAGAGGCATCTCGCTTGCGCTATGTCGCAACCTTGAAGGTCGGGGAAACAGAGCCTCATGCGAGCGCGCGATGCACATTGAACATAGGCGGTACATGTCCGATCGCACATCAATTGCGCGATGTGGCGCTCCGTGCACTTTGTGATGCCTTGCGAACCGCGCCGGTCGAAGCACGCAAAGAGACTAAATTGCAGGCACGCCTTGAGTTTCGTTCGAGCCACGCAGCGTCCCTACCGCCCATGTCGCGTCGGCATATGGTAGCGTTTCTGGGCGATAACGCTGATATCCGCGGTATTGCGGGAGAGTTGGTCGGGCAGCGCATGGCCGAACTCAAGCTGACGCACTTAAACATGGCGATCTACGACCGCCCCTTAAAGCGACATGGGCGTTTTGAGGTGGGCCATCAGACCCACGGTGTCATCGGAAATGGCGCGGGGAACTCGCCTGTGATCTCCAACGAGGCTGAAGCCTTGATGACAACGAATGACCTGACGCTAGGCGCACGATTGTGACGCGTCATACTGACCACAAAGAGGAGCACGGACAATGAAAACTCTGAAGCGAATACCTGTTGCGGTGATGTCGGCAGCGATGATCTTTGGACTATCCCAAGCCGTGTCGGCTGACACGATGGAGCTGAAGGTCCTCGGTCACCCTGGCGCGACAGGGCTGATCCAGAAAAACCTTGAAGGACCGTTCTTTGCAGAGTTTGCCGACCGAACGGGTTTGGATGTGTCCGCAAGCTTCCAGCCCCTTGATCAAACCGGTATCAAAGCTGCCGAGCAGCTTCGCCTTCTGAAAAGTGGTCTCTACGATATTATTTCGTTGCGGCTCCAACAGGTGAGCCGGGATGAACCGATGATCCTGGGCCTCGATCTTGTTGGCCTTAACACCTCTTACGACGCAGCGCGGGCCAGCGCGTCCGAGTTTAAGGATGCGCTGGACGAGCGACTGCAAGAACAGTTTGGGACCAAGCTCTTGGGCCTTTGGGGTTTTGGTCCGCAGGTGCTGTTTTGCAAGCCTGAAATCGCCAGTCTTTCAGATGTTCAGGGCAAGAAAGTGCGTGTTTATGATCAAAGCCTGGCGAATTTCATATCATCCGTCGGTGGGATTCCGGTCCCGCTTGGGTTTCCTGAGGTGCACCAATCGCTTTCGCGCGGCGTGATTGATTGTGCCATCACTGGGCCAAGTTCAGCCAATTCAGCATCATGGCCTGAGGTGACAAGTTACGTGCTGCCGCTTGGCTTTCAAAGCGCAATCCAAGGCTATGGCATCAGCCTGAAGACGTGGGAGACGATGTCACCAGAAGATCAAGCCAAGATGCAGGCCGCGTTTGATAAGCTGTCGTCCGACATTTGGACATACTCTGAAGAACTGTTCGACGATGCAATGCGTTGCAACGTTGGTGAGAGCCCATGTGAACTCAACAAACCCTATTCGTTGACAAAGGTTGAGGTGTCTGACGCTGACCTCAGCTTAGTGGCGAATGCGGTGAAAGAGCTCTCCTTCCCAGCGTGGGCCGAGCTGTGTGATGCGAACAATCCCGGCTGTTCGGAGACGTGGAAAGCCACCATCGGCAAGCGCCTCGGCATGTAATTGCCGCCGACCGCGTGGCCGGGGACACCCTGCCACGCGGTTTGTGCCGGCGTGCAACAACCTCTACCGCGATAAAGGACGCGCGCCGTGCAACGCCTCTCTCTAATCTTAAGCTGGTTTTTTGGGCTTGCGCTGCTGGCGCTCTCTTTGTTTGTTACCGCCGAAACAGTGGCGCGTAAACTCTTCAATCATTCCTTCCAAGGGGCCGATGAGCTTGGCGGCTACGTGCTGGCAGTGGGCGGTGCGCTGAGCTTCACTGTTTGTCTGATCGAGCGTGGGCACATCCGGATCGACTTGCTGCACGACAAGCTTCCGCCTTCGATACAGGCCATTCTCAATTGGCTGGCGACTGTTCTGCTCGGTGGGTTTGGGCTTTTTCTGGGTTATTATTGCTGGCTGGTGGTGCGCGATACGATGACTTACAACAGTATTGCACCAACAGCTTGGGCAACACCAATGATTTACCCTCAAGGAATTTGGTACATCTGCCTGCTGTTTTTCTCAGTGACCAGCGTTGCTCTTGCGGCCATTGCGACAAAGCGGCTTTTGACGGGCAATCTGGCGGCGATCAATAAGGACTTCCACCCGAAAGGCGCGTTGGAGGAACTGACCGAAGAGCTCAGCGACATCGAGCAGAGGCGCTAGCGCGATGTCGGTCACCATCACAACAATTGCCGTCACCTTTCTGATCATGCTGGCGATTATGCTGTTGGGCATGCCCATTGCTGCGGTGATGCTTTTGATCGCCGCTGTTGGCGGTGTTTTGACGTTCGGTTGGCCCTTGGTGGAATCCATGGGGCCGGTGATGTGGAGCGTGATGAATGAAAGTCTTCTGACCGCAATCCCGCTTTTCATTTTGCTGGGCGAGTTGATGCTGCGCTCAGGCATGGCGGACCGAATGTATGCTGCCCTATCACTTTGGTTGGAGCGTTTGCCGGGGGGGCTGTTGCATACCAATATTGGGTCAAGCGCGCTCTTCGCGGCCACATCGGGATCATCTGTGGCAACAGCTGCCACCATTGGCACGGTCGCCATGCCCGCGCTCAATCAGCGGGGCTATGATAAAGCGAAATCGCTAGGATCCATAGCGGCCGGTGGAACACTTGGGATCCTTATTCCGCCCAGCGTCAACCTTTTGATCTATGGCTCGCTGAGCGAAACCTCCATTGGTCAGCTTTTTATCGCTGGGATTATTCCAGGGCTGCTGCTGACAGGGCTCTTTATGGGTTACATTGCGCTTACCAACAAGGTGAGTGCTGAGGAGCGGGCGGCGCGACCGCGCTTGCCACTGTCGCAAAAACTTTTTGCACTGACGGCGCTTATTCCTCCGGCGTTGATCTTTCTGATCGTGATGGGTTCGATCTATCTAGGCATTGCAACTCCGACAGAATCGGCGGCCCTTGGAGTGGTAGCGGCGCTCATTATTGTGGCGGTGCGTGGTCAGTTGAGCTTTGCTTTCTTCTCCCGCTGTTTTGTGCAAACCGCGCGGACCACAGGGATGGTGCTTCTCATTGTGCTGAGCGCCTTTGCACTTAACGTGACGCTCTCGCTCACAGGGGTTGCCCAAACGACAACAGCGTGGGTCACATCACTCGGGATTTCGACCACGGCATTATTGCTTCTCCTCGTCGTCTTTTACCTTCTGCTCGGCATGTTTATGGATGTCTTGTCGATGATGGTTTTGACCATACCCATTGCGGTGCCGGTGGTTGTTGCTGCGGGTGTGGATCCGATTTGGTTTGGGATATTTATCATCATCATGTGCGAATTGGGGATGGTGACGCCGCCTGTGGGTATGAACCTTTACGTGGTCCATGGTATTCGTACCGACGGTGGTCCGTTCTTGGATGTTGTGCGCGGCGCGCTGCCGTTTACTTTGATTATGGTGGCGTTTTCGCTTTTCTTGATCGCTGTGCCGCAAGTGGTGACGTTGCTGCCGCAGACCATGTTCGGTCCGTGACACCGGTGCGCGATGCGACGGCGCTGGCTGAAGAGCTTGCGGCGGGCACGGTTTCGTCAGTGGCGCTGACGCAGACCTCTTTAGAAAAGATTGCGGCACAGGATGGGGCGATTAACGCGTTTTGTGCTCTCAACGCGGGCGCGCTCGATGCCGCCAAGGCAAGTGATGCGCGCCGGACCGCGGGTCAGCCAAAGAGCGTCATCGATGGGCTGCCGGTGGCGATCAAAGACAGTCTTGAAGTGGCTGGCATGCCGTGCACTTGGGGGAGTGCCGTCTTTGCTCATCATGTCCCGCCTCACGATGAGTTGCCTGTGGCGCGGCTGCGCGAGGCAGGTGCCATTCTCATTGGCAAAACCAATGCGCCTGAGTTCACCTTGGAGGGATACACCGGCAACGCGCTCCATGGAACAACGCGCAACCCTTGGGCCCTTGCGTTGACGCCGGGGGGGTCTAGTGGGGGGAGTGTGGCGGCGGTGGCGGCCGGTCTTGTCCCGGTGGCGATTGGCACAGATGGTGGCGGGTCGATCCGCCGGCCGGCGGGGTTCACCGGGTTGGTGGGTTTGAAGCCAAGTATTGGCCGGGTGGCAAGGGTTGGCGGTCTCCCTCAGCTTCTCTTAGACTTTGAGGTGGTGGGGCCGGTTTGCCGGACTGTGCGCGATGCTGCCCTCCTGATGGGGGTTCTTGCTGGGCCTGATCCTCGCGACCATCAATCCATGAACCTTCCAACGCCTGATGTGCCTGATCGCCCGTTGCGCATCCTCGCCACCACTGGGTGGGGTGACGCACCGGTCGACCCCATGATCCGCTCGGCTACGGAAGCGGCCGCCAAGGTTCTGTCTGACCTTGGGCACCAAGTCTCTTTTGCGCCTTTACCGCTCAACACAGCAACACTCGATGGGTTCTGGCCCAACTTTGGCAAATGGGGTCTTGCCGGGCTGCGCGCATCGCACAGTGACTTTGATCGGTTGGCGAGCCAGCCTTACATCTCGATGGCTGATGAGGGCGATGGGTTAGGCGCGGATGCTTTGTTGGAGGTGCTGCGGGCTATCAAAGCGTTGCGTGATGAGGCTGCAGTCCTGTTTCGCCACGTAGACCTCGTGTTGACGCCCACCTCTGCGGCGATGCCTTGGCCTGCCGAGGAGCGCTACCCGGACCACATCGCTGGTGAAGCGGTGGGGCCACGGGGCCATGCTGTGTTTACTGGGTGGGTCAATGCCTGTGGGCATCCGGCTATTGCGCTGCCAAGCGAACCTTGCGCCAATGGCTGTCCTATAGGTGTCCAACTTGTGGCGGGGATCGGCGCTGAGGGATTGTTGCTGGAGGTGGCGGCAAGCCATGCTGCTGCGGCCGCTCACCTTTACGGGCGCGCGCCGTCTTTGCTGACCTGACTGGTTTTCAGTCAAGCTGAACGGCTTTCAGTTTTGCCACTTGGGCGTTTCACCTACCGAATGAGCAAAATGGGCACCTTGCATTCGCGCACCAGCTCCAAGCTGGTTGAGCCGACGAACATCTTGCGCAGCCGCGTGTGGCCGGATGCGCCCATCACCAAATGGTCGAATGGTTCTGTCTCAACCAGCGGCCCCAATACGTCTGCGGGCTGGCCTGGCAGGAGTGTGGTCTGTGCCTGAAGCCCGCCACTGGCGAGCGTGGCGCGGGCATCTTCAAGGCCTTGATGGGCGGCAGGTGTCTCAGCTCCCACGCTCACCACCGTCACGTCGAGGCCCTGGTAAAGTGGGCTCGCTGCCACGTAGTCGACCGCGCGCAGAGCGCTGGGGCTGCCGTCAAACGCGATGAGGACCCGGTGAATGGGGCGGAAGGCACGGGAGGTGATGAAGAGTGGCTTCACCGTCTCACGCATGATGCGGTCAAGGTTGGAGCCCAGGTGCGCCTTGGCAAAGTCTGCCGCTTCGCCGCGCTTGCCGATGAGGAGCATGGCCGCATCACTGGAGCGCTCTTGTATGGCCTCCACAAGGTCGCCCCGACGCATATGCTCGCTCACCGTCAGGCCATGACCCTCTAGGATCGCACGCGCATCTTCAAGCAGAGCTCGCCCCCGCTGGACCACCAGCTTGGCGCGCTCTGCATCCAGCTCGGAGAGTTTTTCTAGGAGTGATGTGCGGGCGCCGAGCGCGATGGAGCCCGAAAGGTCACCCTCCACATTTCCCTCACGCCGGCCAAGAACATGCATCAACTCCACTGAAAGCCCTGCCCGGGAGGCGATCCACGCAGCATGATCGCACACGCTTTGTGCGTAAATCGATGCGTCGATCAAAGCGATCAACTTGCCCTTCATGTCGCCCTCTCCCGGTCCGCGGCTTTGGCCGCCCTTGTTGTTGTTGTCTTCATCAGTGCGGGTCCAGCACTGCGCTGGGCTTATCGGATACGCCAAGCCGGTCAACGATGGTTTCTGAGGCCTGGTTCAGACCAATAACCTCAACCCTTGCCCCCTCGCGGCGGAACTTGAGCACCGCCATGTCGAGGGCTGCGACGGAGGAAATGTCCCAGATGTGCGCGCCGCTCACGTCGATCACCACGCGGTCAACGGCCTCCTTAAAGTCGAACGCCTTCATGAAGGTTTCAGCGGAGGCAAAGAAGAGTTGACCTTCTACTGTGTAGACACGGGCCCGCCCCTCGTCCTGCGCCACCGAGGACACACGGAAGAGCTGCGCGATTTTACCAGCAAAGAAGATGCCCGAGAGCAAGACACCCACCAAGACACCAATGGCAAGATTATGGGTGAAGACCACTGTGATGACGGTGGACAGCATCACCACAGAGGATGACTTGGGGTGCGTGCGCAGCGCCTTGATAGACGACCACGAGAACGTCCCGATGGAGACCATGATCATGATGGCAACAAGCGCTGCCATGGGGATTTCTGCCACACGGTCCCCCAGCACCACCACCATGAAGAGAAGGAACACACCAGCGGCAAAGCACGAAAGCCGCCCCCGCCCACCCGATTTTATGTTGATGATTGACTGGCCGATCATCGCGCATCCCGGCATGCCCCCGATGAAACCGGTGACCATGTTGGCCGCGCCCTGGCCCACGCACTCCTGATTGCGGTCTGAGGGAGTGTCGGTGAGGTCATCGACAATGTTGGCGGTCATGAGGCTTTCTAGGAGGCCCACCACCGCGACGGCCATGGCGTAGGGTAAGATGATGAGGAGCGTCTCAAAGGTGAGCGGGATGTCGGGGATCAGAAAGACGGGCAGCGTGTCAGGCAGCTCGCCCATGTCGCCGACGGTGCGCACATCCCACCCGAAGATCATCACCACCGCCGTCAACACCAGGATCGCCACCAGCGGTGAGGGGACCGCTTTGGTGAGCCGTGGGAAGAGGTAGATGATGGCGAGCGCTGCGGCCACCAGCGGGTAGGTAAGCCAGGGCACGTCGATCAGTTCGGGGAGCTGTGCCAGGAAGATGAGGATTGCGAGTGCGTTGACAAAGCCCGTCATCACCGAGCGGGAGACAAAGCGCATCAATTGCCCCAGCCGCGCCACACCTGCCAGCACTTGCAACAGTCCGGCGAGGACGGCTGTCGCCAGGAGGTATTCGAGCCCATATTCCTTCACCAGCGTTACCATCAGCACCGCCGTTGCCGCAGTGGCCGCGGAGATCATCCCTGGCCGGCCGCCAGCAATTGCCGTCACCACCGCGATGGAGAATGAGGCGTAAAGGCCCACCTTGGGGTCAACGCCTGCGATAATGGAAAAGGCAATGGCTTCCGGGATCAGGGCGAGGGCCACCACGAGCCCCGACAGCAAGTCGCCGCGCACATTCCCCAGCCACTGGCTGCGGTAGGCTGTGATTGAAAACATGAAGGCAGAATTCCTGTTCTGTCCGGCACGCCGGATCGTCATTGCGCGCGCCGCGCACAGCACTTAGAGCACGATCCGCTCAGTTTGAAGCAAACTGAGCAGATCAAAACGTGCTCGCCCCTGAAGAGCGCGGATGTTTTCCTCGCTCGGTCTAACCCAGATCGAGCGAGACATGCGCTAGCGCGCCAACTGCTTGCACACCATGCTGCTTGTTGGGGCCGCAGCCCCGATGGTTGCCCAAATCGAGGTGCTCATGTCGATGTGGGCAGATCGCCGCACGTCTTATGGGTCGCAATCTTAGCCGGTGTTGGACGCCGATGGCATCGCCAAGCGACGTCGTTGACTGGACCTTGGACGACTGAGCGGCCCGCTCAAGACGAGTTGAGTGAGGGTGACAGTCTTTGCTTTCATGGAGGTTGTCTACGAGATCGCAGCGATCGGACGCGCCCATCGACGCCAAGCTTGATCACCTATGCCGGCAGAGGGCGGTTCCCGATCGAGCGGATGTGTTTGGACGGGAACCGCCTGCTTTTTCTAGACGTGCATCGTCTCATATCGCGTCGTGCGGGCGAGATGGGGCGATTTACTCAGTCGCTCACTGAGCCACGCTACTTCATCTGTCCAGCTGTCTGGAGCCATGCAATGGGCCAGGCGATCATGTCAGCGGCAATTGAAATCTCAAACCGCGAGCGACCTTGCAAGCGGGTGAGAAAGTCTTTGCCGTAGATCATCTGCTGCCAACCTTTGTGGATATTATGTTGGTGCATTCTGTGTGCCTCTAGGCCCAAAGGTGTTTGGCCTCTGACGGCCCGGCGGGCCTCGACGGCAGCCCAGCCCAACGCAGCCATTGCCACAAGGCCGGCGCCCGTTGATGCCCACCCGCCACCGGCGGTGGTGATGTAGCCCTTTTTGGTTGCTATCATGGTGCCTATGGTGAGGATTGTGTTGACGCTTCCTTCGGCAACATCGACTGCACCCATTCCAGTGTCGCCAGAGCGGATCTTATCTATACCTGTCCCAATCTGCCACGACGACACGGCTACGTTGATAACGATGAGAGCTTTGCCACACAGCTGAAGCCCGTTCATTTTAGGGCTGCTGTCGCCTGACTTCTCGATGATCTTATTTATACTTTTTAATCGGTATTCTGGGGTTTTTGAGAAATCGAATGGATTACCATACCTTTCTATAATATCGATCCAGTAACGGTCCTTCTCGAGCCAGTGCGACATGGTTTTACCAACAATCGTCAGCTTTGACTGTGTGATGGCACGAATAAGATTCCTGGCCTTTGATGCTTGGTAAGCGACTTCAGCAGACTCGCGGTCAACGGCCTTTATGATATGAAGCAACTCGGCGAGATCAGCAGATGCATCGCCTGACATCTTTATCGCTTGAGATTTGTATATATCCCGCAGAGCAATGTCGAGAGATTGACAGGCTCCGCTCACGCCTTCAAAATTTAATCCAACATCCCTCATTGTGACTTTATCCATTATACTGGCCTCCCGATGAGAAATTCGAAATGAATTGTTGTTTCCTTGTTGTGTGACTGACGTCACAATTAAAAGTGAAGATCTCAGGCTGACGTATTACTGAATTTCCAGCGCATTCCTTCACCAACATTGAGATGGATATCCAATTTGTAATTGTAATTGCTGCTGAGGTGACATTGCCGCCAAAACCAACATCGCGTGTCGGTTGTCACAACAAGGGCTCAGAAATAAGAATAATTTCGATTTATCAGATTGTTAGAGTGCAGCGCGGTATGTGCGACGCGAGATGCTCGCAAATGATCCTGGCTGTTACGACGTGATCGGTGCTGGTATTGCGTCCGTTTTAACCGCTGCAAGGCACGCCACTTTGTGCTGATCCTTCACCGCATCGAGCGGGGGGACAGCGGCTGTGCATGTCTTCATGGCAAGGGGGCAGCGTGTATGGAATGCGCAGCCCGGCGGCAGGGTTGTTGGGCTCGGTGGGTCGCCTGTAATCGATACAGGATGTGTTTGCTTGGTCAAGCGGGGGGCTGATGCAAGAAGTGCCCGCGTATAGGGATGGCGAGGTTCGCCAAATAGTGCCTGCGTTGGTGCAATTTCTACGATGCGCCCAAGGTAAATGACCGCAACGCGGTCGCACATACGCTTCACCACAGATAAATCGTGGCTGATGAAAAGGACAGTGAGCCCAAACTGCTGACGCAATGATGTGATGAGCGCTAAGACCGAGGCTTGGACAGAAAGGTCTAAGCCCGATGTCGGCTCATCCAGGATCACCACTTTGGGCCGCAATGCGAGCGTGCGGGCAAGGCCGACCCGGCGCTGCTGGCCACCCGAGAGCTCGTGCGGGTAGCGCTTCTTCATACTGGGGTCGAGCCCAACCGCCTCCAGCATCTGATCGATCCGGCGGGTTCTTTCGGCCTTGTCATCAAGGCCATGGATGGCGAGTGTTTCGTCCAACGTTGAGCCGATGCGCCACCAGGGGTCGAGCGCGGCGCCGGGGTCTTGATGAACATATTGGATGTCACCGCGCGCTGCCCGAGCGGCCTTGGGATCGAGCCCTGAGACCGTCTTGCCACCAAGGCGTATCTGCCCGGACGCCTCACGAATGAGGCCCAGGATCGTCTTGGCGAGGGTGGATTTTCCGCAGCCCGATTCGCCGACAATTCCGAGCGCTTCCCCCTCGTTCACCTCAAAGGAGACCTGGCTGACGGCGCGCACCAATGGTGTGGGCTTGGCCAAAAAACGGCGCTTGCCCCCAAAGACGGTGGAGAGGTCTTCAACGGCAAGCATTGGCGCACTCATGGTGCGGCCCAGTGGATACAGCTGACGGCACGGCCCTCATGTGCGGTGAGCGGGGGGCGGGCGGCAGAGCAACGGGCCTGTGCCACCGCGCACCTTGGGTGGAAGCGGCACCCGGGAGGGGCTGACAGCGGTGAGGCCACCTGCCCAGGGATGCCAACAAGGTCGCCAATATGGTCCGGGTGGCAGTCAATGAGAGCGGATGTATAGGGGTGTTGGGGGCGGTTGATGACGTGGTCGGCGGTGCCGACTTCAACGGTCTGTCCGGCGTACATCACTGAAACACGGTGGCAAAGCTGTGCGACGGCGCCAAAGTCGTGGGTGACGAAGAGGATCGAAACGCCAAACTGGTCGCTGAGGTCGTTGAGGAGCGTTAGGATCTGGGCCTGTGTTGTGACATCGAGCGCTGTTGTGGGTTCGTCGGCAAGGATGATTTCGGGCTGTGCGGCAAGGGCGCCGGCGATGAGGATGCGCTGGCGCTGTCCGCCGGAGAACTGGTGGGGGTAGCGGTCCAGCACAGTCTCGGCATCGGGGATCTGAACGGCACGGAACATCTCGATGAGCCGTGCGCGGTGCTGGCGCACGCGCTCACGGCTCAGCCGGCCACCGGGCCGATGCCCGGGAATACCGCTCCAGCGAAGGATCTCCATCATTTGTTTGCCGACGGTGAACACCGGATTGAACGCCAGGAACGGATCTTGCGGAACAAACCCCACAGCGCGCCCGCGAATGCGCCGTGCCATGTCAGCCTTGGAGAGGGAGAGGAGGTTTTCGCCCCGAAATAAGATCTCGCCGGACACGATCTGCGCTGACTGCGGCAACAGTCCCAATATGGCGCGCATCAGCGTGGACTTTCCGCAGCCGGACTCTCCAACCACGCCAAGGATTTCGCCACGCTTCAGCTCCAGCTCCACGTGGTCGAGGATGGAAGCTTCGCCCTCGTCTCCAAAGACTGAAACTTTGAGGCCGTTAATCTTTAAGAGCGCCTCACGCGTCACCGTGAGCGCCTCAGCCGCGGATCGAGAAGATCGCGCAGCCCGTCGCCCAGAAGGTTAAAGCCGAGCACGAGGACGAGGATTGCAAGACCCGGGAAGGTGGCAAACCACCAATGCTCTGGGAGGTATTTGCGGCCCTCAGCAATAGCAAGGCCCCAATCGGGGCTCGGCGGGACAGCGCCCACGCCAAGGAAGCCGAGGACCGCTGCGGTGAGGATGATGAACCCCATGCCAATGGACGCGCGCACGATAATGGGTGCGGCGACGTTGGGGAGCACGTGCGCAAAGAGGATGCGCGTGCGGCTTGCATTCAGGCCTTCCAGCGCCTCCACGAAGAGGGCAGTGCGCACGCGTCGAACCTCGGCATAGACGGTGCGGGTAAAGAACGGCCAGTATGTCACTGCGAGTGCCACCATGGCGCTTTCAATCCCCCGCCCCAAGACCTGCGCAAGTGCAATGGCAAGGATCAGCTGTGGGACGGCCAAAAACACATCGGTGACGCGCATAATGACTTCGGACACCAACCCATCGGAGTATCCGGCGTAAAGACCGAGGGGGACACCAATCGCCATCGCTGCCAAGACCACCCCCAGTGCAATCCCAAGGGCTGTATCGGTTCCCAAGATGACCCGGATAAAAATATCGCGCCCCAAGTTGTCGGTGCCGAACGGGTACTCCCAACTTGGCGGTTGCAGACGTGCGATGATGTTGGGCCGGTTGGCAAGCTTGGCGTCAATGAACAGCGGGTCGGCGATGGCGATCGCAATAGCGGCAAAAACAATAATGAAGCCTAGGACCGCCGGAATATCGCGCAAAAATTTCTTGAAGATCAGCATCACATTGTCTCCGCAACACGGGGGTCGAGGAGGCCGTGAATGACATCAACGCAAATATTGACGATGCCGTAGATGACGCCGATTACCAATGTCACCGCTAGGATTGCTTGGTAGTCATTGGTGAAGATGGCCTCCACCAAGTAGGAGCCAAGACCTGGCCAGTCAAACACGGCTTCCACCGCGACTGCGTTGGAGACAAAGGCGCCGAAGAGGAGGCCGATTTGGGTGACTGGGGTGACGAGCGAGTTGCGCAAGACGTAGGGCGTGATGATGCGCCGCCGCGGGTAGCCCACGGCGGTTTCATAGGCGGCGTATTCGCTCTCTAAAGATGAGATGACGGAGGAGCGGGTAAAACGCGCAATGGTCGCAAGACCGCCAAGGGCGATGGTGAAGGCGGGTAAGATGATGTGTGCGAGCGCGGACCAAAAAGCATCCAAACGTCCTGCCAGAAGCGCATCGACAAGGTATAGGCCCGTGACAACGGGCGGGGAGGGCATTCCCGTTGCAAGCCGTCCCCGCAGCGGCAAGATCCCAAGATCCATGGAAAAGACCAACTGCAGCATAATGGCGAACCAGAATGAGGCTGTGGCCAGCCCGATGACGGCAAAGATCCGCACCAGATGATCGAACGTGCTGTTGCGCCAGACCCCTGACAAGACGCCGATGATGAGGCCGAACACCGTCGCAATCAGTAGGGCAACGATCGTGAGTTCAAGGGTGGCTGGAAGGCGCTGTGCAATGTCAAGGCCG
Source organism: Pseudomonadota bacterium (assembly GCA_038745295.1). Classification (GTDB taxonomy): domain Bacteria; phylum Pseudomonadota; class Alphaproteobacteria; order Rhizobiales; family Amorphaceae; genus Acuticoccus. The sequence continues at coordinate 2,966 of JBCDLN010000010.1, read as the reverse complement.
ACGGGACGGTTGGAATAGACTGATACACCGAAGTCGCCTTGCGCTGCGCGCACAAGGTAATCGAAGAATTGAAAGACGGCCGGGTCGTTGAGGCCAAGGTCTTCTCGGATTGCTGCAATTTGTTCAGGTGTTGCGTTATCGCCGGCGATGGCCGCGGCAGGGTCGCCAGGGCCCATGCGCAGCATCACGAAGGTGAGGAGGAGAAGCCCCAGAAGGATTGGGATAATGAGGATCAGGCGGCGAATGACGAAAAGGACCATGGGGCCTCCGGGCCGCGACGACTTGGGGGACGCAGCGCCGCTGCGCCCCCGTTGTCGGTGCTAGTTCAGCGACATCCAGCGGATTTCGCCGCCAGAGCCCACGGGCGAGAACTTGTAGCCGTCCACCCGGTCGGACAGACCGCGCAGCTGCACGGTGTTATAAATCCAGATGTCGGCCGCATCCGCCACGATTTTGCGTGAAGCTTCCTCATAGAGCTTGGCGCGTTCGGCCTGGTCGGTCTCAGCACGGGCTTGATCGAGGAGGGAATCCACCTCATCGTTTTGGTACCAGGCTGAGGCTTTCCAAGTGCCGTGGAAGTCGCTGTCGTACATCTGGCCAATCCAGTTCTCCGGATCAACAAAGTACGTGGACACCCAGTGGACCCACATGTCTGGCGTGGTCTCAGGCGATGCGGCCTGGCTGGTGAGGTTGGCCCAAGTGGAGGCAATGAGCTCCACATTCACGCCGACTGCCCCAAGACCAGCCTGCAGGACCTGTGCGGATTGCGTGGTCTGATCAAGAGCTGACTGGATGTGGATTTCGAGCGTGCGATCAAGATCTGCCCCTTCCGCACGGGCTGCATCGCAGAACTCTTGAGCAAGGTCGAGGTCGAATGTGTAGGGCTCTAGGTCATCCGGCGCTCCCCAAAGGTTTTTCGGGATGGGGCCGGCATTGCGCTCAGCATATCCGCCCAAGATCACGTCGATGAACGCGCTATAATCGAACGCGTGGCTGACGCACTTCCGGAAATTCGCATTGTCGAACGGAGGCTTCTTGTTGTTCATGCGAATGATCATGATGCGCATGGATTCATCTTGGGAGACATCGACACCTTCAGCCCCTTTGACACGCTCAACTTGGTCAGTGGGCAAGTAGCTGTCGGTGGCATCAATGTCGCCGCGCATCAACGCCAAGACCCTGGTGGAGGTTTCTTGGACGGGATAGGCGCGCACAACATCGATAGGGCTCGGGTTATCATCCCAGCCGTAGAAATGATCTTCAAAGCGCGCAAGGTCGAGCCGCTCTTGGGGCACATAGGTGCCGGCATCGGGGATATAGGCGCCCGATCCTGCCGAGTTTGACGACAGCCAGCCTGCGCCAAAGTCGCCATCGGCTTCGTTGGCCTTCACGACATCTTCGTTGACGATGGAGACCAGCGGGATTGCGGCAAGGAAGGGCGCGTAAGGGTGTTTCAGCGTGAACTGGACGGTGAGGTCATCCACCTTCTCGACACCTGAAGGATCAAGCACTGGCAAGAATGCGCCCGAGGGGCCTTGGCCCATCTCCAGGAGGCGCTGGAAGGAGTAGACCACATCGTCAGCGTTGAGGGGGGAGCCATCGTGGAAGGTCACGCCGTCCTTCAAAGTGAAGGTCCAGGTTAACCCGTCATCGCTGACCTCATGGCCTTGCGCGAGCCAGGGGGTCAGTTCGGGCGGGTTGCCGACATATCGATACAAGCCGTCGTAGACGTTGAGCATATAAAACTGCATCGGCACATCGTAGACAACGTGCGGATCAAGTCCTTTGGGGAGCGTATCACCCCAAACAAGTTCGCCTTCGGGCGCTTGTGCGGCAAGCGGCGCGGCGGTGAGCGTCACCGCAGCAAACATGGCAGCGTGAAGTATTCTCATATCGCCTCCTCTGTTTCAGCGTTTCTAGATGCAAGTTGGATGACAGGACGTGGATTGGCGCGGGGCCAGCGGCGGCGGCTGTGCGAAAGGCCCATGGCAAGCTGGGCTTCGGCCGCCTTGAGCGCCGCAATGACAGGGTTGACGACGGGCACGCCGACTTCCGCACCGATGACTTCTGTCGGGTCAAGAAACGCCATGGACATACAGCCCAGGACGAGCACCTCGGCGCCATCATCATCGACGGCGCGGCGGGCGGCTGTTGCAACGCTCTTGAGATGCGCGCCGATGGTTCCGGCCTTCGCCGCCTCAGCCATCTCAACCACCGAGAGGCCGACCCCCCGCGCTGAGGCAAGCCGGTCTTCAAGCCCCAGCGCGCGGAAGAAACTGCGGGTGCGGCCTCCCGCGTTATCGCCTGGTGTGAGGACTGAAATGCGCTCGCCCACCTGAAGCGCCATCAGGATCGATGAGGTGCCCGGGCCCACCACCGGGATCGAGACCGCTTCGCGCACCGCGCCCAGCGATGGATCACTGAAGCAGCCCACAATGGCGGCATCAAAACCATCAGCCTCAGCGCCCAGAATTCCCTCAACGATGCTTGGGCCGGCAATGGTTGCGTCCCAGTCGCCCTCAATGGACCCGCGGGCTGCTGCAGCAGACACCACTTGGACTAAGGTGCCCGGTGCAGCATGGCGGTTGAGGAAGGCTTGGCGGCGAACGGGCTCCTCAGGTCCGATGGTGGCGGCAAGCGGCGCGACGAGCTGGTAGTGAATCTTGCGCTCAATCATCGCTCAGGTGAGATCCGCGAGCGTGTCGTCAATGAGGCCCGCCGCATCTGACATAGCGTCAGCGACGCGGTTTCTGGCCCGCACCAATTCCGTCTGCAGCATCCAGCGCTCTTCCCCTTCAGCGAGGGTTGCAAGGCGCGGAACGTCGTAAAGGCACGGCAGCATCGTTGTCTGGGGTGTGTAGCCGTAGGGGTCATGGCCGTAGGTCCCGACGGCGGTGCTTTGCAACGGGACAAGGATGCGCGAGAGCCGTTTGATGGTGCGGTTCACGCGTTGCACTGAGGGCTCG
>JBCDLN010000009.1:0-29421 GCA_038745295.1 Pseudomonadota bacterium | reverse complement strand
GGATGGCGCGTGTCAGCGCGGTGGTGAAGGCGATCCGCAACCCTTTGGCGCAGCGGCGTGGCGGGCGTGTACTCTCACGGGAAAGCGCTGTATGAAGGCTTTCATTCCCACAACCTGGCTGAGGAGCGTGTGCGTGAGCGAAGGCAGGATGCGGACGCCTGACCCTGAAAGCTTCTCCCCCGAGCCGTTTTCAGCGGTCTTTCGGCCGTTTGAGACCTTCATCAATCCGTTCGCCCCAAAGCCGGTCACCCGCCCACCAGAAGACTTGATGGCGTTTTTGCGGTGGGGCCTTTGGGACATGCGCTGGCCAGTGGGCGCGTTTGCTGCGGCAGCGCTCCTTTTTGGTGTGGCTGAGGCGGCGACCTTTTATTTGATTGGCGGCCTGGTGGACCGGGCTGTCTCGGCCGGCCCTGAGGCCTTTTTTCAAGCGGAGTGGCCTTGGCTTTTAGCGCTCACCTTTGCGGTGCTGGTGGCAAAGCCGCTGACCCAGCTGACCCAGAGCGCGCTCACATCGCTCACTTTGGGGCCGGGGATCCATCAGACCACTATTTGGCGCCTGCATCGCTACACGCTTGGCCAGGCCATGCGGTATTTCGAAGAGGACTTCACCGGCCGCATCTCACAAAAGCAGATGCAAACCGGGGCGGCGCTGATGGCGGTCACCGTTGATACGCTGTCGGGCCTGGGGCTCCTTTTGGCCTACTTGGTGACGATGGGGGCTCTTCTTGCCTCTGCCGAGCCCTGGTTGGGGGCTTTGGTGGCGGGCTGGGCGGTGCTCTTTACCATCGCGCTGCGCTGGGCTGTGCCGCGGGTGCGGGCACGTGCCAAGGCGCGGGCCGGGGCAAGAGCGGCCGTCACCGGCCAGTTCGTGGACAGCCTGAGCCACATGAAAACGGTGAAGCTCTTTGCCCATGCAAGCCGCGAAGAGGATGCGGCCAAGGCCGCCATTGCCAAGCTCAGGGAAGCCAGTCTTGCCTTTGGCCGCGCCATTATGGCGATGCGCCTTTTCATCTCGGCCATGAATGCGCTTGTCACCATGGCGATGATCTTTGGCGCGCTGTGGTTCTGGTCCGTTGGCGAAGCCACTGTGGGCGTCATCGCCATGGCAGCGATGATGACGCTGCGCCTTACCGCCATGAGCACGTGGCTTGCCCAGTCCGCCCTCAACATTTTCGGCGAACTCGGTGTGATCGAAGATGGGGCCGCCACCCTTTCCCCGCCCCACGAGGTGGTCGACCGGGATGGGGCAAAGGCGCCATCATCCTTTCAGGGGGCGATCGCTTTTGAGACCGTGTCGTTTCAGTATGGGCGCAGGGTTGGGGGTGTGCGTGATCTCACCTTCAAGGTGGCGGCGGGAGAGAAAGTGGGGCTGGTGGGCCGCTCAGGCGCTGGCAAATCCACCGCCGTCTCGCTGCTTTTGCGGCTTTACGATCTTGAAAATGGGCGCATCACACTCGATGGCCACGATATCAAAGACTTGACGCAAAACAGCCTGCGCCGCGCCATCGCCACGGTCACCCAAGAGACGGCCATCTTCAACCGATCCGCCCTCGACAACATCCTTTATGGCAACCCGAACGCCACCTGGGAGGAAGCCCATGTGGCAGCCCAGCGCGCGAGGGCGCACGACTTTATCCTCGACCTTGCCGATGGGAAGGGGCGGGAAGGCTACGACGCCCATCTTGGAGAGCGGGGTGTCAAACTGTCGGGCGGGCAGCGACAGCGCATTGCTCTGGCACGCGCCATTTTGAAGGATGCGCCCATTTTGGTGCTCGATGAGGCAACGTCAGCGCTCGATTCAGAAGTGGAGAGCGACATTCAAGACGCCCTTGCCGAGCTCATGGTGGGCAAGACCGTTGTTGCCATTGCCCACCGCCTGTCCACCATTGCGGCCATGGATAAGATTTTGGTCATGGAAGAGGGCCAGGTGGTGGAGGCTGGTCCGCACCATCAGCTTCTCGCCCGCGGCGGCATTTATGGCGGACTTTGGGCACGCCAGTCCGGTGGCTTTTTGGACGCCGCAGCCGCCGAGTAGGTGTCCATGGAAGTGCGCGTGAAGGCGGCGGACGTCAGCCGTCTCGGAACGGTTCAAATCCGCCAAAAATCATCCGCTTGCCATCAAACGGGGCGTGGTTGTTGTCGCCGGCGATGCGCGGATCCGTGCTGAGCTTTTGCATGCCCTCATCGCGCACCGCCTTTGAGGGCCACTTGATCCAGCCTGCTGCCACTGTCTCGTGTTCCTCTTTCAGAACGGCAGAGTTGAGCGAGTTAATGGTGCCGTCGGGCACATCATCGCCCCAGCAGTCGGTGATCGCGAGGGCGCCATACTCCACGAGAACGGTGTTCATGTTCTCTGCCCACGCCACGTAAGCGGTCCGCTGATCGGTGGGGACGGCCACAATCGCCAAATCGTAATACGCCATAGTTGATGTCCTTAATCGTCAAAGAGCGCGGGTGCACCGATAGGAAAAAGTTCATCGCCTTCGGGCGCGCCGGGTTGAGCTGCCTGCCGGTGCGACCGCGCGGCGGGCGTTCTCAGAGCCTCCGCATGACGTTGAGTTTTGCTCCATGTGTGTGGCGAAGACGAGGCAAACGGGCGGGAGCGAACGGACCGGTTGAGGGTGTGTTGTGATCCAGGGTTTTGATGATGCTGGCGTCTTCATCAGCGGCCGCCTGTTGGCGCGGATCCTTGCCCTCGCTATGTGAAGGGCACGAAGGGCGCGTGTCACAATGCCGGGCCGACCGGGGAGAGAGCGATGAAGACCACCGCCCGACGCGACATCAACAACACCCATGTGTTTGATAAGGTCTATCGCAACGACCCCTACGCCAGCTATGCCCAGTTGCGACGAGACCACCCGGTCACTTGGGACGAGGGTGTGGGTGCCTGGCTCGTCTCCAAGGCGGCTGACGTGGAAGCGGTGCTTAAGGACGGCAAGACCTATTCATCGAACCGCATGCCGGTCGCCTATGAGCGGTTTCCAGAGCCCAAGTATGAAGAGCTCTTTGCCACCATTGGCCACCTGATGACCCAGCATGATGAGCCTGACCATCGGCGGCTGCGCAAGCTCACCCACTATGCGTTCCAGCGCGCCGCAGTGGAGAGCTACGCGCCCCAAATCCGCGCACTCGCCCAAAAACTCTTAGCGCCTGCGGCAGCGCGTGGATCGATGGAGTTCATGGCTGAGTTTGCGGTGCCGCTGCCGATTTTGGTGATCAGCAAAATTGTCGGCATTCCTGCGGAAGATGGGGACCGGGTGAAGCGCTACTGCGACCGATTTGTGAGCGTTGCCTTGTCGTTCTACGCCAAGATCACACGGGAAGACCTCGATGATGGCGCAGAGGCCATTGCCGCATTTCGGGCCTATCTGGCAGACCGGGTCGCAGTGGTGCGTGAGACCGACCCCAATTGCTTGTTGGCCGCTTTGGCAGACGCTGAGGAGGATGGCGAACGGCTTACCTTCGATGAGTTGGTGGCAAACGTCATTTTGCTCCTCACCGCCGGCAACGAAACCACGACGGTCTTGCTGGGGAACGGCCTTCACCGTCTGATCCATGACCCGGCTGCGATGAGAGCGCTGAGGGGTGATCCGGGTCTCATCGCAAATGCGGTCGAAGAGATGCTGCGCCACGAGCCGCCGGCCCAGTACATCGGCCGGGTCGCAACGCGTGAGGTTGAGTTGGGCGGCCAAATCATTGCGCCAGGAGATGTTGTGCTGGTGTTGATCGGCTCTGCCGGGCGCGATGAAGACACGTACGACTTCGCTGACACGTTTAATGTCTTCCGCGCCGAGAACCATCATTTGAGCTTTGGCAGTGGGGCGCATATGTGCGCCGGCATCCAGCTCGCGCGGGTCGAGGCCAAAATCGCCTTTGAGACCATTTTGAAGAGTTTCAGCGATATCCGCCCCGGACTGACCGAACCCGTCTACGGCCCCAACATGGTGATGCGAGGGTTCCAATCCTTTCCTATCCTGGTCACCGGGCGTCCGGGTGGACTTTGAAGAGGGGGCGATGATCACGACTGAGCCCATGGCTCGTCGGTGCGGTCAGGCCCAATCTGTGAACCGGTGAGCGTTCAAGGCCAGAAGCGCCTTTCGCAGCGCATCCGGCGCGGCCGCATTCTCGTCCCTCTTTAGGACGCCCGCAGGAAGCGTCAGGCTGAGCCGGCGCTGCGATGACGCCATTTGCGGTTCTTCTGCAGGGTCGCGTCAAGGTGTCTGCACGGTCACGTTCAAGCGGGGGGCTGAGCCAGGCCAATCACCCCGGCGCGCAAGCGGCGCGTGTTTGCTCAGCGGCCCTGATTACGTTATAGTCATTTTGATTAATATTTAGCCTGCACGTTTATATTGCCCCCATAGAGGTCTGATATGCATACGTTCATGTGGGTTAACGTCATTCGCAATAATAATCTTAAATTGCAGTTTTTTGCCTATGAAAGTGGCAATGCTATTGCGGCGATCGCTGGAGGCGGCGGCTTTGGCGCCTTTGCAGGGCATGCAAACACTCTCATGAAGAACGCTGCCGCGGAACTGGGAAGCGGTCTCCACCCGTTCGCAGCACTGTTGGGCGCGTTCCATGAAATGGTGGTGTTTTACCCCGACCTTTGCACTGTCCTGGGGATTACGCTGATTGCTCTCGCAGGACCCATGCTCCGGGCCCGCGTGGTAAGCGCTGTCCCGACGCGGCGGGCTGACGCGGTGTCGATCCTCTTTGATGCTGTGCTGACGCTCTTTGCTGCGACACTTCTTGCCTACACCATCGCCTTTGACGCTGGGATGGTGACCCGATCTGCAGCAGCTTTTGTGGTGGGGTCCGCGTTTTTGAAGCAGGCTGCCAACCGCGCCGTGTTCTTAAAGCTTGGGGCGCTTTTTTTGGCCGTTGGTGGGGTGTTTTTGGCAGGCCACGGTGTGGAGGGCTTGGTGGACGCTGGGCCGCAACCACATTGGCTCGCGCTGCTGACAACAGGAACCGGCGTCTATGTCACCGTCTCAAGCTTGCTGACCTATGAGGGGGGCATCATGGCCGGGCGTGCTGAGGCCGATCGTGATGCGTCTGAGCGCCCCGGGGATCGCCTGTGGCACGCGCGCACGGGGGGCGTTTCCCAAGTGCTCACAAACGTGCTCGACACACCGATCCTTCTCGCCAATAGCCTGGCGAGGGGGACCCTTTTGCTGGCGATCCCGCAAAAAATGCGTGAGCAAAAGCCGTTCGCCACATCCATGTGGGCGCGCCTTCCGTGGCGTGCGGTGACCTGTTGTGTGGCCGCCATCAGCGGCGCATGGGCGTTTGCGCTTGCCAATGCCGCTTGGGCCGCGGGCGACGTCGCCATCGGCTCCATGGATTGGGAGGCCTAGCGGCAACATCTGACCGAGCTGTCTGAGCATATCCAAGGTGCTCGCCGGCTGTGACTGTATGGCTCGCGTTCTGGCTGATGGTGGGGGCCGATCTTGAAGGGCGCCTGCTTGCGCGGATGCACGATGGTTTCATGGCCCTTGCGGCATGGCCGCCAAACGTTTGAAACAGCGAGGGGCTCGGCACCCCAGGTGCAATCTGCCATGAGCGTGCGAGGACGGCGTGCGAGGGTGCCGGTCGGCGATGGGTTCGACACTGGGTTCGGGGATGGCGTCATGGGCATGGCGGCTCGCCTGTCGTGCTTTCAATTTTGACGCATTCAACATTAGAGCCCGGCCATCCCTTTGCCGGCGTTCACAAAAGCGCTATACCCCACGGCCACGTCGCGGTGCGCTGGACACGCTCGCCTCACGTGACGAGCCTCCGCAACTGGTGTGACGGGTGCTCGAGCCGCTGTGCCCGGCCTTGGGCAGAGCGACCCGATCAGGACCCGTGCCGGCTTTTCGGCCTGGGTGCCTGCGACGAAGGAGGAATGACGATGACAACACGTTTGCCGATCGCCAGGTCGTCCCAAGGTGCTGCCGCGACCCACGGTCTTTACCGGCCCGACAAAGAACATGACGCCTGTGGCGTTGGTTTTGTGGCCGATATTCACAATCGCGCAACGCACGAGATCGTCACCCAAGGGCTTGAAATCCTTGTGAACATCACCCACCGCGGCGCGTCCGGCGCTGATCCTGAGATGGGTGATGGGGCAGGTATGCTCGTCCAAATTCCCGATGGCTTCTTCCGCGAGGAGGCGGCCTCTCTGGGCTTTTCGCTACCCGAGGCCGGAGAGTACGGCGTTGGCATGATCTTCATGCCAAAGGACCAGGTGGAGAGCCTTAAAGCGGTCATCGAAAAGGCGTGCGTGGCGGAAGGCCAGCGGGTGCTCGGATGGCGCGCTGTGCCGGTGGATGACAGTGTCATCCCCGCATCTGTCAAAGCGTCTGAGCCGGCCATTTGGCAGCTCTTTGTGAGCGCTGGCCAGGAATCTGGCGACAGTGACGCCTTCGAGCGCCGCCTGTTTATTTTGCGCAAAGTGATCTCAAACACGGTGTTTGATGGCAGGCCCCTCGCGGATGTGGGCTTTGTTGTTTGCTCCCTTTCCTGCCGGACGGTGGTTTATAAAGGGATGTTCCTCGCCCACCAGCTGGGGGGCTACTATAAGGACCTCCTCGACCCGCGCTTTTCGTCCGCCCTTGCGCTCGTGCACCAGCGCTTTTCCACCAACACATTCCCGTCCTGGGGGCTTGCCCACCCTTACCGGATGGTCGCCCACAACGGCGAAATCAACACCTTGCGCGGCAACGTGAACTGGATGGCAGCGCGCCAGGACAGTGCGTCGTCAGAGCTTTATGGCAGTGAGATTTCAAAGCTCTGGCCCATTTCCTATGAGGGCCAGTCGGACACGGCGTGTTTTGACAATGCGCTCGAATTCTTGGTGCAGGGGGGCTATTCGCTCGCCCACGCCATGGCGATGCTGGTCCCCGAGGCATGGGCCGGCAACCCTTTGATGGGTGAAAAGCGGCGGGCCTTTTACGAGTATCACGCGGCGCTGATGGAGCCTTGGGACGGGCCGGCGGCGGTGGTGTTCACCGACGGGCGGCAGATCGGGGCGACCCTTGACCGCAACGGACTGCGGCCTGCGCGCTACTGTGTGACCAAAGACGGCCTGGTGGTTCTGGCGTCCGAATCGGGTGTTCTTGCCATTGATGAGGACCGCATTGTGCGCAAGTGGCGGCTTCAACCGGGCAAAATGTTGCTGATCGATCTGGAAGAAAACCGCATCATTTCTGATGAGGAGGTGAAGCGCACGCTTTCGGTGCAGTACCCCTACCGCTCTTGGCTCAATAAAACGCAAATCAAGCTTGAAGATCAGCGGGTGGTGCGGCCGCGGGCACCGCGCACGAACGAGTCGCTCCTCGATCGGCAACAGGCGTTTGGCTACACCCAGGAGGACCTCAAACTTCTCCTGTCGCCGATGGCCATCACCGGACAAGAAGCATTGGGGTCCATGGGCACCGACACCCCGCTGTCGGTGCTGTCGGACCGGCCCAAGCTCCTTTACACCTATTTTAAGCAAAACTTTGCGCAGGTGACGAACCCGCCCATCGATCCCATCCGCGAAGAACTGGTAATGAGCCTTGTCTCGTTCATCGGGCCGCGGCCGAACCTTTTTGACATTGAGGGGCTTTCTGAGCGGCGCCGTCTTGAGGTGCGCCAGCCCATCCTCACCAACCAGGATTTGGAGAAGATCCGCGAGATTGGCGACATTGCCGACAATCAGTTCCACACCATCACGCTCGACATCACGTATTCGGCTGAGCGGGGCGCTGAGGGCATGGAGGCGATGCTCCAGCGGCTTTGCGCGCGGGCCGAAAAGGCGGTGCGTGACGGCTACAACATCATCATCTTGTCGGACCGGTTGGTCTCAAGGGCGCGCATTGCGATTCCGGCGCTGCTTGCAACGGCCGGCGTTCACCATGACCTCATCCGCAAGGGGCTGCGCACCTCCGTGGGCCTGGTGGTGGAATCGGGCGAGCCGCGCGAGGTGCACCATTTTTGTGTGCTGGCCGGCTACGGCGCAGAGGCCATCAACCCATACCTTGCCTTCGAGACGTTGGTGGACATCCACGACACCTTCCCCGAGGAGGTGGACGACCAGGAGGTGGTGGAGCGCTACATCAAGTCCATCGACAAGGGCATCTTGAAGGTGATGTCCAAGATGGGAATTTCCACCTATCAATCCTATTGCGGCGCGCAGATCTTTGACGCTGTGGGCCTTTCCACTGGCTTCGTCGAGCAGTTTTTCTTCGGCACCGCCACCACCATTGAAGGGGTGGGGCTTGACGAGGTGGCTGAGGAAACGGTGCGGCGGCATCACATTGCGTTCTCAGATGATGTCATCCTTGCTGGCGGGCTTGAGGTGGGCGGCGAGTACGCCTTCAGAACCCGCGGCGAACACCATTTTTGGCAGGCTGAGACGGTGGCGAACCTTCAGCATGCGGTCCGCCTCAATGCGCAAGACAAGTACCGTGAGTACGCCAAGCTCGTGAACGAGGAGGCAGGGCGCTACTCCGTGCGCGGCCTTTTCCGCATAAAAGACGCCAGCGAGTTTGGCAGAGCGCCCATTCCCATCGACGACGTGGAGCCGGCGGTGGAGATCGTGCGGCGGTTCTCCACGGGGGCCATGTCCCTCGGGGCGATCTCTAAGGAGGCCCATGAGACCCTCGCCCTTGCTATGAACAAGGTGGGCGGCCGCTCCAACACCGGCGAGGGTGGGGAAGATCCTGATCGGTTCAGGCCCCTTCCGGGCGGTTCTTCAAAACGGTCGGCCATTAAGCAGGTGGCCTCTGGCCGGTTTGGGGTGACGACGGAGTACCTCGTCAACGCTGACCAGATTCAGATCAAGATGGCCCAGGGTGCAAAGCCCGGGGAGGGGGGGCAGCTCCCTGGTCACAAGGTGGATGCGGTGATTGCCAAGCTGCGGCACTCTACCCAGGGGGTGGGTCTCATCTCGCCGCCGCCGCACCACGACATTTATTCGATCGAGGACCTCGCGCAGCTCATCTTTGATCTGAAGAACGTGAACCCTGCTGCCGACATTTCGGTGAAGCTTGTGTCTGAGGTGGGTGTGGGGACGGTGGCTGCGGGCGTTGCTAAAGCGCGGGCGGACCACATCACCATTGCAGGCTTTGATGGGGGGACTGGGGCCTCACCGCTCACGTCCATCAAGCATGCCGGCTCACCGTGGGAGATGGGGCTTGCGGAAACCCACCAGACGCTGGTGGCCAATGGCTTGCGCTCGCGGGTGGCTGTGCAGGTGGACGGGGGCATGCGCACCGGGCGGGATGTCTTCATTGGTGCCGTGCTGGGGGCTGATGAATTCGGCTTTTCCACCGCGCCGCTGGTCGCGTCCGGCTGTATCATGATGCGCAAATGCCATCTCAACACCTGCCCCGTGGGGGTGGCAACGCAGGACCCTGTCCTGCGCCGCCGTTTTAAGGGCGAGCCTGAGCATGTGATCAACTTCATGTTCTTTGTGGCTGAAGAGGTGCGCGAACTTCTGGCGGCCGCGGGGCTGCGCTCCCTTGATGAAGCGATTGGCCAGGTCGGCCTCCTCGATCAGCGGCGCTTGGTGGACCATTATAAGGCACGCGGGCTCGACTTTACCCGTGTCTTCACCCGTTCTGATGCCCCTGCAGAAGAGCAGCGGCACACAAAGCGGCAAGTGCATCCGATTGATACCGTTTTGGACCGCGAACTCATTGCCCGGGCGCGGCCGGCCATTGAGACGGACGAATCGGTCACAATCGATCTGCCCGTCACCAACGTTGACCGCAGTGTTGGGGCAATGCTTTCCGGCGAGATCGCCAAGGCCCACGGCATGGAGGGCCTTGAGACCAGCTCGGTGCGCATCAACCTGACCGGGACGGCCGGCCAGTCGTTTGGTGCTTGGCTCGCCCATGGCGTGACGCTCAACCTTGTGGGGGATGGCAACGACTACGTGGGCAAGGGCCTGTGTGGTGGCCGCATTGTGGTGCGCCCGCCCACAGGGAGCCCCATTGTGCCCTCCCAGTCGATCATCGTGGGCAACACAGTGCTTTATGGCGCGGTGTCGGGCGAGTGCTTCTTTGCAGGTGTTGCTGGGGAGCGCTTTGCGGTGCGGAACTCTGGTGCGGTGGCCGTTGTGGAGGGCGTGGGCGATCACGGCTGCGAGTACATGACGGGCGGCGTTGTTCTGGTGATTGGTCAGACTGGGCGTAATTTTGCCGCCGGCATGTCGGGCGGTGTGGCCTACGTTCTTGATGAAGCTGGTGACTTTGCCTCCCGCTGCAACCTTGCCATGGTTGAGCTTGAGCCTGTGCTTGAAGAGGACATGCTGCTGGAGCGGCTGCACCACCACGGCGGTGACCTGGAGACCAAAGGGCGCGTCGACGTCACCGAGGATCTCAACCACCATGATGCAGAGAGGGTGCAAGCCCTGATTGCGGCCCATGTGGAGTGGACGGGCTCGTCTCGCGGTCAGATGATCCTTGATGAGTGGGATGCCTTTAGGCCCAAGTTCGTCAAAGTCATGCCAGTCGACTATCGCCGGGTGCTGGAAGAGATGGAGGCGCAGCGTCTCGGCCTGGCGGCGGAGTAGGCGCGCAATCTCCATACGCGCCGCGCTTTGGTGACAGTGTGGCGCGTTACTCGTGCGGTCGTCTGCCGCGGTGGGCGGGGGTGTTTGCGCTCACCATCGCCCGCTTTACGGCGCAAGGTTCAGTGGGATGGGGCCGGTAAGAAAGGTGGTGCCGCCAGCCTACACCGCTTCGATGCGGCGACCGCCACATTCTTCAGTGCCGGTGACGCCCGCATACCGCCCCGTGCCTGGAAAATCATGCAAGTTTGCGCGAAACCCAAAATTGTTCGCCGACATTTTGACGATCGCGCCCCATAGCGGGCGACTAGGTGTCGTTTCGATCAACGTTGTTCATTGTGGAACCGCCATAGGGGGCCGTGCCTTACTGCTCCCGCCTGTGGTCAATTCTCCCGCAGTGGGCCTGATGCATCAACCCACGCTTCGCTCAGCCGGCACAGTTGCCGGCCTCAGACGTTGCCGAAACGCGCAAGCGCGTTTCGGTGGGGTTGACCCATCAGCCCCACCGCGGGCTTCTGACCGTGTCGGCTCCGGAGGAACGTCGCTGTTTGGTGTCCCACCAAAGGAACATGTGAAGGGTTCTTTGGTGGGACTTCTGAGTTTCGGCGCAGCTTGAAGTGAACAACCTTAATAGCTTCTACAACTAGGCGGCCGTCATCGAACTCCCAAAGGGCACTTCCGCGGATATCGCCCTCCCCATCGGTGACGTCGAACCAGCCGGCGTAGCGGTGGACCACCACCTCGTCCCCGTCAAAGATGGCGAGGCCGCGGAAGGCGGGGATGCCGACGATGTGGGCTGGGTTTCTGAGGGCGGACAGGGTTTGCGCGCTCTCGATGTGCGTCACCGCCTGATAGTCACGTGTGAACTCGGCCGCGTGCGCCGTTTGTGGCGGCGTCAGCAAAAAAGGGTGGCGAGGACGGCAGCGACGATGGCACAGACGCGAACCATGGGGCTCCTTAAGCCGTCAGCGCGGCAAGAGACAGCGGGAGGCGCCTGGCCAGATGGCGGGGGAGCGTTGATCGCGCCACCGCCGCAGCGGGTCAACCACAACGCCGGAAGGGGCGGGGCCCTGCGCGTCCGCCAGCTTGCGTTTAGGGCGCGCGGTGCCGGCAAACTCCTTTGAAGGGACGAGGCTCCGCCGGGCTATGACCCGGTGAGAGTTGGGTAGTCTGATACCAGGAGACGCCACGCCGGCTCATCCTCAACGACAGTGGAAAAGCGGCCGATATCCTCTTCGAACCAGTTGTCGACTTCATCATCGTTCACCGTGGAGACTTCGCCCACCAGCACATCCCCCCCTTCACCCCAAAACGCATGCCAGACGCCGGGCTCCAAAGTGATGCTTTCGCCAGGGTCGAGCGCGACGCGTGTGCCTGCCGGGAAGGTTTTCATGAGGCCGTCGATGGCGACCTCCACCTCGGCGTCACGGTCGATGAAGCCCTCTTCGTTGGGGGCGAAGAGTTCGATCACCAGCCGGGCACCGGCGCGGTTGATGATGTCTTCGGTCTTTGTGTAGTGCCGGTGCATGGGTGAATACTGATTGTGGCGCGAGATCATCATCTTTTCGGCATACACAATCCCCCGCTGGGCGGTGAGGTTTGCAAGGGTGCCGTTGCGTGCGGTGAAGAGCAGGAGGCCATACTCTTCGAATTGGCCTCTTCCGTAGTCGGTCACATCCCATCCGAGCCGGTTCTTGATAATGGATGTGTCTGTGAGGCTTGCGAGCGCGGTGGGTTCCAGGTGGGCAAATGGCGGCAGGCGCACATTGTGAGAGTCAAAGAACGCCTGTGCGGCGCGCAAATGCTCGTTAATGGTTGATCGGTGCATGATGGCCCTTCGCGTTGGCGCACCGGCCACGGAGCCCGCGCGCGGTGTGCCCTTTTTGATCATCACACTCTTACGCCCCTTTTTGGGAGGCTGAAAGCTGCAAGGGCCGGCGGCTGCCGTGACGGTTGGCTGCTGGCGTTCTTGGGGTGATGTATGACAGATGGCGCGAACACAACCAATGGAAGGCACACAGCGTATGACGGCGATGATCCGAGGCGTGGCACATCAACTGGGCGCACTCGTTGCTCTTTTTGTGGTGACCCTTGGGGGGGCTGAGCCTACCCACGCGGCCCGTCTGGATGAAACACCGCGCATGGCTGTCATCAGCGCCTTTCCCCCTGAGTGGCAGGAATTGACGGCAGCGATCGAGGGCCGTGTTGACCACGAGGAGAACGGGGTGGCGTTTGTCACTGGCCGCCTTGAGGGGCGCGATGTGGTGCTCTTTTTGTCGGGTGTGAGCGTTGTCAACGCGGCCATGACCACGCAGCTTGCGCTCGATCGGTTCAACGTTACCGCCATCGTGTTTTCTGGCATTGCGGGGGGTGTGGACCCCACTTTGACCATCGGCGACATCATCGTGCCTAAGCGGTGGGGTCCCTACCTCCACATGGTGCTCGCGCGGGACACCGATGCGGGCTATGTGGTCCCCCCGTTTTACGGAAAGCCTTTCAAAAACTTTGGGATGATCCATCCGCAGCCGGTTTCGGTCCGCCGGAAGGGGCAGGCTGAATTTCATGATGTGTTCTGGTTTGAGGTGGACCCTCAGCTGATGGCGGTGGCTGAGGCAGCTGCTTCAGCGGTCACATTGTCACGTTGTGCTGAAGCCGGAGCCTGCCTTGACGAGGCGCCTGAGGTGATCTTGGGCGGCAATGGTGTCTCGGGTTCAGCGTTTGTCGATAACGCTGAGTTCCGCGACTACGTGTTTACGACATTTGAGGCGAGCATCCTGGATATGGAGAGCGCGGCTGTGGCGCAGGTTGCCTACGCCAATGCTGTGCCTTTCATTGCCATCAGGTCGCTGTCTGATCTTGCAGGGGGCGGCGAGGGGGAGAACGAACTCCCTGTGTTTTTTGGCCTCGCGGCAGGCAATGCGGCGGCGATGGTGAAGGCCTTCTTGGCGGCGAGTGAGACAATCGGGCGCTAACCTACGCGCGCCTGGTCGGCTGTGATCGCCGGGGTGCGATTTGCGCTTTTTGTGTTTTTCGGCCATGGAGCGCTCCGCTGTTGAATTGGCTGGCGTGATGGCCGGGCGATTGGGCTGTGTGCTGCCTGGTGGCACCTGCAGCGTTTGGGATGATGAATGGTCTGAAAGGGCGATGACATGAGGAAGCTGACATGGGGAAGGTGACCGGCTTCTTGGAGATCGACCGTCAGGAGCAAAAGTATCAGCCTGCCGGTGACCGGGTCCGTCATTTCAAAGAGTTTACGCTGCCCCTTTCGCAGCCCGAGGTGGAGCGGCAGGCGGCGCGTTGCATGGATTGCGGCATTCCGTTTTGCCAGTCCGACACAGGGTGCCCTGTCGACAATCAGATCCCAGACTGGAATGACCTTGTGTTCCAGGGAGACTGGAAGGAGGCGGCTAAAAACCTCCATTCCACCAACAATTTCCCTGAGTTTACCGGCAGGATCTGCCCCGCCCCTTGCGAAGAGGCGTGCGTTCTCAACATTGAGAACTCCCCCGTGGCCATCAAATCGGTTGAGCAGGCCATTGCCGACAAGGCGTGGGACAATGGTTGGGTGACGCCGGAGCCGCCCTCGCACCTGACTGGGAAAAGCGTTGGCATCATCGGTGCGGGCTCAGCGGGCATGGCAGCGGCTCAGCAGCTTGCCCGTGTTGGTCATGACGTTCATGTCTATGAGCGGTTTGAGCGGGCCGGCGGGCTCCTCACCTACGGCATCCCCGACTTTAAGATGGAAAAGTCCGGCGTGGTGCGCCGCGTGGGGCAAATGGAGGCTGAGGGGGTCGTCTTCCATTACGGCGTTGATGTGGATGGACCCGAGCTTCGTAACCTGGTGGACAGGCACGACGCCGTTCTGATTGCCACCGGTGCTGAGCGCCCGCGCGATCCTGATTTGCCAGGGATGTCCCTTGGTGGGGTCCACTACGCCATGCCTTTCCTGGTGCAGCAGAACAGGCGGGTGGCCCGGGAATCGTTTTCGGATAAGCCCATCGTTGCTGCGGGCAAGCATGTGGTGGTGATCGGTGGTGGGGACACCGCGTCTGACTGCATCGGCACCTCCATCCGGCAGGGGGCGCTTTCCGTTACCCAGCTTGATATTCGTCCCATGCCTCCGATCCGGGAAAACAAAGACATTGTGTGGCCCTATTGGCCCACGAAATTCCGCACGTCGTCGAGCCAGGCTGAAGGGGCTGATCGAGAGTTTGCGGCGGCCACGCTGGAAATTATTGGCAAGAAAGGGCAGGCAAGCCACGTGCGGTGTGCCCGGGTTGATAAGGCCCGCAAACCGCTTCCCGGCACCGAGTTCGACATCCGCGCTGATCTTGTGCTGATTGCGATCGGCTTCTCCGGCCCGCGGCTTGATACATTCATGACCGGGTACTCGTTCGCCCAAGATACCCGCACAAACCTTGCGGCCGATACGCAAAGCTACCGCACCAATATCGATAAGGTTTATGCGGCCGGGGATGTGCGGCGCGGACAAAGCCTTGTGGTGTGGGCGATCCGCGAAGGCCGGCAGGCGGCCCGTGCCATTGATCTCGATCTGATGGGGAGCACGACGCTCCCGCGGTGACGGTGCTGCAGCGATAGCGTGCTGGCGTCACCACCAGCGCCAACTGCCTGTACCGACAGCAGATGACGCCAAGGCCTTGACGGATGCTTCCATTCCAGGGGAGGGGTTCTGTCAGGGCGGGCCGTTTGAGGACCCTGTGCCCTTTTGGCGGCTTTGCCGATTGCCAGTAAAGGTGTGCTGGCGCGTTTTCGAACCGGGGGATCTTCCCGGAATTTGCCCTAATCAGAAAGGCTGCGTGCCGAATGGAAAGATTGGTTCCGGTCGCGACCACACTTGTGGCGGGGGCGATGGGGGCCGTGGTCTTTGCAGTGCTGGGGGTGCCGGCGGCCTTTCTAACCGGTGGGGCGATTGGGGTGGCCGTGCTGGTGGTGAGTGGCGTCAGAACGGCCATGCCGCGCACGCTTTATACCCCTGGGCTTGCCATTGTCGGGATGATGATGGGATCGGCCGTCAAGCCTGAAACGTTGAGCGCGTTGACGGCGATGCCCCTTGCGGTGGCTGGTTTGGTGGTGGCGGTGAGCGGGGCCACTGTGGCGAGCTACCTTGTGCTGCGCAAAATTGGTGGCTGGGACCGGGTGAGTGCGTACTGCGGGTCCATCCCAGGCGCCCTTCAGGTGACATTGGCCGTCGCCGCGGATGCGGGTGCGCAGATGGACAAGGTTGTGCTTGCCCAAGGCCTACGTCTGTTCATTTTGGTAGCGTTGGTCCCATTGGTGTTTGGAGGGCCCGGCGACCGAACGCTCGACAGTTTGGACCCTGATGGCGGAACGCTAGCGGATGTTGTGATAAGCCTTGCCATCGGGGCGGCTGCCGCGGCGCTGGGTTTGCGGATGAGGTTTCCGAGCGCTGCGCTTGTGGTGCCTTTAGGCGTCTCGGCGTTTTTATCGGGGGCGGGGCTCCTCACCATTTCCATTCCGCCGCTTTTGGGCGCGGCCGCCTTTATGGTGATGGGCGCTTCTGTGGCGACCCGGTTCGCTGGATCATCCCGACAGAACATTTTGAGCATCTTGGGGGTGTCGCTCTGCGCTTTTGTGGCGGCTGCCGGGGCAAGCTTGATGGCAGCTGCCGTTGTGGCGCATTTGTTGGCCAAGCCGCTGGGCACTGTGTTCTTGGCTTATGCACCTGGCGGCGTGGAAGCGATGATTGCGCTCGCCTTTCTCCTCCAGTTTGATGTGGCGGTGGTCGCCGTCCTCCACATCACCCGTTTGATACTCCTGTCTTTTGCCGCGCCATTTTTGCTGACGCGGGTAACACGGCGCGCAGGCGCACCTGATCAATCCCCGTCCGCCCGTTAGCGGGCGGTGGGCAACGCCAACCAAAGGAAATGTGATGCGTGAGCGTGATGATGGCGGGATTGGGATTCCGATGGCGGAGTTCATCACGCTGACCGCATTCATGATGGCGCTGACGGCATTCTCCGTCGACATCATGCTGCCGCTGCTGCCCGAAATCGTGAATGATTTTGAGCTGACGGACGACAATCATCAGCAATTTATGGTGACGCTCTACCTCTTTTCGTTTGCGGTGGGTCAGATCTTTGTGGGGCCCATTTCCGATAGGGTGGGGCGAAAGCCTGTCTTGTTGGTGGGGCTCCTGATTTATTTGGTTGGGGCTGTGCTCTCAATTTTTGCTGAGAGTTACACGGCGTTGTTGCTGGCCCGGGCGATCCAAGGGATTGGGGCGGCGGGGCCGCGGGTGGTGGCGGTCGCCATTGTGCGCGATAGGTTCGTGGGCCGGGCGATGAGCCAGGTGATGAGCTTTGTCCTGACGGTCTTCATCATTTTGCCGGTGATTGCCCCCTCGGTCGGTGCGCTTATTGGTGAGTTCGGCACCTGGCGCCATGTGTTTGGGTTTTTGTTGCTGTTTGGGCTCATCACGGCGTGTTGGACATTTGTGCGCTTACCGGAAACGAACCCCCGTCGGGGTGAGAATGTTCGCCCGCCCGTTCCCGTCAAAGCGGCGCTGGCGACCATTGTGGGGAGCGCGCAAACGGTGGGCTACATGGTGGCGCTGGGGTTTGTGTTCGGCTGCTTGATGACGTACGTGTCGACCACACAGCAAGTCTTTGAAGACATTTACGGAATTGTTGACTGGTTCCCCATTGTCTTTGGCGCTGTGGCGGCGATGATGTGCGTCTCATCGGTTGTGAACGCGCAACTTGTGCTGAGATTGGGGATGCGGCGCCTATCGCACCTTGGAGCGTTGGGACTTGCGGTGGTGTCGGCGCTCGCCGCGTTGAGCTCATTCATTGTCGACCCGTTGCCGTTGCCGGTTTTGATGGGCTTTTTGGGTCTTTCCTTCTTTTTGATGGGGCTCATCCTGCCCAATTTCAACGCTCTCGCCATGGAGCCGTTGGGCCACATTGCCGGGACAGGCTCGTCCTTCATCGGGTTTGTGATGACGGGACTGGGCGCGATTTTGGGTGGAATTGCAGGACAATTCTATCACGGTTCGTTGGACGCGTTGTTGGTGGCCTTTGTGGTCTACTCCTTTGCAGTTGTTGGGATTGTTCTGGTTGTGGAGCGCGGAGAGATCATGCGGCCATCCCCACGCTCCGTTGATGGATGATAGAAATTCAATCAAAAGGTGTAGATGGTCGCGTGTTTTGTGCTATCCTCTTTGTCGTCTAATCACGGAGGGGCCCATGTCAGTTGAGGCACGCAAAGTGGCATTAGAGCGGCGGCACGCAGCCATTGAGGCGCAGCTCCACTCGCTGAGTTCCCAGCCCAACCAAGACCACCTACAAGCCGCAGCGCTTAAGCGGGAAAAACTCCGTTTGAAGGACGAATTGGTGAGATTGACCAACTAGGGCATTTCGCGCCGCATGAGGCCTGAGGGTCATGCTAGCCCGTTGAAAAGTGGGCGGTTTTCCCGATCAAATGATCCCGCTCGCTTGCGAACGGCCCCAGGCTCGGCCGACACAAGCCGAGCCTGACGATCGGTCTGATTGTAGCATTCGCTGGGCGTGCGGTGCACTGAGCCTTCTGGCGGCCGTGTGAACGGGCGTTGGGAGCGCTTAAGGCCCGCAGCGGTGACCTGTTCGTGGCGCGCGCTCTCGGGCGGTTGCGTGGCAAGGCGACCCTCTGCACGCTTTGATTGCACCCATGGGCCAACATTTAAGCGAAATTGACCTTTGGGTGGCCTTCGCCGCAACGGATCGGCGCTTGTCCACCTGAAAGTTGGTGTTGCGCCGTCTTCTTTTGCCTCCCGATATGCAAAGTGGCATCGTGGAGCCATCACCGCGTGAGGGGTGCGGTGTGCGGGAGGGGAGGCACTTATGGCAGGCGAATACGCCGCCGTGATGGATGCGTGGTCGCGCGCTCCAGAGGCATTTTGGCTAGAGGCGGCACAGAAGGTGGATTGGGTCAAGGCGCCCGAAAGAGCCTTTGATGCAGCAGCTGGTGTCTATGGGCGCTGGTACAGCGATGGGATCTGCAACACCTGCTATAACGCGGTCGACCGTCACCTTGCCACGCGCGCTGACCAGCCGGCGGTGATCTACGATTCCCCGGTCACCGGTCAGGTGACGACGTGGACCTATGCCGACCTTTATGCCCGGGTGAATGCGCTCAGCGCTGTCCTCACCGACCTTGGGGTGAAAGCGGGCGACCGGGTCGTCATCTATATGCCGATGATCCCGGAAACGGCCGCGGCGATGCTGGCCTGCGCGCGGATCGGTGCCGTCCACTCGGTGGTGTTCGGCGGCTTTGCGGCGAAAGAGCTTGCTGCAAGGCTCGACGATGCCGAGCCCAGCGCGATCCTAGCTGCCTCGTGCGGAATAGAGCCCTCGCGCATTGTGGCCTATGAGCCGCTCATCTCAGAAGCCAAGCGCCTCGCCCAGAATGCGCCTCCCACACTTTACCTGCAGCGCGACGCCCATCGGGCCGAAATTCCCGACGGGGACTATGACCTTGGCGCTCTCTACGAAGAGGCCCTTGCCCAGAAGCGGGAGGTGCCGTGTGTGCCTTTGAGCGCCACGGACCCGCTTTACATCCTTTATACCTCGGGCACCACGGGCCGGCCTAAGGGTGTGGTGCGGGACCAGGGGGGGCACATGGTGGCGCTCATCTGGTCGATGGCCAACATCTACGGCGTGCAGCCTGGTGAGGCGTTTTGGGCCGCCTCTGACGTTGGCTGGGTGGTGGGCCATTCTTACATTGTGTATGCGCCGTTGCTGATCGGGGCGACCACCATTGTCTATGAGGGCAAACCCGTCGGCACACCGGACGCAGGTGCGTTTTGGCGGGTCTGCGCTGACCACAAGGTGGTGTCGCTCTTTACCGCCCCCACCGCCATCCGCGCCGTGAAGAAAGAGGACCCGGACGGGGTGCTGCCCGGCCAATACGATTTGAGCCGGTTCCGGGCACTCTTTTTAGCCGGCGAGCGGGCTGATCCAGCGTCCATCCAGTGGGCCGAGGCGGCGCTTAAGACCCCTGTCGTTGACCATTGGTGGCAGACCGAAACGGGGTGGACCATTGTGGGCAACCCGATTGGTCTTGAGATGATGCCCATCAAGCATGGTTCACCCACGCGGCCGATGCCCGGTTACGACGTCGTCATTTTGTCCGATGAAGGGGCGCCGATGGGTGCCAACACGCTGGGGAATGTGGCGATCAAGCTGCCCCTCCCACCTGGCTGTCTTCCCACGCTTTGGCGCGACGATGCGCGTTTTAAGGAGGCCTACCTCAGTGCGTTTGAGGGTTACTACAACACCTCCGACGCAGGGATGCTGGATGATGATGGCTACGTCTTCATCATGGCGCGCACCGATGACGTGATTAATGTTGCCGGCCACAGGCTCTCCACGGGCGTGATGGAGGATGTTCTCACCTCACACGAGGCTGTGGTGGAGTGTGCTGTGATCGGTGCCGAAGACCCCATTAAAGGGCAGGTGCCTATGGGGTTTGTGGTTTTGAAGCCTGGTGTCGAGGCTGGCGGGCTGGAGGCAGCGTTGGTGGCGAAGGTGCGTCAGGAAGTGGGGCCGGTGGCCGCCTTCAAGCATGTGGTGACCGTGCCGCGCTTGCCCAAAACGCGCTCGGGCAAGACGCTGCGTGCGACCATCAAGAAGATCGCAGACGGAAAGACCTACACGGTGCCGGCCACCATCGATGACCCGGGCGCGCTGGACGATATCAAGTCTGCCATCACCGATCATGCAGGCGCCCTGTGAGGGGGTTGGAGGGTAAGGTCGCCATCGTCACCGGGGGCGCCCGCGGCATCGGCTGGGCGGTGGCAGAGCGGCTTTACGCCGAGGGTATGAAGGTGATGCTCGCCGATGTGGAGGAGGTGGGCGAGGAGACGCTGGCCCAGATCGGCCCCCCCGACCGGGTCCGCTTCATCGAATGCGACGTGTGTGAAAAGCTTGATGTGCGCAACCTGATCGCCGCGACCCTTGATGCGTTCGGCGAAATCAATGTGCTGGTCAACAACGCCGCGGTCACAGGCGGCGCACCGTTCCTTGAGCTTTCTGAGGATGATTATGACCGGGTGCTTGCCGTCAATCTGAAGGGCCCGCTCTTTCTATCGCAGGCGGTGGCCAAAGTGTTTGTGGAAGCGGTGGAGAGCGGCCGTCCGCCGGGCTCGATTGTGAACATGAGTTCGGTGAACGCGGTTTTTGCGCTCACCGCGCAGGTGGCCTACTCCATCTCAAAGGCTGGGCTCACCCAACTCACCAAAGTGAGCGCATTGGCGTTGGCCGACTATGGGATCAGGGTGAACGCCGTGGGCCCTGGGTCCATCGACACCCCAATGCTGGCGAGCGTCAACGCTGACCCGGCGGCCAAGGAGATGGTGCTTTCGCGCACACCCATGAAGCGCATCGGAGACCCGTCTGAAGTGGCTGCATTGGTGGCGTTTTTGGCCTCTGACGAAGCGAGTTATATGACCGGCCAGACAGTCTACGTGGATGGTGGCAGGCTTCCGCTCAACTACGTTGTGAAGGTGAACTAGCGCAGGGTGCGCCGCGTGTGGTGGGAGGAGAGCGCTCGCCCTTTTGGAGACCACTCCAGCGCCCGGCGCGTGTTTGGAAGAAAGGGTCTCTTTTCCGGTGACGGGCGAGGGGCAAGGTGTGGTGATCCCATCTGCGGTGCGCGCCATTTCCAGGGGCTTGCCGTGTTGGGCCATCCGTCGTGGGCATGTGTGAAAGGTGGATGAGATGACAGCAGCAATTGTGGGCTGGGCCCATACGCCGTTTGGCAAACTTGGTGGCGAGACTGTTGAAAGCCTCATTGTGACAGTGGCGACCCAAGCGCTGGACGATGCCGGCATCGACGCTGGCGACGTGGACGAGATTATCCTGGGCCATTTCAACGCGGGCTTCAGTGCGCAGGACTTTACCGCCGCATTGGTGCTCCAGGCTGATGACAGGCTCCGCTTCACGCCGGCGACCCGTGTTGAAAATGCATGCGCCACCGGCTCTGGCGCTGTTCACCAAGGCCTCAAAACCATCGCCGCAGGGGCGGCGCGTGTGGTGCTGGTGGTGGGCGTTGAGCAGATGACCACAACGCCTGGACCGCACATTGGCGAGAACCTTCTGAAGGCCTCTTACCTTCCCGAAGACGGCGGAATTCCCGCTGGGTTCGCCGGCGTTTTCGGGCAGATCGCGCAAAGTTATTTTCAGCGATACGGCGACCAGTCGGACGCTTTGGCCGGCATCGCAGCCAAAAACCACAAAAACGGGGTTAAGAACCCTTATGCTCAGATGCGCAAAGATCTTGGCTTTGAGTTTTGCCGGACTGAGAGCGAGAAGAACCCGACTGTGGCAGGGCCCTTAAAGCGAACCGATTGTTCGCTTGTGTCTGATGGTGCGGCGGCTTTGGTGCTGACGGATATGGCAACAGCGCTTTCCATGAAGAAGGCGGTGGCGTTTCGCGGGGCCGCGCATGTTCAGGACTTTTTGCCCATGTCCAAACGCGACATTGTCCATTTTGAGGGGTGCACCGAGGCCTGGAACCGGGCGCTGAAGGCCGCCCGGCTCACGCTCGATGACCTCTCTTTTGTGGAAACGCATGACTGTTTTACGATCGCTGAACTGATCGAATACGAGGCGATGGGTTTGGCGCCCCGCGGGGAGGGGGAGCGCGCCGTGCGGGAGGGTTGGACGGCCGTGGATGGGAAGCTTCCGGTCAATGTGTCGGGCGGGCTCAAGTCAAAGGGCCACCCCATTGGGGCGACGGGAGTGTCGATGCACGCCATCACCGCGATGCAGCTCAGTGGTGAGGCGGGCGAGATGCAACTTGACCGAGCCGAGCTCGGGGGCATTTACAATATGGGTGGTGCCGCCGTCGCCAACTACGTGTCGATCCTCCAGCCGATCCGATAACCTTCAGCGCCTGTTCAGGCGGTCCTGCGTAAAGAGGCATGGTGGGATCGGACGGAACGCGGCGATTGGTGTTGTGTACGTCGCGCCGACCCTGAGGAGACGAGCTGGGGCGCCCTCTGTTGGCGCAAACACTGGGTGCTTCATATGCTGAACCGTCCACGCGCCTTGACGGCTGTGACGCGCTTTGGGCTTGGCCCGCGCACTGGTGAGATTGATGACATCGCCCACGATCCTGTGGGCTTTGTCCATGACCAATGCATGGCGCCGAAGGCTGCGATCATTTCTTATCCTGGGATCCAATCGCGCAACGGGCTTTTGGACAGCTACATCCCTATGTTCCGTGAATCGCGACGGGCCCGGCGGGAAGCGCGCCGGAACGGCACTTCAGCAGAGGCGGAGCAGCGCGCTCAAATGGCTATTCGGGAGCGCCGGGACCTGACGCGCGATATTTTGCGCCAAGAAATCAAAGCCCGCGTTGCCCACGGGGTGGTGACGGACCACCCGTTTGTGGAGCGGTTGGTCCTGTTTTGGTCGAACCATTTTGCGGTGGAGCGCAAGCGATCCCCACTGACGCGTGCCTTTGTGGGCAACTTTGAGCGCAATGCGATCCGCAGCAATGTGCTGGGTTACTTTGAAGACATGCTGCTGGCGGCCACCACGCATCCAGCGATGCTGACCTACCTCGACAATACGCGCAATATTGGCCCCAACAGCGCTGCGGGCCAGCGGCGTAAGGTGAAGGCGGTGAATGAAAACCTTGCCCGCGAGGTTTTGGAGCTTCACACGCTTGGCGCCGGGGGCGGGTATACACAAGAGGATGTGATTGAGCTTGCCAACGCGCTCACCGGGTGGACCGGCGGCGTGGACCTTGCTCACGACGGTGTGTTTTTCGCCCGTTTCCACGAGGCGGGCGACCGCACCATCTTGGGAAAGCGCTATTCTGATCGCGGTGCTGACCAGATCCGCGCGATCTTGCCAGATCTTGCGCGCCACCCATCGACGGCCAAGCATATTGCCGCGAAGTTTGCGCAGCATTTTGTGGCTGATGATGTGTCGCCAGCGCTCATCCAAGAGCTTGAAACGGCCTTTTTGGAGACCGAGGGCGACTTGCGCGAATTGGCGCTGGTGTTGGTGGAAAGCGACCATGCTTGGGTGGATGAGCCCAAGAAAACCGTTCCACCATATGACTTTATGGTGTCCGCAATGCGCGCCACCGACAGCCCGGTGCCATCAGGTCACCAGCTGGCAAGGACCACCCAATCCCTCGCGCAAGGGGTGTGGGAGCCCCCCTCACCAGCAGGTTGGCCCAGCAATGACCGCGCCTTCTTGGGCGGCGATAGTTTGCTGGAGCGCGTCGATTATTCGAAGGCGCTGGCCTCCCGGATCGGCGGGGTTGGCCGAGTTCAGGACCTTGCTGTCGATCTCTTTGGCGATGCGCTCGATCCGTTTGTGGCTGAAGCTGTTGCCCGTGCTGAAGACCAACGTCAGGCCTTGGTGCTCCTTTTGATGAGCCCGGCCTTTCACCGGAGGTGAGTTTGATGAGTGACTTCCATCCCTCTCGTCGGAACTTTCTGGGCGGGGCGGCCGCCTTTAGTGCCTGGGCATCGATCCCTAAACTGGCCGTGGCTTCCGGGGCGCGTGATCCGCGCTTCGTGACCATCATTTTGCGCGGCGGGTTGGACGGTCTTGCGGCAGTGGCCCCTTTGGGTGACCCGAACTATGAGCCGATCCGAGACCAGTTCGCTCTGTCCTTTGAGGGTCAGCGGGCAGGAATTGGGCTCGACTCGTTCTTCACGCTGAACCCGCGGCTCCCCACTGTGGGTGAGCTCTACAAGAAGGGCGAAGCGCTGATTGTGCATGCGGTCCACACGCCCTACCGCGAGCGGTCCCACTTTGAGGGGCAGGACGTTCTGGAAAATGGGATGACCTCGGACCGGCACCACGCAGACGGATGGCTTGGCCGGGCTGTGCGCCTGTTGCCGACAGATTCAGTCATCTCGCGCGGGGGGGGATTTGCGGCGGCCCCGGCGACCCCATTGGTGCTGCGCGGTGCCCAAAATATCGTGACATGGCTGCCTGCTGGGCTTCCTGCCGCGTCGGACGACACGCGCATGCGGCTTTTGGAGCTTTATGAGCACACCGACCCGGTATTGGCGAACGCCATGGGGGCCGGCTTGCGACTTGAAGAGGTTGCAGGGTCTGAGGCGGAAATTCGCGAGCAGATCCAAGAGGGCATGAACGACATGGCCGGCGATGGGCGCGGCAGGCGGCAGCTGATTGCCGCAGCCACTGCCGCGGGCCGCTCCATGGCTGACGATGACGGCGCGCGGGTGGGTTTCTTGGACCTTGCGGGGTTTGACACGCACCGTGGCCAGGCGCTGATCAATGGGCGGCTCGGCGCAACGCTCAACGCGCTCGATGTTGCCATTAAGGCGCTGCGCAATGCGTTGGGCGATGCGTGGGAGGACACGGTTGTTGCGGTGATCACCGAGTTTGGCCGCACGGTGCGCATGAATGCGTCAAACGGCACCGATCACGGCACTGCAACGGTTGCGATGCTTTTGGGTGGGGCAGTGTCCGGCGGGCGGGTGATGGCGGATTGGCCAGGCCTTGCCCCCAGCGACCTTTACGAGGGACGCGACCTTGCACCGACCACTGACCTGAGGGCGGTGCTGAAAGGGGCTCTGCGCGATCACCTTGGCTTGGATGCCCGGCAACTCGGGACTGAGGTCTTCCCCGATACGCTTGGGTTGAAGCCTGTGGATGGGCTTATCGCGAGCTCCAGGGCGCGGGCGAGCTTGCGCTGACGCGCTTATGGGCCGCCCAGCGCTCTAGGCTTGTGGGTGTTGGCGCACGCGGCGGCCGTGACGGGATTGCTTTGCTGTGCGCACATGGCTCCGTCGGCGGGTTGTGACCACGCCGCACGGCGCCGGGCAGATTTGGCTTGCGGCGTCTCAAACGCGTGGTGACTTCTGGAGCGGCAGGAAGCGCGCATCGTGGGCCCGCGACATCCTATCGTCGACACAATTTGGGTTCGGCTGACGGTGTACAGGTATCCTAGAATTGCTCTAGGAGGAGCGTGCTTGTGTTTCCCACCGTGCACTTAAGGTTTGGCTTTGACTGCTCTGCCCACATCAATTGATGCGACCGAGACGCTTCTTGCGCAGGCCGACTATGTGGCTGACCGCTCGCTGGCGACGGTTTTGTTTCTGGCGCTCAAATTAGGCCGGCCGCTGTTCCTGGAAGGGGAGGCGGGCGTCGGCAAGACTGAGATCGCCAAGGTGCTGGCTGCAGCGCTCGGCCGCAAGCTGATCAGGCTGCAATGCTATGAGGGGCTCGACACAAGTTCAGCGCTTTATGAGTGGAACTATCCCGCGCAAATGCTGGCCATTCGTCAAGCTGAAACCGGCGGCGCCCCGGCAAATATCTATGACGAGCGCTATCTTATCAAACGGCCCATCTTGGAGGCGCTTGAGACGCCGCCTGAGGGTGCGCCTGTCCTTCTGATTGATGAGCTTGATCGCGCTGACGAAGCTTTTGAAGCGTTCTTGCTGGAAGTGCTGTCTGACTTTCAGGTGACGATACCAGAGCTTGGCCCGGTGCGCGCCTCGGCCCCGCCCATTGTGGTGGTGACCACCAACCGCACCCGCGAAATCCATGACGCGCTCAAGCGACGCTGCCTCTACCACTGGGTGGACTATCCGTCGATGACGCGGGAGCGGGAGATTGTACGCCGCAAAGCGCCGGGGGCGGGGGAGCGGCTGGCCGACGATATTGTGGCGTTTGTGCAGGGTTTACGTGACGGTGATCTGTTTAAACCACCCGGCGTTGCTGAGACGCTTGATTGGGCGCAGGCGCTTGCCGAACTCGACCAGATGGTGCTGGAGCCCGGCGTTACCGATGATACGCTTGGCGTGCTTTTGAAGTACCAGGACGATATCGCCAAGGTACGTGGGTCAACCGTACAAAAGATGATTGACGAGATGAGGACCCGGTCCGCGTCTCGGCCGGTGGCCTAGCTGTAGAAGCTTTGAAGGTTGTTCACTCTCAGCTCCGCCAAAACTCAGAAGTGCCGCCAAAGAACCCTTCCTATGTTCCTTTGGTGGGACACCAAACAGCGACGTTCCTCCGGAGCCGACACGGTCAGGCCCACCGCGGGACAATTGACCCTAGGCGGGAGCAGTGAAGCACGGCCCCTACGGCGGTTCCGCAATGAACAACGTTGATGGAAACGACACCTAAAGCGCGGGACTGGCTGTTGCGTCTGTCGGGGCGTTGCTTGCGGGCGCCTCGCTCAGCGGCGCCAGTGTGCGGTCGTCCGCGGTGAGGCGCTGGGGCGAGCCTGTTTCGCGCGCCACCGAGGTGATGATGTGGTGGAGTGTGGCTGCGGTATCGCGTGCAATTTCTGCTCCTCTTGCGCAGGCATCGGGTTGCCGTGTGCAAAATCCACTCATGTCGTCAAAGGCGGCTGAGATGACATTGGACAGAGGTGTATTGGGTCGCAGGATCGGGATGAGCGCTGCGAGCAAGACCAACACAACCACGAGCTTGAGGAGCATTTTCATCGCTGAGACCACAATTGGTGAAAGAGGAAGACGAGGGACAATCTAGTTTCGGGGGCTTAAGAAAACCGCCAGCCAAACCGTCAAATTTTGTGACAGCTGTCTCAATTGTTTTAACGCGATTTTCACCGGATGACTTTAAAGTGCCTTGTAAATGGAGGTGCGCTCGTGAGTATTTCGGCATGGCTCGACCAACTTCCCATTGAAGACTGGGCAGCCGGTCTTGCGCATCTCTTAAGGCGGGTTCGCCGGCGGGTTTTAAGACGGCCATTGCGCACAGCAGGCGCGTCTTTGGGCGCTCTCTTCGCGGTGCTGATCGGCGCCAACGCCTTGTGGGATCAGACCGATATGCACCCCGCCCCTTTGTGGGCAGATGATGCCGGGAAGCCCTCAGCGCCGGCTTTGGCGACGCACGCGCCCGCAACTCCTGTCGAAACGCGGGTAAGCGTCCCCGAACCGCGCCGCGCCCCGAGCGCGTTGGTGTTGAAGGTGCAATCGGCTCTAGCGGACAGCGGCTACTATGGCGATGCCATTGATGGAGACCTTGGGCCGGGCACGCGTGACGCCATTGTGGCGTTTGAGCGGGACCGAGGGCTTGAAGAAACCGGTGAGCCGAGCGTTGCACTGCTCGCCGCGCTGAGTGCGCCTGAGCCTGCTGATCCCACTGGTCGTGATGTGGCCCGTGCGGTCCTTGAGGGGGAGGCGATCGTTGAGGTGGCCGCTCCCGAACCGCGCCGGGCTGTTTTGTCGAGCGTCACAGAAATCCAATCGGCTTTGAACTCTGCAGGTTTTGGCCCGCTGACGGTGGACGGCGTGATGGGGCCAAAAACGCAGGATGCTCTCAGCCAGTTTGCCCAGCAGCGCGGACTTGAGAGCGCTGGCATGACGCCCGCCCTTTTACGCGCGCTTGCACAAGAGGCCCGATAGGTCCATGTCGCCCCCATGCGTATGGGGTTGGACGATGATGGGCTTAGGCCGCGGCTGAAGTCTGCTTTATGGGTGGACGGGTACATGCGCCGGTGCCGGGCACAGGGCGCGTTTGCCTCGTTATCGCGACGGGGTGACCAAAGCGCTGGCGCTATTTTCATCGAAGTCCTTCACAGTGAGGGGACGGACCTTCTGGGGCCGGCGCCAGGATCAAACGGGCGAGTGTTTGAGCGCTTGGTGGTGGCTGAGCCTGGTTGGGTTGTTGCAGAACGGCTCCAAAAAGAGATGGCGTTTGACGCTGACCTTTGGGTGGTGACGGTGGAGGATCCCAAAGGGCGCACTTTTTTGGAGCGCGATGAAGGTGGCTAAGCCCTTCTGGCAAACAAAGACCTTGGAGGAGATGACCACCGAAGAGTGGGAATCGCTGTGTGATGGATGCGGGCGGTGCTGTCTCAACAAGTTGGAGGATTGGGACACTGGCGAAATCGCGTTCACCAGCGTTGCCTGCACGCTTCTTGATGGGCAAACCTGCCGCTGCCGTAACTATCAAAACCGTACGGCCATAGTTGAAGACTGTGTCTCGCTGACGCCAGAGGAAGTGCGCACCCTCAATTGGCTGCCACCCACCTGCGCCTACCGGCTCGTTCGCGATGGCGAACCCTTGAGGTGGTGGCACCCGCTTGTGTCCGGCGATCCGAACACGGTGCATGAGGCTGGGATTTCGGTGCGTGGAAGGACGCTTTCAGAAGATGGAATGGCGCCTGAAGACTATGAAATGTTCATCGTTGAGTGGCCCTCGGAAGATGAAGCGGGATAAATTCATATCCAAAGGTTGACAGCGCCCCGCTCCTCGTGTAGAGGTTGCGCATGGTCGCAGAGTTGGGCGAGCGGTTGAACAGGCGGGCGCGTTGCGTTCGCCTTTTTTGTTGCATGACCATCGCCAACTGTGACTGTCCGCAGTAACCAAAACTTCCGCTGATTGGCCGGGCGCGACCACCAAAAGAGTGGTGCAGGTTGGCGTCTGGTCTTTTGGGCTGAATATGGTGGGTGTTTGCCCACACAGCAAATGGTTGGACTGTTCGCAGATGGGGGACATCTGCCGGTTTGAACATCTCGCCGTCGAATGTCTGGTCAGCCGCTTATGAAGGCGCAGTATAGCGGTCAGAGTGGGACGGGTGCCTTGGCGGGTCCCGATGCGCGGGTGTTGCGCATCAGATGAACCAGAAAGGTGCCTCAGGTGCGCTGGATAGCCTCCCGCGGTGGCATTTGGCTGAGGCCGACACACCTTCGCGGGCACCTGAATGCGGCGGCCAGGACACACGCACAGCTACACAAGTCAAAGCGCGGTGGTGTGCGCTGACGAGGTCGGGTGGAACCACAAAGACTGTCATTGGACGCAAAAATCGGATCCAAAGCGGGTCCCATGGAGGGGCTATGACTGCCGCAGTGCCTGACCGCGGCTCCCGTGAGAGCCTCGTGGAGCGTCTCT
>JBCDLN010000008.1:0-33500 GCA_038745295.1 Pseudomonadota bacterium | reverse complement strand
GTCTCAGAGGTGCCCCCAAAGAACCCTTCACATGTTCCTTTGGTGGGACACCAAACAGCGACGTTCCTCCGGAGCCGGCACGGTCAGAACCCCGCGGTGGGTCTGATGGGTCAACCCCGAAGAGCGAAGCGTGGGTTGATGCATCAGGCCCACCGCGGGAGAATTGACCACAGGCGGGAGCAGTGAGGCACGGCCCCCCACGGCGGTTCGGCAATGAACAACGTTGATGGTAATGACATCTAGGCCTGAGCGCGGTTGGCCTGCTCTTTCGGCTCGCTCTCCGGCTCGAGCGACATCCTCTGCAAAGATGGGGCGGGCTGGGCTTGCAGCCGGGCCTTCAGCGCGCGAATGGGCGGCGCGTACAAAAAGCCGAACGAGACGCAGCCTTCGCGCCCCTCAACCGCGTGATGCATCTTGTGAGCTTGAACGAGGCGCTTGAGGTAGCCGCGCTTTGGCAAATACCGAAATGGCCAGCGCTGGTGCACAAGCCCGTCGTGCACAATGAAGTAGAGCACGCCATAGAGCACCAAACCCACGCCAATTTGGAGGAGCGGCCAAAACCCCTCAATCCCCGCCATGATGAGTGCCGCTGAGGTCACCATGCAGAAGACCGCGTAAAGGTCGTTGGTTTCAAAGAAGCCTTCCGTTTCTTCATGGTGCGAGCGGTGCCACACCCACCCGACCGGCCCGTGCATAATGTAGCGGTGGGTGGCATAGGCCACCGCTTCCATGACCACCACCGTGATCAAAATGATCAGGCCGTTGACCAGCCACATCACGTCCACCAGGAGCGCTCCTTCTGTCAGGACCTCTCACGCTGTGAGGGCATCAGCCCCGTGCGCTCGGCCTTCAGCCGCAGCAAGCGCCAACAGGTGTGCGCGGCGCCCCATATTGCTCATGGTGCCACCCAAAAAGAAAGGTGGTGGAGCGGGCCGTGCCCTCAGGAAAATTGTCGCCCAACCGTTGATCTATTGCCTTGCCCACCGGCTCTGAGTGTGTCGTCCTGACGGACGTGTCGCGTGATGGTTGATGCTGGGCGAGCTGAACAGGTTTCTACAGCCCCCGTTTCGTGGCATGAATAAGGGGATCGATCTGTTTAGGAATGCATCCATGGCCGAACGACTGATCATTGCAGGTGGTGGATTATCGGGTGTGCTGGCGGCCGTTGCGGTCAAACAAGCCCGTCCCGATCTCGACATCGCGCTCTTTGAGGCAGGTCCTCAGCTCGGCGGCGATCACACCTGGAGCTTTTACGACACCGACCTTAGCCGTGCCGGCAAAGCGCTGGTGGAGCCGCTCATCGCCCATAAGTGGAGCGGTTACGACACGATATTTGATGAGTTTTCCCGCTCTTTCTCGACGGCATATCGCTCCATCACATCCGCCAGCCTCCACCGGGGCGCCATGGAGCGGATAAGCCAACACGTTCACTTTGATTCGCCCATCGCCGCGGTGGATGAAGACGGCGTCACGCTGGCGGATGGCACCAGGGAAGAGGGGGACGCGGTCATCGATGCACGGGGGGCAACCCGGCTCGATGGGGTGGCGCTGCGCTGGCAGAAGTTTTTTGGTCAGGAGGTGCGCCTTTCGGCCCCGCATGGATTGACGCGGCCGGTGATCATGGACGCCTCTGTCGCCCAGGTGGAGGGCTACCGGTTCGTCTACCTCCTGCCTTTCACAGACGATACGCTCCTCATTGAAGACACCTACTACACCGATATTCGCAAGGTGGAGCGGGATGTGTTGAGGGAGCGCATTGCCCAATATGCTGCCGGCCGCGGCTGGACGATCGCGGAAGTCTTGCGAGAAGAGCAAGGCTGCCTGCCGCTCGCCCTCTCAAGCGATGTGGAGCGGCTTTGGGCGAGTGCGGCCCCTCCGGGCAGTGCTGCGCCTATCGGCTTGCGGGCTGGTCTTTTCCACCCGGTCACCAGCTATTCGCTGCCTGTTGCGGTGCGGACCGCATTGGAAATTGCAGGTTTGAGGGGTGAGCTCACCACGGAGCGGTTGCGCACCACCATGGAAGCGTTCACCCGCAAGCACTTCCGGCAGACAAGTTTTGATCGGCTCCTCAACAGGATGCTCTTCATGGCCTGCCCGGCGGAAGACCGGCACCGGGTTTTGGCGCGGTTCCACACCCACCCTCAGGCGCTGATTGAGCGGTTTTATGCTGGGGCTCTGTCTAAGAGTTACCAGTTCCGCGTCCTTGCCAGCCGGCCGCCGGTTCCCTTCTTTGCGGCCGTGAAGGTGGTGCCAGAGCGCGCTGCCTTTTCAAGCCACCTCCAACCCTCGCTCTAAGGGAGAGGCTTCGTAGGGCTGCCTCGGGTCGCATCCGTGGCAGACTAGAGTGCGTTCCTCGGCCAGTTATATCCTCGACGGGAGGGCAGGACGCTGACAACACATCGCGTCAGCGTGACCCATCGTCTGACTCAAAGCCGATGCTTTTATAGTCGATCACGCGGTCAGGGTCCGTATTGACGCAGCCCGCCAACACCGTCGCCAGTACAAACACGGTCAACATCACCTGGCGTGCCATACCTTCCCCCTTGTGTGCTGTCCTCACTAAAGCACGATCCGCTCAGTTCGAAGCACACTGAGCGGATCAAAACGTGCTCGCCCCAGAAGAGCGCGCATGTTTTCCTCGCTCGGTCTGACCCAGATCAAGCGAGACATGTATGAGCAACAAAGGGCAGTCCGTGATGAAAGCAACTGGGCGACAATCACAGTCCCGCGAATATCTTCGCGGCCATTGCGGTTCCACGCGACAGCGGTTGGGACGGATAAGCCCCAATCCGCAAAGCCAGTTTGGCCGCTAAGACGAAAGTCCAAGCACGTCGTTCATGGTGTAGAGACCAGGTGGTCGTCCGCTCAGCCACACCGCCGCAGCCACTGCGCCATTGGCAAACACCGTCCTGTCTTCGGCAATGTGACCAAGGGTGATTCGCTCAGCGTTGAGGGCGAGGATCACCTGGTGCTCGCCGATCACGGTGCCCCCGCGCAGTGTGGCAAACCCAATCGTGCCTGGCGGGCGCGGCCCGGTCTGCCCCTCCCGCGCCATCACCGCATTATCGGAAAGGGCGATGCCCCGGCCCTCGGCGGCGGCATGACCCAGCAGCAGCGCCGTGCCCGAGGGAGCATCCACCTTGCGCCGGTGGTGCATCTCTAAGATCTCAATATCAGCGTCTGGGACGGATTTGGCCGCCTGCTTCACCAGCGCGGCAAGAAGGTTCACCCCGAGCGACATGTTGCCCGATTTCACAATTGCGATTCGCTGTGCGCTGCGCGCAATGGCAGCGTCCTGTTCGGCGGTGAACCCGGTTGTCCCAATCACATGAGCAACACCCATCTCAGCAAGGCGCCCAGCAAGGGCAGTGCTCGTATCGGGAGCGGTGAAATCAAGGACCACATCGCACCCGGAAAAGACGCTCTCATCACCACCCACCAGAACATCCATGGGCGGTAAACCGGCAAGCGTCCCAGCGTCCGCACCTTCAGATCCTAAGCCGGAGCGTTCTGTGGCCGCTGCAAGGGTTGTGCGGTCGTCCTCATCCACAGCGCGGATGAGGGCGCGGCCCATGCGCCCTGCAGCGCCGATGACACCAACCTTCATGACTGGCCAGGCTGCGGGCCGTCGTAGCCTTCCACAATCACAAGATCTCCGCGGCCATACTGGCGGCGAAACTCCATGGCTTCTTGGTACTTGGGTGAGTTGAGGCAGGCCAGAGCGTCATCATAGGAGGGAAACTCGATGACGATGTTGCGGTCCCGCATCATCCCTTCCACCTGCGTTGCTTTACCGCCGCGGACGAGAAAGCGGCCCTTGTGGGCGGCGATGGGCTCCGCATTCCGGCTGACATATTCTTTGATGTAGTTTTCAGGATCGAATACATCCATCCGTGCGATCCAGTACCCTTTGGCCATCAGCCTTCTCCCTTATCCTCTTCGCGCGCGGTTTTGAGCGCATAAAGCGCGTCGAGCGCTTCACGAGGGGATAGGGCGTCCGGATCGGTGTCGTCCAGCATTTCAAGGGTACGGGCACGGGTTCGCCTGTCCTTCGCGGGGGCTGGTGGGTCGTCAGGCGCAGCAGCAAAAAGAGGCAGCTCGGCCATGAGGGCGGCGCGAGCTGCGCCCCGGTCAGTCTCCTCAAGGCGCGATAGGACGTCTTTTGCGCGGCGCACCACCTGGATGGGAAGGCCGGCAAGGCGCGCCACCTGCACACCATAGGACCGATCGGCCGCCCCCGCGCCCACTTGATGGAGGAACACAATATCGCCGCGGAACTCCTTGACCCGCATGGTGGCATTTTTGATCCGCGGGCGCCGGTCACTCAACGCGGTGATCTCATGATAGTGGGTGGCAAAAAGAGTTCTGCAGCCCATCTCGTTGAGCGCCTCAAGGGCTGCCCAGGCAATGGAGAGCCCGTCAAAGGTCGCCGTACCGCGGCCGATCTCATCAAGGACCACCAGTGCGTTCGGCCCCGCCTGGTTGAGGATGGCGGCAAGCTCAACCATTTCCACCATGAAGGTGGAGCGCCCGGCGGCAAGATCGTCAGAGGCGCCGATCCTTGAAAAAAGCCGGTCCACGATGCCGATTTCAGCGCTCTGCGCCGGGACGAAGCTTCCTGCTTGGGCGAGCACCGCCATCAGCGCGTTTTGGCGCAAATAGGTGGACTTGCCGCCCATATTGGGCCCGGTGAGGACGATGGCATGGGCAGCGTCGCCGCCCACATCGGGGCTCAGATCGCAATCGTTGGGGACAAAGCGCGATGGGTCGGCGAGCGCGCCTTGGACAACGGGGTGTCGGCCTCCTTCCACCTTGAAGACGGGGTCAGGGGCAATGGTCGGCCTGCAAAACTGGGCTTCAACGGCAATCTCGGCGAGGGCGGCTGTCACATCAAGTTCAGCCAGCGCGTCGGCAACGTTGGCCAGGAAGGGACGCTCGGCAACGATGGCGGCCACCAGCTCGCCAAAAATCGCAGCCTCGCGGGCTTTGGCCTCATCGCTTGCTGCAAGGATGCGGCTTTCAAGATCCCTCAGCTCGGCGGTGGTAAAGCGCACCGCGTTTGCAAGGCTCTGGCGATGGTCAAAGCCTGCCGCAGAAAGCGTTTGATGGTGGGCGGCCGGCGCCTCCACAAACCAGCCCAGCACAGCGTTGTGCTTGATTTTTACCGATTTGACGCCGGTGTCGTCCTGATAGCGGGCTTGAAGGGCGGCGATGACTTGCCGGCTTTCATCGCGCAGCCGTCGCGCCTCGTCGAGTTGAGGGTCAACGCCGGCCGCCACAAACCCGTCGGGGGCGTTGGCGGAGGCTGCGCGCGGCTCAAGGGTTTGGGCGATCTGCGCACCAAGGGGGCCTGGGGTGGCCGACAGCGCCTGCGCCACAGCGGTGAGCGGGGCCGGCAGCGCATCGGGGAGCGCGCCAAAGGCTTCGCCCGCGGCGGCCAGGGCGCGTGATATGGCAAGGGCATCGCGAGGCCGCCCACGCCCCGCGCCCAGGCGGCCGAGGGCACGCAGAATGTCGGGCGCCCCTTTAAGAGCTTGGCGCACACCATGGCGGGCGGACGGCTCATCGCGAAAGGCTGTTAAGGCATCGAGCCGCGCGGTGATCACCTGAGGGTTGGTGGAGGGGCTTGCAAGGCGCGCCACCAAGCGCTGCCCGCCCGGGCCACTCACGGTGCGGTCGATCGTGGATAAAAGCGTGGGGCCGCCCTCGCGCGCGGGCCGGGTGATTTCAAGGCTGGCGCGGGTGGCAGCGTCAATGGCCATCACATCGGCGGGGAGGGCCTGCCGTGGTGGGTCAAGGGGTGGCGGATTATCGAGCTGCGTCTCGCCCAAATAGGTGATGAGAGCGTGGCCGGCCGCTGCTTCGACGGTGCTGAAGCTGCCGAACGCTGCAAGGTCAGCCACCTGGAATGCGGCGGCCAAACGGCTTGGCGCATCCGCGGCGCGGAATTGGGACTTTGGCCGTGGGGTGAGCGTCACGCGGCTCGAAAGCTGCGGCAGGTCCGCGCCTTCCGGGGCAAGAAGCTCAACAGGGTCGAGCCGTGCAATCTCCGCCGCAAGCCCCTCAGGCGTCGTGGCGATGAGTTCAAGCCGCCCACCTGCCACATCCGCCGATGCGATGCCCACCCTGTCTTTTCCCGGCGCAACCGCCACCAAAAGTGAGGGCCGGCCGGGCTCAAGCAGCTCATCTTCTGTGATGGTGCCAGGCGTGACGATCCGCACCACAGCCCGCGCCACCACAGCCTTGGCCCCGCGCTTCTTGGCCTCGGCAGGGTCTTCGGTC
Organism: Pseudomonadota bacterium; assembly: GCA_038745295.1. Classification (GTDB taxonomy): domain Bacteria; phylum Pseudomonadota; class Alphaproteobacteria; order Rhizobiales; family Amorphaceae; genus Acuticoccus. The sequence continues at coordinate 27,218 of JBCDLN010000008.1, read as the reverse complement.
TGCTCAGCAATAACCACGCGGAAATTTTGCGCAATGAGCCGCGCCAGATAGCCCTCGGCGGCATGGACAGGAACGCCCGCCATTTTGATGGGCTCACCCAAATGGGTGCCGCGGGTGGTGCAGTGAATATTGAGCGCTTTGGCCGCCACCTCCGCGTCATCAAAGAAGAGCTCGTAAAAATCGCCCATGCGGTAGAAGAGCAGCCCGTCAGGATTGGCAGCTTTGATGGCCAGGTACTGCGCCATCATGGGGGTAACGGACCCTGCTGCGGTGTTGGTTGCTTTGGCGGGGGCGGTGCGGCGCTGAGCCTTGTCCGGCGCGCTCTCACCGTCTTTGCCAGAGCCGTGGTGGCGCACATCTAAGCGCTCATCGCCTTCAGGGGGGCTGAGGCTTGGGTCTTTGGCCACGATCAGCACGGGCGCACAGCACCCTGGTCGCGCACTCTCCACACCATCGCGTTCCATCCCGCTCGGGCGGGGCAGCGATCCCCGCCGGGTCCTTTAGACCTGTCAGATCGGCCCGCCCGGCGTCCAGCGTCCGGCCTCACTTGTTCACAGACGGCGCACCTGAGTTGGAGTCCTGGGCAGCTTTGGGCACTCACGGCATCGCCAGTATTCGATCCGCGGCGGAATGGACATTGCGGTGTGGACGGGCCCACCCTCCACCGCGTACCACACCCATAGATGGGCCAAGAGGGGGACGAGCGTGGACGACGAAACCAGCCACCGCGGCAGGCCGGCCATTACCGACGGCGAAGCGCTTGAGTTCCACAAAAGCGGCCGACCCGGCAAGCTGGAGGTCACGCCCACCAAGCCGATGGCAACCCAGCGGGATCTTTCTCTCGCCTACTCGCCCGGCGTTGCCGTGCCGGTCCGCGCCATTGCCGAAGAGCCCGACCTTGCGTTTGACTACACCACAAGAGGCAATGTGGTCGCCGTCATCTCCAACGGGTCGGCCATTTTAGGGCTCGGTAACCTGGGCGCGCTCGCCTCCAAGCCGGTGATGGAAGGCAAGGCCGTTTTGTTCAAACGCTTTGCCGACATCGACGGGATCGACATCGAGGTCGACACACAAGATGTGGACACCTTCATCAACGCGGTTCGCTATCTCGCCCCGTCCTTCGGTGGCATCAACCTAGAAGACATCAAGGCGCCCGACTGCTTTTTGATCGAATCCCAGCTGCGCGAGCTGATGGACATCCCCGTCTTCCATGACGATCAGCACGGGACGGCCATCATTGCCGCAGCCGGTCTCATCAACGCGATCCACCTCACCGGCCGAACCCTTGCCGACACGCGCATTGTTTGCAACGGCGCAGGCTCGGCGGGGATTGCGTGCGTGGAACTCATCAAAGCCATGGGGATGCCGCACAACAACATCATCTTGTGTGACACAAAGGGCCCCATCTACACCGGGCGCGAAGCGGGGATGAACCAGTGGAAGTCCGCCCACGCCGCCGACACGGACGCCCGCACCTTGGCCGAGGCGCTTGACGGCGCTGATGTCTTTTTCGGGCTATCGGTCAAGGGCGCCATGACCCGCGAGATGGTGCGTTCGATGGCCCCCAACCCCATCATCTTTGCCATGGCGAACCCCGACCCTGAGGTGACGCCCGAAGAGGTGGCGGAGGTGCGCGATGATGCGATTGTGGCCACGGGCCGCTCGGATTATCCCAACCAAGTCAACAATGTGCTCGGCTTTCCTTACATCTTCCGTGGCGCGCTCGATGTGCGAGCCACCGCCATCAACGAAGACATGAAGGTGGCCGCAGCGGAGGCTCTTGCCCAACTCGCCCGCGAAGATGTGCCTGATGAGGTGGCCGCCGCCTACCAAGGAATGCGCCCACGGTTCGGCAAGGAATACATCATTCCCGTCCCGTTTGATCCGCGGCTGATCTCCACCATTCCCCCCGCTGTTGCCAAAGCTGCCATGAAAAGCGGCGTGGCGCGCCGGCCGATTGCCAACATGGCCCGCTATGTGGACGAACTATCCGCGCGGCGCGATCCTGTTGCGGGCTCATTGAGCCGGATCTTTACGAAAGTGCGCCAGAACCCGCGGCGAGTGGTGTTTGCTGAGGGTGAAGAGGAGGCGGTCATCCGTGCCGCAGCCTCCTTCGTCAACCAAGAGCTTGGCACGGCGGTGCTCATTGGACGCGAAGAAATCATCCATGAAAACGCTGATGCTGCGGGCATAGACATCCGTCCCGGCATGGAGATCCTCAACGCGCGCGTCTCCAAGCGCAACACCGACTATGCGCAATTTCTCTACTCCATCCTCCAGCGGCGCGGGCAGCTCTTCCGCGACTGTCAGAGGATGATCAACACCGACCGGAATTACTTTGGCGCGACCATGGTGGCGCTGGGCGATGCTGATGCCATGGTGACCGGTGTCACCCGCAACACAGCCGTTGCCCTTTCGACAGTCCGGCAGGTGATTGCGGCCAAACCCGGCCACAGGATTATCGGCGTGTCGCTTGTCCTGTCCCGCGGGCGCTCGGTTTTGGTGGCGGACACGCTCGTGCACAACGACCCGACACCCATGGAGCTTGCCGACACGGCCGAGGAAGCCGCACGGGTTGCACGGCGCCTCGGTTATGAGCCTCGTCTGGCGCTGTTGGCGGCCGCTAACTTCGGCAACCCGCCGAGCGAACGGGCGGACCGTGTGCACGAAGCCTGCGCGATCTTAGGAAAACGCCGCGTCGACTTTGAGTTTGATGGCGAGATGGCGCCTGACGTGGCGCTCAATCCGCAGCTGATGTCCGCCTATCCGTTCTGCCGCCTCACAGGCCCTGCCAACGTGCTGGTGATGCCCGGCCTTGATGCGGCCCAGATCGCCACAAAGATGCTCCAGGAGCTGGGTGGGTCGACTGTGGTTGGCCCGATTTTGGTGGGCCTTGATAAGGCGATCCAGATTGTCCCCTTCGGTGCCCGCGATGCCGACCTCGTCAACATGGCCGCCATCGCAAGCTTTGGGGTGAGTTAGACGGCGCCTGACCGTGCTGGCGGGGGATGGGCCGGCGCGTCTTTGCAACGGAAGGACAGATCGGAGCGGGCTGCGACGCTGATGGCTTAAAGTCGCCGCAGGGTCAGGTACCGCGGTGGGCGGCCCTCTCTGAGCGCTTTGGCTTCATAGCGGGTGCCGGGCCAGTCGTCCCAAGGGGTGGGGCTGTCGTCCTCGAGGGTGAAGCTTGCGTGCGCGGCCACATGGGCGCGGGTCCAGCGGACATAGCTGTCGATGTCTGAAGCGAACCGCACCGTCCCGCCGGGAACCACCACGCGGGCAAGACGGTCGAGCCCTTCGGCGGAGATGAACCGGCGCTTCCAATGGCGCTGTTTGGGCCATGGATCGGGGTAGAGGACGTCCACCCTGTCGAGGACAGCGTTGGGCAGCCAGTCGATGATGTCGCGCGCATCGCCGCCGAATAGGCGCAGGTTCGTGAGTTGATGCGCCTGCGCGTCGGCAATGGCGCGGGCGAGGCCCGTTTCGAACGGCTCAGCGCCCATGAGCCCCACATCAGGCGCCCGCTTGGCATGGTCGATCAGGTGCTCGCCGCCGCCAAAACCCACCTCAAGCCGGATGACCCGGGCCGCCGGGAAAAGTGCTGCTTTGTCGAAGGGGACGCTGAGATCGAGTTTCCGCGGGTGGTCGTCCGGAGCACGGCGGCCACTTTGGCCAAGGCGGCGGCCATAAAGCCCTTCGACCGCGCCCTTGGTGGCCATGGCCGGCGGCAGCGATTTTTCAAAGTAAACGCGCGAGAACCCGGCCTCCGTCCGCCGATCCACCTCGTGGTAGCCAAGGCGCGGATAGTAGGTGAGGTTGTCGGTCATTGCAGCGTTTGTGTAGAGCCGCACCGAGGTTTTGCCGGCTGCCCGGCCGCGATCCTCTACCGCGTCAATGAGGGCTCGGCCCACGCCAGCGCCCTGCGCCGATGGCGCTACAGCGACGGTGACAAGGTCGATATGCGCGCCACCAAGGTGAAACGTTGCGTAGCCGTCCACGACACCCTGCGACATGGACACCAACGCAAGACCGGCCTCAACGGCGGCCCCAAAATCCTCGTCCATGGGCGCAGGGCGGCGCCCGACGGCGGGGATGTAGTGGGCAAACGCTGCCTCAGCGACGGCGCAAATGGCCGGGATATCCGCCCGCAACGCGCGGCGGAGGACGCGCTCAGACTTCTTTGGCGAGGCTTTCGGCGAGATCGGTCTTTTCCCAGGAAAAACCGCCGTCAGCATCAGGCTCACGGCCAAAGTGCCCGTAGGCGGCGCTGCGGGCATAAATCGGGCGGTTGAGATTGAGCGCGGTGCGGATGCCGCGCGGGGACAGATCAATCACCCGCCCGATGGCCGTCTCAATGGCGTCTTCAGCCACTTTACCCGTGCCATGGGTATCCACGTAGACTGAGAGCGGACGGGAGACGCCAATGGCGTACGCGAGCTGGATGGTGCAGCGCTCAGCAAGCTCGGCGGCAACCACGTTCTTGGCCACATAGCGCGCGGCGTAGGCGGCGGAGCGGTCAACCTTTGTGGGGTCTTTGCCGGAGAAGGCGCCGCCGCCGTGGGGCGCTGCACCGCCGTAGGTGTCGACGATGATTTTGCGGCCTGTGAGACCGGCGTCACCGTCCGGCCCGCCGATGACAAACTTACCCGTGGGGTTTACATACCAGACGGTGTCATCGCTGAACCATTCTGCGGGCATCACTTCGCGCACATAAGGCTCCACGAGGGCGCGCACATCATCGGAGGTCATCGTCTCGTCGAGGTGCTGTGTGGAGACCACGATGGAGGTGCAGGCGACCGGCGCGCCGTTCTCATAGCGCAGCGTGACCTGGCTTTTGGCATCGGGGCCGAGCTGTGGGGCTTCGCCCGATTTGCGCGCAACGGCCATGCGCGACAAGATTGCGTGGCTATAGTGGATGGGCGCGGGCATCAAAACGGGCGTTTCGCGGCAGGCATAGCCGAACATGATGCCCTGGTCGCCGGCGCCTTCGTCTTTGTTGCCCGACGCGTCCACACCTTGGGCAATGTGGGCGGATTGGGCGTGGAGGAAGACGTCGACTGAGGCGTTGTCCCAGTGAAAGCCGTCTTGCTCATAGCCAATGTCGCGGATGGCGGCGCGGGCGAGCGCTTCCACGCGCTCAGCGTCGATGGTGTCAGGGCCGCGGGTTTCGCCGGCAATCACCACGCGGTTGGTGGTGGCAAGGGTCTCGCACGCCACGCGGGCTTCGGGCATTTCTGCCAAGAACGCATCGACAACTTCGTCGGAAATCCGGTCACAGACTTTGTCAGGATGGCCTTCTGAAACCGACTCGCTCGAAAATAGGTATGAGGTTCGCGACAAGGGACTAGCTTTCACGTGGCCGGATCGCGCCATGGACCGCGGCAAAGTTTCGGGGAAGATGTGCCGCACCGGGCCACAGATGGCGACGCTGACCAGCGCCGCCTTCAACCATTAGTCAGCGCTGAGGTCAAGTTGCATTCGCCTGTCAACCTGGCAAACGCGTCACAGTTCCGGCGTTTCCGGCAGCAATATCTGCAATAGTCCCGCTGGGTTGCGGACCCAAACGTTTCAACCCGGTCAAAGACTATCTTGAATTATCACAGTATAAGGTTCGATGCTGCACGACGGTGACTTGTGATGCCTCAGCCGCCGGCGTCGCAGCACTTCACCCCAACCACTGCGACGCCTCATGCGCTCTCGCGCAACGCCTCCGCGGCCTCAAGATTGACCGACACCAACTGGCTCACCCCTTTTTCCACCATCGTCACCCCATAAAGGCGGTGCATGTGCGCCATGGTGATCGGGTTGTGGGTGATGATCATAAAGCGGGTTTCTGTGGCGTTCGTCATCTCGTCGAGGAGGGCGCAGAAGCGGGCCACATTGGCATCGTCAAGGGGGGCATCAATCTCATCCAAAACGCAGATGGGTGCAGGGTTTGTCAGAAACACCGCAAAGATGAGCGCCGTCGCCGTCAGCGTCTGTTCCCCGCCTGACAGGAGCGAAAGGCTCTGCGGCTTCTTACCTGGCGGACGGGCGATGATGTCGAGGCCAGCGTCGAGGGGATCTTCGGCTTCGGTGAGCTGGAGGGAGGCTTCGCCACCGCCAAAAAGGTGGGTGAAGAGGCGCTGAAATTGGGCGTTCACGTGGTCGAAGGAATCCAGAAGGCGGGTCCGCGCCTCCTTGTTGAGCTCGCGGATCCCTTGGCGCAGCTTGTCGATGGCGGCCAGCAGATCGTCGCGCTCAGCAATCATGGCGCCTTGACGCTCGGTGATCTCGGCAAGCTCATCTTCGGCGCAAAGGTTGACGCCACCGAGCCGCTCCCGCTCAGCTTTCAACCGCTCCAGCTTGGTTTCCAGGCCGCCTCGATCGGGCAGAGGCGCATCAGGATCAAGCCCTGCAAGACGCGATGCGTTGACGGGCTCAGTGTCGAGCGCTTCGCGCAGGTCATGCTCGACGGTTTGGAGCCGTTCTGTGGCCGCATCAAGCCGCTCGTCGGCACGGCCTGCGGCCTCGCGCGCGGTTGAGAGCCCATCAAGGCCGTTGCGGGCTGCCTGTTTGGCCGCCTGTTCGGCGCGCTCTCCGGCGAGGCGGGCGTCTGTGGTGGCTTGGCGTTCCGCGTCAGCCTTTTCGAGCGCGGCGTTGAGGCGGCGGCGCTCCACAGCGGTCTCTGAGGGGGCATTCGCCAGCGCATCGCGCTCAGCCGTTGCGGTCTTCAAGCGCTCGGTCAGCTCAGCCCGATGGGTCTCCGAGCTGGCAGCACGGTTGCGCCAATCGCGCAGTTCCGCCTCCACACGCTCAAGCCGCTTCATCCGGCCGATGATGGCGCGGCGTTCGGCCTCCATGGCGTTGCCGGCTTCGGCGGCCTGTTCGCGGGTGCTGGCGGCTTTTTGCCGGGCGCCATCGCGGTGTGCGACCTCAGCTGCGCCATCGGAGAGGCTGGTGGACTGCGCTTGGCGTGCGCTCAGCGCATCTGCCGTTTCCTGGGCGCGGGCGTCGGCGGTCTCTAGCGCAGCGGTGAGGCGGGTTTTGGCGGTTTCAGCTTCGCGCGCGGCGGCCTCGGCGGTGGCGGCGGCTTTGCGGGCTGCCCCAAGCTGGGCACGGGCGGTGGACACGCGTTGCCGGGCTTCGCTTTCAGCGCTTTGAGCCTCGCGCACTGTGGCGCGAGCGGCTGTGGCAGCGTCTTCGGCGCTGGCGCGCTGGGGCAGGAGGGTCTCCAGCTCGACCGACAGCGCGGCGTGACGGTTTTTCTGCGCGAGCCGCTCTGCGGCGGCACTCGGCGCGCCTGCGCTGCGGCAAAACCCGTCCCAGCGCCAAACCGCGCCGCCGCGGCTGACAAGGAGTTGGCCCGCCGCAAGCTTCTGCATGAGCTCCGGCCCCTGCCCCTCCTCCACCACCGCGATCTGCTTGAGCCGGCGGGTGAGGGCGGCCGGGGCGACCACCTTTTCTGACAGGGGGATGCCGCCTGGAAGGGGTGGATCCTCGCCAGGGTTTTCTGTCCATCTGAGCGGCGCGTCGGCGCTGACGGGGGCGGACAGATCATCGCCAAGCGCGACGGCGAAGGCGGTTTCAAACCCTGTCTCGACCTTGGCCGCTTCGAGGACGGCATCGCTCCCCGCATCAACCGTCGCCGCGAGGCGGGAGAGGGCCTTGGTTTCCGCCTCACGGCCTGAGATGTCAGCGGTCAGGGATTCAAGCTTTTGGCGTGCATCTGCCTCTGCTGCGCGCAGCGGCGGGAGGGCCGCTTCGGCGGAGACGAGGCTTGCGGCAGCCGCCGCCTCTTTGTCCTCAGCATCCTCTAGTGCCGCGCGGGCACCATCGGCGGCCCGGATCGCATCACTCTCAAGTGCTGCGGCAAGGTCGCGTTTGACCCGTTCAAGGTGGGCTTTGGCGGCGTTCGCCTCAGTCTCTGCCTCGCGGAACGCGGTTTCGGCGGATTTGCGGGCCGCGAGGACCAGCGCTGTTTCTTCTACCGCCTTGGAAGCGGCTGCTTCGGCCTCTTCGGCAATGGCGGCAAGGCGCAGCGCATGGGCTTCAAGGGCTTCGATCTTGGCATCACAGCCCTCGTTGGCCCGTTTCAGGCTCTCCTCTTCGCCGGCAAGGCGGGCCATGGCGCGGCCGGCATCGGCTTCAGCGCCGCGCTGGCGCTCCAGATCGCCAGAAAGGCCCGCGCAGGTGGCGTTGAGGGTTTTGAGGCGGGCGTCGGTCTGCCGGTCCGCCTCATCAAGGGTGGCAATTTCTGCCGCGACCTGCTGGCGCGCGGCGAGCGCTTCCGCCTCAGCCTCGCGAAGGGCGGGCATCTTGTAGGTGGCAGCGGCCTCGTCAGTTGCTGTTCGGGTTTGTGTTTCACCTGCTTCATCAAGGGCAGCGCGGGCGGTTTTGAGCGTGGCCTCAGCCTCGGTGAGGCTGGCGCGCGCCTCGACCCAGCGCAGGTGATGGACCGTCGCCTCAAGGGTTCTGATGTCGGACGAGATGGTTTTATAGCGGTTCGCCTGGCGGGCCTGGCGCTTCAGCGTCTCCATCTGACGCTCGACTTCGCCGGCCACATCATCCACCCGCGACAGGTTCTGCTCTGCCGCATTGAGTTTCAGCGAAGCCTCGTGCTTGCGCGCTCTGAGGCCCGCAATCCCTGCCGCTTCTTCCAAAATGTTGCGGCGGTCTGTGGGTTTTGCCGCAATCAGCTCCGCCACTTGACCCTGGCGGACCATGGAGGGGGAGCGCGAGCCCGTGGCAGCGTCCGCAAAGAGGAGCTGAACGTCGCGGGCCCGGACCGTCTTGCCGTTGACGCGGTAGTCTGACCCGATGGCGCGGGTGATCGTCCGCGTCACCTCAAGCTCATCAGCTGTGTTGAGTTCGGCGGGGGCTGTTCGGTCGGAATTGTCGAGGATGAGAGCGACTTCGGCCGTGTCACGGGCGGCGCGGCGGCCTGAGCCTGCAAAGATCACGTCATCCATCGACGTGCCGCGGACCGATTTATAGGACGCTTCGCCCATCACCCAGCGCAGCGCTTCCACAAGGTTGGACTTGCCGCAGCCGTTGGGGCCGACGACACCCGTCAGCCCTTTTTCAATAATAATGTCGGTGGGTTCGACGAAGGACTTGAAGCCCGTCAGCCGCAGCTTGTCGAACTTCATAAAGGGCGTGACGGCTCATCGCCACGCCCTTTATGAGCGTTAAGGCGGTGGTTAGCTGCCGAGCTTAGGCTCGATAATCTCCCGGAACGCGCGGATATTGCGGGGGCCCTCAAGCTTTTGGCCGTCGATGAAGATGGTTGGCGTCGCGCGCACACCCATCTCACTGTAGCCGTGGTCCTTCACCGCATTGATGCCGTCGAGAAGTTTCTGATTGGTTAAGCAGGCCTCAAAGCTCTCATCGGTGAAGCCGGCTTGCTTGGCGAGATTGCGGATCTTGGGAAGCGCCCCATCCCGCACGGCCCATTGGCGCTGCGTTTCGAAAAAGAGGTCCACAACGTCGTAATAATTGTCTTCCTCGCACCGGGCGAGCATGAAGACGGCCGCCGCCAGCGGATCGAACGGGAACTCGCGCATCACAAAGCGCACCTTGCCGGTGTCAATGTACTCTTCCTTAAGGGCCTTGAAGGCGCCGGCGTGGAAGGAGGCGCAGTGCGGGCACGTCATGGAGGCATATTCGATGACCTCCACAGGCGCGTTGGGGTCCCCCATCACCACATCGGGCAGCGGATCGGCAGCAAACGCGACCGTTGTGGAGAGCGGTAGGGCGAAGGCAGCACCAGTGGCCAAGAGGGTGCGGCGAGTAAGCATGACAAACCTCATCGTTTCCGTTGGGGCGTTATGGCCGCTTTCGGCCGGACGCGGAACTGCGACGCTCAATGCCTAGAGCAAGCCGCGCCAGGGCGGTCTTCAAATCTTGGTGGGTTATCCCGCAAAGCGCTGCCTCGTGCCTTTTGAGGTCAGCGGGATCGGACGGGGGCGTATCGGGCGGAAGGGGAGGCCGGCTGCGCCTTTCTGCCGGGGCGCGGCGGGTTTGGGTGATTTTGAGCCGCTCGATGGCGCCCCAACCGATGATGGTGTTCGCGCGCTCCACAATCTGCGGTGCGACATGCTGTAGCGTCAGCGCCCCACCCGGATCGGTGGAAACCACGAGGGTGGCGCCTGTGCTTTGCGCATCATCGATCCGGCTTCCGCGGGGCCACACGATCCGCTCCACCCGCGTCGTTTGGCACAGCCGTTCGCCAAAAAGGTCAACGCCCGCTGCCATCAGCGCGGTGGTGGCAAAGCCGCGCCGACGGCACACGGGGGTGAGGAGCCCTGGCACAAGGTCGGCAAGGGGTTGAGGGGCGTTGCGGGTGTTGCGGCGCTTGGTCATCATTAAGCCTCGCTGATGCGAGCTGCTGCGGCAAGGCTGCCTGTCCCGCGACCTCAACAGCGGGGAAAGGGCCAACGACCAGCTGAACCGGCCTTGGCCCCCGTGTCATCCCCTGCCAGGGTACGCCGGTGAGCACCCAATATACGACACGACCTGCGGCCTCGCCGGAGCAGTCGACCGGCCGCGCGCTGCTTGCCTGGTTCGACCGCCATAGGCGTGCCTTGCCCTGGCGCACAAAGGGTAAGCGGCGCGATCCTTACAAAGTGTGGCTGTCTGAGATCATGCTGCAGCAGACCACTGTGGCGGCGGTGATCCCCTATTTTGAGACCTTCACCACCCGTTGGCCCAGTGTGGAGGCGCTGGCCGCCGCCGATGACCAGGAGGTGATGGCGGCCTGGGCCGGCCTTGGCTACTACGCAAGGGCGCGGAACCTTTTGGCGACGGCTCGGGCTGTGGCCTCAGCCGGCCGCTTCCCTGAGACGGCGGACGCGTTGAAGGCTCTCCCCGGTGTTGGCACCTATACATCCGCCGCAGTGGCCGCTTTAGCGTTTGGCGAGGCTGTGCCGGTGGTGGACGGCAATGTGGAGCGGGTTGTGGCTCGCCTCACCGCGCTCGACGTGCCGCCCAAAACCGCTGCCGGCACAGTTCGCGATGTGGTGGAGGCGATGCTGCCCGCTGACCGCCCGGGCGACTTTGCAGAGGCGATGATGGATCTTGGCGCCACCCTCTGCACACCCCGTTCGCCGGCCTGCGGGATCTGTCCCATCCGCCCAAGCTGTGCGGCAGGGTTGGCTGGCGATCCAGCACGCTATCCGGTCAAGCCGCCCAAGCGGGCCCGCGCACAATGGCATGGCGTGGTGTTTGCGCCCTTCAAGCCCGATGGGAGCTGCCTGTTTCGCATCAGACCGCCCAAAGGGCTTTTGGGCGGCATGCCAGAGCTTTTTGGCTCAAGCTGGGGTGAGCCCCCTGCCGATCCGCTCAGCCACGCCCCTTTTGGCGCCGCGTGGGAACCGGCCGGATCGGTGCGGCACATCTTTACCCATGCTGAACTCCACCTTGATGTCTTTCGCGTCCAGGCGCCCGCACAGCGCCGCGCACCTGAGGGCGCGTTCTGGCGAACGCCCGATGAGGCGGGGCTTCCCACGCTGATGAAAAAGGCCGTTGCCCGCGCCGCCTGACGCCGTCCTCATTGAGGCAGACGCGCCTCCATGCGCAAGGACGAGACCGGGATCAACTTTTTGCCGCCATCTGTCGCCATGTGGACGCCACCCGCGCCCGCTCCATGTTTTGGCAAACAGCACTCGATGGGGGGACCTATGACTGCCATGAAGACTGTCTGCGCTGCCGTGATCGCCGCGCCTCTATTGGCTTCGGCTGCCGCTGCCGATGCTCAGCGCTACACCATCGACCCCTCACACTTTTCCATGGTCTTCAATGCTGACCACATTGGCTATGGTCCCACGTGGGGCATGTTTTTGCGCGGTGGCGGGAGCTTCATGTTCGATGAAGCGACCAATACGCTGAGCGACCTCACCGTCGACATTGAGACCGCAAGCGTCTTCTCCAACGATGAGCGGCGGGACGGTCATTTGCGCGCTGAAGACTTTTTGCACAGTGAAGCCTTCCCGGTGGCGAAATTCGTCATGACGGAAGCCAAGGCGCTCACCGACACCACCGGAACCATCACCGGTGACTTGACCTTGCGCGGTGAGACCCACCCGGTGACGCTTGATGTCACGCTCAATAAAATCGGCCCCTACCCCTGGGGGGATAATTATGTGGTGGGGGTCACAGCGACCACCACCATCACCCGCAGCCGGTGGGGGATGACCTACGCGGTAGAGAACGGTCTCGTGGGGGATGATGTGCCGATGACGTTCGTTGTAGAAGCCATCCGCGAGCAGTCGGACTCGTAGGGCTCGCGGGGCTCCCTGCCGAGCCTGCGTTCCAGATCCGGCGTTCCAGATTCAGCCTGCCTGTGCCGGCTTTCCCGGTTCTGCGCGCGCTCCAACAGATGGGTGCGGGCGTCTCAGGCAGTCCGGCCGGATTTTTTGCGGTAGGCTTGTCGCAACACGTCGAGGGGGACGAGTTCACCCCCGGCTTCTTTGACGTGCCAATACGTCCAGCCATTGCAGGCGGCTGTGTTGCGCAGCGCAGCGCCCACTTTGTGGATGGAGCCGTGGTGCTCGCCGGCCGCGATGGAGCCATCCACTTGCACGGTGGCGCTCGGCCCGCCTGGTCCGCCGATCAGCTCGGCGCCCGGGCGCACATGACCAGCTTCCACCAGAATGCCAAATGGGACGCGGGGCGGCCGCGGCGCCGTGCCGGCTTGGTCAAGACCGTCCGATAGCTCAACCTCCGCCACCCGGGCTTTGGCAAGGTCCACGTAGGCTTCACTTTGCTCAAAGCCGATGAAGTGGCGGCCCAAACGCTTTGCCACAGCGGCCGTGGTGCCGCTGCCCATAAACGGATCAAGCACCACATCGCCTGGCCGTGTCGAGGCAAGCAAAATGCGGTTCAGTAGCGCTTCAGGCTTTTGGGTCGGGTGGCACTTGGTGCCGGCATCGTCCCGCAATCGTTCAGGCCCATGGCACAGCGGCATCGTCCAATCGGAGCGATGCTGGAGGTCATCGTTGAAGACCTTCATGGAGTGGTAGTTGAACGTGTAATCGGTGCGGCCTTTATCGGCGACAGCCCAGATCAACGTTTCGTGAGCATTGGTAAAACGGCGTCCTCTGAAGTTGGGCATGGGATTGGTCTTCACCCACACCACATCGTTGAGGATCCAGTAACCGGTGTTCTGCATCGCTGTGCCGACGCGGAAGATGTTGTGGTAGCTGCCGATCACCCAAAGTGTGCCGTTGGGTTTCAGCGCCCGGCGCACGAGCGTCAGCCAGTCTTTGGTAAACGCATCGTATTCAGAAAAGCTCGCAAACCTGTCCCACGCCGCGTCGACACCATCCACTTTAGTTTGGTTCGGCCGGTAAAGCGCGTCGTCAAGCTGGAGATTGTAGGGAGGGTCTGCAAAGGCCACGTCGATGGATTGGGCCGGCAGGTCAGCGAGGAGCGCCAGAGCGTCACCGCAGATGATCTCGTTCTTTTCGATGAGCCGGGGCGGTGTTGCCGCCCCGGCGAGACCGATAGTCATTGCGACGCAATACCCTTCCGCAACGTGTGGCCTAAGGAGTAAGGCCGTGCGGTGAAGAATGAGTTAAGATGATCCAGAGATTTCAGTTTACCTTCATTGACAAAACGTAAATTTTATCAGGGCGATCCTAAGAACTGTTAAGACAATTTAAGCTCCAGCAAAGCTTATCAAAGGGCTGTTACCCAGTGGGCTCAGGGGTGCTCAAGGCACAGCATAAAACGCCAGAAGATCAGGGTCGGGCACCACACCATGTCCCGCCCCTTTTGGAAGGGAGGCGCGGCCCGTCTTTGAGACCTGCGCTTGAATGGCGAGGCGCTGGATGGGCAGGTCATCGCGGAAGGTGTTGTGGGTGGTGTCGAACTCCAGCATCGGCTCGTCGGGGTGGAGGCCGCCGGGAAGAGGCGGCATAGCTGCCAGCAGATGAAGGTTGACAGCCACCGACACAGCAGAGCCCCACACATGGTTCACCACCGGCGTAAAGTGCGTATGGCAAAGCGCCAACACCTTCAGGTATTCGCTGATGCCGCCTAATGCACACACCTCGGGCTGGGCAATGTCGAGGCATTGGCCGGCCAACAGATCGCGCCAACCCCAGCGCGTAAACTCGGCCTCGCCGCCGGAAATGTTCACCTTAAGCCCCTGCCTGAGGGCCCGGTAGCCGTCCCGGTCTTCGGGCGCCACAGGCTCTTCGAACCAGTGAACATCCAAGTCCTCCAGCGCCCGGCCCACCTTGAAGGCATCGGCGGTGTGGTAGGCGTGGTTGGCGTCCACCATCAGCTTGGTGGTGGGTTTCACCGCCTCGCGCACCGCCCTCACAAGCCCAATATCGGCCTCCACACCGAGCCCCACTTTCATCTTCAGCGCGTGAAAGCCGGCCGCCTCCAAGGCCGACGCCTCCGCTTTGAAGGCGTCCTTCAGATCATCCCGGCGCTCCAGCATCATCCCATAGCCATAGACAGGAAGGCTGTTGCGAAATGGCCCGCCCAGCAGTTGGCATAGGGGGACATTGTAGGCTTTGCCGGCAAGGTCCCACAGCGCAATGTCGATGCCGGAAAGCGCCTGGAGCGGCATGCCTTTTTGGCCGTGGTCGCGCATCGCGTTATAGCAGTCGTGCCAGATCACTTCGCGTTGAAGGGGGTCTTTGCCGATGAGCCTTTGCGCCAGGACATGATGGATGATGGCGCGATTGGCGTGGGCAACAGGGCCTGGCCCAAAGCACTCGCCCCAACCCACAAGCCCTGTATCGGTCTTGACCTCAATCAGGTGCGCCGTTCTGAAGCGGTAGTAGGATTGCGAATAGCCAAGTTCGCGCGGCAACTCATATTGGAGGATGTGGCTGACAACATCAGTGATCTGCACGCAGACGTCCCTCCCTTGCCGCGCCGACTGTCCTTGACCTTGGGGCGACTAATGTTGGATGCGCCGGCGGCATCTGTCCGGCGCACCGTGATGGGTCCGCCATACTGGTGGAGGATGAACGCATCGTCACGTCACGATGGGCAGCCGTTGGTCTATCTATGGGACGGCTGGGCGCAACACCACGGTCACCCTTCGCGCATGAGGCATTGAGGCACGAGGCAGCGAGGCTACGAGGTATGGCAGACACCAAGACCGCTTCCACGCTCAACCCGGCGCGCTGGCAGCGCGCTTGGCGCCCTCGCGACCTGATGAGGCTCTTCCTCAGCCTCAAAGATAGGGCCCCCATTGATGCTCGAGCCAATGCCCGGCTTATCCACGCCGAACAGCAGGGCCTCAAGCTTGCCATGCTGTGCAGGACGGGCGCTCTGGCCATCTTCGGCACATTTTATGTGGTTTCGCTTTACCTTTCCAACAGTTCGCCAAGTCTTGCTGGTCTTTGCTTGCTCGTTATCCTCATTTCTATGGGCGTGGGGCATTACCTGGTGATCGGGACGAGATACGACACCACGTGGCTCAAATTCTTCACGCTGGGTCTCGATATCTTGGTGGTATGCGCGCTTTTGGCCTTCGTGCCGATCAGCAGTGCGCAAGGCGTGCCACAGATCATGGTCTTCCGCTCGTTCGGCATTCAGATTCTCTTTCCATTCTTGGCGCTCGCCACCTTATCGTTTTCGCCAAGGTTGGTGTTGTGGATCGGGTTCTTGGGCGTTGTGGGCTGGTGGGCGCTTTACGCAATCGTCGTGTGGCCCATGGAGACCACGTTGTCTTGGACGGAGATCCCGCCCGATGCGGACCGGGCAATCTATGAGGCAGTTGTGCTGTCGCCTGATTTTGTGGGGCGTGGCACGCGCATGGTCGAAACGCTGACGATGTTTGTGACAGCGCTGATCCTCGCCTTTGCCGTTGCTAGGGCGCGGCAGCTATTCTTGGCTCACCTTCGCGCTGAGGCCGCGCGGGAGGCGGAGCGTGCTGCCCGCGAGCGCATTACTCAGCAGCTTGGCCGGTTCGTGCCGACAACTGTGGTTACGCGGCTGATCGACGATCCGTCCGGCCTTGTCCCTCAAGTGCGGCGAGGGGCCGTGCTGGTGATGGATATCCAAGACTTCACCGTCTACGCCGAACACCGCGACCCCAAAGAGGTCATCGCCGACCTCAACACCTTCCTCGCCGAGTGTGCTGACCGGGTGAGCGCGTTTGCAGGTGTTGTCATCTCCTTCACGGGGGACGGTTTATTGGCCACCTTCAACACTCCGCTGGAGGTGGAAGCGCCCGAACTTGCAGCACTGACGGCTGCGCGACGCTTGGCGGAGGTAGCTGAAGAGTATGGCTTCGTGGTGAGGGTGGGGCTTGCTGCTGGTCCCATTGCTGCCGGCAGCGTTGGCTCGACCAACCGGCAAGCCTTTACGGTCTACGGCACCACCGTGAACCGGGCTGCGCGGCTTGAAACCTTGGCCAAAACACTGGGTACTAAGATCCTGGCCGATGCTGCCATTTGTGAAGCTGCCCCTGAGGGGATGGAGCCGCTCGGCAGCCATCGCGTCCAGGGCTTTTCCGATCCTGTTGCCGTTTTTGGGCTGCGCGTTGAGGCTGCTTCTTAGGTGGGGCGCTCCTGTGTAGAACCTGTCCCACAATGCATCCTTCCATTCTTGCGAAATGATTGCGCCATCAAAGTCCGGGATCAAACACCTAGATGTGAAAGCTTTGAAGGTTGTTCCCTCTCAGCTCCGCCAAGACTCAGAGGTGCCCCCAAAGACCCCTTCCTATGTTTCTTTGGTGGGACACCAAACAGCGACGTTCCTCCGGAGCCGACACTGTCAGAAGCCCGCGGTGGGCCTGATGGGTCAACCCCACCGAAACGCGCTTGCGCGTTTCGGCAAGGTCTGAGGCCGGCAATTGTGCCGGCTGAGCGAAGCGTGGGTTGATGCATCAGGTCCACCGCGGGACAATTGCTCATAGGCGGGAGGAGTGAGGCACGGCCCCCTATAGCGGTTCCGCAATGAACACCGTTGATGGTGTTGGGAGCTAGCGCGGCGCCATCCGAATGGCCCCATCAAGGCGGATCACCTCGCCGTTGAGTAGCCCGTTGCCGACAATCGCCATGGCAAGGTCGGCGTACTCATCAGGCCGGCCAAGTCGCTTCGGAAACGGAACCTGTGTGCCCAGTGAACTCACCACCTTTTCACCAAGACCGATGAGCATCGGGGTTTCAAAAATCCCCGGCGCAATGGTGACAACGCGGATGCCGTGCTGAGAAAGGTCCCGCGCCAGAGGGAGGGTCAGCGCAGCAACACCGCCCTTTGACGCTGCATAGGCGGCCTGACCGATCTGGCCGTCATAGGCGGCGACGGAGGCTGTGTTGATGATTACGCCGCGCTCGCCATCATCGGTCACCGGGTCGGCGCCAGACATTCCAAGCGCTGCGATGGCGCTGGTGCGGAAGGTGCCGATTAAGTTCACATCGATCACCTTGGTAAACATATCAAACGGGTGCGCGGCCCCGCGCGACACAGTCTTGCCCACCGGCGCGATGCCGGCGCAGTTCACCAAGATGCGCTCTTGACCGTGCGCGGCCCGCGCCACGTCGAACCCTGCCAGGATGCTCTCCTCGCTGGTGACATCAACGCTTGCAAACACCCCACCGATCGCCTCGGCGGTGGCTTTGCCGGCGTCCTCGCTGAGGTCGAAGATCGCCACCTTCGCGCCAGCCTCTGCAAGGCGCCGCGCCGTCGCCGCCCCAAGCCCGGACGCCCCGCCCGTCACCAAGGCGGCCACTGATTGATCAAGCTTCATCTAAGTTTCCCTCTTTCGGCAGTGGCTTGGGTGCCAGCGTGCGTTGGCGTTCAGACCATCCAGCAAAGAGCGGTGTAGCATGATGTGACCGCCCTCACAGACGCTAAAAAATCGCGCTGTCCGTGCGAGCGCCATAGCCATTGCCTCACGGCCGCTCTCATTTAATTGAGGAGATGTCTATAGCTTCGTGACCGTTCCTGTGCTTGCAAGAGAGTGGAGGAATGCATTCATAAGCTGCCATCGGACGCGTGAACGCCGCAACGGCCAACGCAAACCCATGGAGGCTTTAATGATTGCTCTTGCCAAACGGACATTCGCCCCGGCGCTCGATTTTACCACTCTTGGCTACATCTTGGTGGCCGGCTTGGCCGCAGCCGTGGCGTTCGACGCCTTTGGACAGTGGCTCTCACCGGCGTTGGGATATGCGCGCCTGTCGCCCGCGCCCCTTGCCGCTCAGTCGCTGCAGGTGCTGTTTGGGCCGCTCGACCATGCCCGCCAGCTTGGCGAAATCGTTCACTACCTGACAGGTCTTATCGCATACCCCATTGGCTATGCGTTCATTGCGCTGCCTTTCGCGCGGTCGGTCTTCCCGCGTATGCATTGGTCCATCGTCGCCACGGTTTATGGGGTGGCTCTGTGGGTGTTCGCACTCTACGTGATGGCGCACCTTGTTGCTGGAAACCCACCCTTCCTCGGCTTTAGCGGGATCACATGGGTGGCGCTCATCGGCCACGTCATCTTTGCCCTTGTGCTTGGCGCCGTTTTGTCCCGCCGCATTCGCTGAACACGCCATCGCGCCTCGGCCGGCATTGCACCACCTCGCCGCGTCGCGACCAACCCGTCTTTCACGCAAAAGCCGCGTTGCACCCCCTTGGTGCAGCGCGGCTTAGCGTTTTGGCAGCAAAATTGGCGGGTGACTTGGCCCCACGCTGGGTGCCAACGCCTGTCGCGCCAAAACCGGGCTGCTCCATGCGGCGCCCATGTCATGTGGGCTATGCAATCCGATAAAATTTGTGGTAGTGTGAGGCATTAATTTATGAATATTTTTTCAACCTGGGATGCAATCTTCGCATTGCTTTAAGCAACGCGGCGAGACGATGCGCAGCTCCAGCGTTTGACGGCAAAGGGATTGGACTACGGCGATGAATTCATCTGCGATCAATGACTTTTGGCAATGGCTGAGACCCCTCCTGAAATCGGCTTGGGGGGGGACAATATCGTTCTTCTATATTACCTGGGTATGCCGTGTTGCAGCGGTATTTTCGGTGATCCCGGCGGCATTTATATTCGTGCCGCAAGCACGCGACATGCTCATTGACGTACGCCAGGAAGGTGGCGATGAGCTTTGGCTGGTATTCTTTCTGGCGCTCACCTTTTGGTTAGTGGTGATTTATGTGGCTGGGCGCCATGCGGTGGCGGTGCGTCACTGGGCTGTTGCTTGGGCTGGTACCAAGACCGTCACTCTTCAAGAATATAACAAGCTCAGAAGCCGGTATCTTTGGAGCAGCCGGTTGGCGCCGTTTATCTACACCATGATCAGCGGCCTCATTGTCTTTGCCGCGTTTAGGGCGGCGAAAGACAACATCCCGAAAAACGGCGCCGTTGACCCGTCATCCGCTCAGTATTTTGATCAGCTTACCGAGCACCTTGAACGGGGCGAAGTGATCTCATTGAGCTCTTTAGCGGTCGTGCTCATTGGTATCATCGTGATCTACTGCTGCCACAAGCAGCTTTCATTCTGGCCGTTCCGTTCCGAAACTGGCGCCAACGCACACCTCAACGCGTTCACGTTTCGGTTTCCGCCCTTCCTGCCGGAGCTTCAGGTGATTGGTCCTGGGGGCGAAAAGATCGCGAAAAGCGAACTGCACGATAATTTTGATACCGCCGTAGCGAACCAGCTGACAAAAGATATATCCCGCGGGGTGATGCTGGCGAGTTTCGTTCTTCTTGTGGTTCTTGTGCTGGCGCCCGGTATGGCCACAGTCATTCAGCGCAGCGCTCTGGCGCTTTTGCTTCTCACCACATGGATCCCCGTCTTTTTATTCTTAACCTATCTGGGCAATAGACTGTGCGCCCCGGTGACAGGAATTGTGGTGGTCGCTCTGGCACTCTTCACCACCTACGTCACCGGTGACAATCACCAGGTGCGCAGCATGAGGGTGGCGGTTGATCCTGACCATCGCCCATCCATCGACGTTTGGATTGATGAATGGAAAGCATCCGTGGGCTGTGCTGTGGGGGGACCCGGGGCGGCAACCAATGGCGATCAGCAAGACGGTTGTGACCGTCGCCCCATCGTCATTGCAGCCGCTGGCGGTGCGAGCCGCGCTGGGTTTTATACCGCAAGCACCCTTGGGCACCTCATGGATGAGACCTGCCGCTGGCCCCAAAACGTCGCCTTCCGCGAGGGCGACGCCGCGGCCCAAGGCGCCGCTGCGCAGGACTGTTTGGCCCGCAATAACAGGTTCACCAACCACGTTTTTGCAATCTCAGCCGTGTCCGGCAGTGCGCTGGGGGCTGCGGCATGGATTGCAGCCCTGTCTCGGTCTGACGATCCGGCAAGCCAAGGGTCCCGCCAGGTGCGCGAAACAGCGCAATTGCCCGTTGTTTCTGACGCTCTGCCTGCACAGGACGGCGCTGCGGGCCAATCGTCATTGCCGTGTGGGCCGCTCCACATCACCGCCGGCCACTTTGGGCAAAGCGTGTTTGACTTCATCAGAGGCATCGGTGCTGAACTCTTCCCGTTGTTCGACGGTATTGCCCCAGAGCGGGACCGGTTTTACTTGAACTATTGGCATGATGCAGGCCGGTTGGTGCCGGACGGGGTGAACGACATCACAGTTCAGCCGATGATGTGGCAAGACTGTCTGGAGCTTTCCGTCGCTGGCGACTATATCAGCGAACCGATCGCCATGCTCCTCACGCGAGACATGGTCCCAACCCCGCTCTGGACGGACCGCAACACCTCCCTTGAAGATGCCTTCGATGCGCACATCACCGGCGTTCTGACAAAGCGGGGCGAGCCCAGTGCCTTCTCGCCTGAGTTCTTGAGCTTTTATAAAAGGCAGATCAATTACATCTGCACGGGCGATCCTGAGATCGCGCCCTCAAAGGCGGACCAATGCCCGCGGCGGACAGATCCACCCCGCGCAGACGAGGTGGAGCCACGCGGGGCTCTGGGCGAGGGCGATGCGCCAGCGTGGATGCCGCTTTTTGTGTCCAACGGTGCGTCAGTCCACAACGGCAACAGGATCGTCATCAGCCCCATCGCCATCGAAGCCCCCGAACAGGCGGCCTTCCTTGACACAACAGATGCCTATTCGCTGCTTCGAAACACAACTGGCAAGCCGGCAACATGTGGCTTTCCCATGAAAACCGTGGTGAGCCATAGCGCCCGCTTCCCTATCGTATCCACCGAGGGCGACTTTCCAGTCCTCAGCGATGCCAGCGATGATGGTAACGGGCGCGATGCTGCGTGCGAGCCAATCGAGCCGAAAGAACTTCCGCCGGCATGCAAGCCAGACTGGATCTTTCCGTTTTCGCTGTTTCAGTCTCTCGCCAACATAGAGTGCAACCAAGACCAGGTGGTGGACGGCGGATACTTTGAAAGTGTGGGGATTACATCAGCCTATGATATTGCTGTGCGGCTGGCCCAACGCGGTCTTCGTCCGCTGGTGCTGGTGATCACCAACGACCCCGCGGTCCAGCTCGAGAAAGACCGGGCCCATACCCCGCGGGGTGAGCAGACCACAGGCGCTTTAGGCTCGCCCATCCAAGCGGTTTCAGCGTCGAGAGCTGCGCGGGGCGCGACCACCGCGAAGATGCTGTGCCGTCTCGCTCAACTCTTTACAAGCATGACCCCAAACCAAAGTGGGCCACAAACCAAGACTTTGGACGCTCTATCGGGGGAAGAGTGTTTTAAACGCCACGCCCAATACTTCGCCTTCATTGATATTGATCAAGAGGCTGGGGATGGTTTGTCAATGAGTTGGTGGCTGTCACCCGCTGTGCAAAAGGCGCTGAACGCCAATGTCACCGGCCCCCACAACGTGGACGACCTCAACACCGTCTATGACGCGCTCAACGCAGGGTATCGAAACTAAACCTGGTCGGCGCTTGAGGGTTCCTCAACGTTGTCGGCCGATTACTTTTGCCCTTTGGCTTTGCCTCGGGCGCGCATCTCCAGGAGATGGCAAATGAAGGTCAATAGTTCTGTCTTGGTGGGGGTGTAATCGTCGAGGTTGTGGTATTCGATCTCTTCGATGGGCTGGCGTTCGCGGAACAACAGCCCATCACGCCGCCCCAAAAAGCGCTGCGCGGCCCATTCTTCCTGCTGGCGGAAATGATCCCGGATGGTGCGCAAAAGATCCGCTGAAAAGAGCCGCGCCGGCGTATCGTTCCAGCCCTTTTTTCCACCGTAACTGAGTATGCGCGCGCCATACATCTCATAAAGCACCCACCACTTCGCGGTGGGCGCGGACTTACGCTTGGCGATCCCCAACTGGCGCAGCATCTCAAGGGATTTGGGACCAGGCGAGACGTTGAGCTCCCGCTCTGGGTAGAATTCCGATCCATCAAGGCCGACGCCCACAGCATCGCAAAAGTCCGAAACCAGGTCGCCCCCCACAAGTTGGGACTTTTCCTGAACCCGCAGCTTGATAGCGTCATCACCAAACACATCTGCCCAGACGGCGAGAATATTATGGATCTCACTGATCAAATCGTCTGACAGCATGCGTGTGACGTAGTTTTCTGGTGTGTCCACCTCATTCATGTTCTTGATGAGCTGGGTGTAGCGTGAATGAAGGCGGTCTTCCGGCCGCCGTGCATAAAAGATCACGTAAACATTATAGCCACTCAGAAATGTGGCGATTGTACTGACATGCTTGGGGCGTAGTCGCGAAAAGGTTTCCGACGTCACAATAAACTTAGAGCTGTCAGACGCGTTAATTTCTGCGGTGAGGTCTTCCCAAGAGCCGCCATCCTTTTCCCTGCGGTCTTTGTTAACGAACTGCCAAGCCAGGTTGATGTTTTGGCCCTTCCACACCCGGCCAGTGGTACAAACGTGAAGATCGTCCCGCTTGCGCAGAAGATCTGTATTGCCCATCAGAAAATGCTGGATGGTGGTGGAGCCTGTCTTATGCGGGCCGATGTGGATATAAACATCCTTCATCCGAAGGCTGCCCCCTTGCTGCAACGCTGTCTGTCTTGGCGGTGGCGTCGACGCAGTTGCCAACGTCGCCGCCTCGCTGGAAAAGCATGCCAATGTCGCTTTGGCAACGCCAGCACTGGGGCGAGCCCGTGAGCGGCGCGTTCCAAGCCCCAACGAGGCGCTCTTGCCAGTGACATGCCCGCGGCCCTGATCCGACAAGCCTGCGACATTGCCGCGACCCTGAAGGGCAACTTTTCTGCGTCAACTTTCTTGACAGATTATCCGGGCGCTACTAGGTGGTGTGGCCGTCGAGCGTGTCAAACCATGGTTGTTTTTGGTGAATGCCTCGATGCCACGGTCCCAGCCAGGTGCAAAACCACTTGGAGCTTTGCACATCAATTCAACGAGGGGGAATGTAACGCCATGTCTACATCTGAAACCGACAGCAAGTCGCCAGAAACACTTCTTGGGATTGCGTTCCAAAGCTCAATCTTGAGCAGCCGTCTTGACGGGTATGTGCTTTCAAAACATGGGATTTCCTCAACGCCGTGGCTTTTGATGTCTATGATAGCAGAAGCGGAGAGTAAGTCAGTCCGGCCGATGGTCGTGGCCAAGCGCCTCGGGATCTCGCGCCAAGCCATCAGCCAAGCCTACAAGCGGCTGGGTGAGGACGGCCTTGTGGAGATTGAGACGGCTGAGAACAAAAACGTCACGCTGCGCCTCACGCCAGAAGGGGAGCAAAAGCTTGCTGATGTGACAGCTGAAATGGCGCAGTACTCGGAAGAATTCTTGGAAAAGCGCGGCAACATAAACCTCGCCTGGGTGGGTGGTACGTTGCGCGCTCTTCAGCGCACCATTCCTGAAGAGGCCGCTGCAGAGGCCTAAGTCGCCTCCAACACTCCCGCGCAGCCCGTTAAACGCTGCGCGGGAGTGCTCTCATGCGCGAAACGGCGTTAGGCCGCCAGTCGGGTCTGCGTGCAGGCCACAGCCCTTGCGCAGACCACCGAAGAGCTTCACAACGACGGGGCATCTCAAGCCGGCCCATGGCACCCGTGAGGCACTCAATGAACGACGCAAGCCATCAGCCGACGTGCTTCGTGCATATCGGTCCCCCAAAAACGGGGACCACGTCAATCCAGTCGAGCCTTTCCCAATCGCGAGGGCTTCTGGCAGATGAGGGCTTTTTCTACCCAGACCGGGCCAAGAACCACGCCTTTCTCCTGGCCCCTTTTCATGACCATCCCAAACGCCAACATATCTTGCAGCGCGAGCTCGCCAAAGCTGGCGGAGACGAGGATGCGCTTGCCATCGACGTCAAACGCTACGTCCGCAACGAAGTCTTTTCTCACCACAACGCGAATATCATTTTTTCAAGCGAGCATCTGACACTTCTCAACCATCAAGGTGTTCGGCGTCTCAGGGTATTTCTTCATCGCAATCGCGAGAATGTTAAAATCATCATTTACATCCGCCACCCTGTGGAACAGGCCGGGAGCCTGATCCAAGAGCAGGTGAAAAATGGCGCGCGCCGGCTGAGTGACTACGCCGACAACCCACCGTTTATTCACTACCGTGCACTGATTGAAAAATGGGCTGATATCTTTGGCGCGGACAACATGATCCTGCGGCCGTACAATAAGAAAGTCTGGCCTAAGGGTGATCTTATTGCTGATTTCTTCACAGTTGTTGGTCTCGGGCACATCGAGCATAAGGTGCCGCGCGAGCATGCCAATCGCGGCCTCTCCGCGGCGGCGGTTCTGCTCGCCGATGCGCTCAATGGGGTGCATCCACAGGGAGCAACGGCACGGGCAAAGCCCCAGTTTTTGAAAGACATCGAGGGCGTGAAATACGTGCCTGATGCTGACATCTTAGATGCTGTCCGGCGCAGTGCTGAGCCACACCTTGTCTACCTGAAAGAGGTGTGGGGGCTCACCTTGCCAGAGCCTAAGGTGACCACCGTCGCCCAGAACCCATTCGATGAAGCGGCACTCCGCTCCATCGCGCTGCAGCTCAATGACCTCAGCGTTGATAAAAAACCACGAAGACCGTGACACCAGCCATCACTCTGGCGCGGGGCATCGGTCCGGTGGGTAGGGGCGGTCGGGGTCTCTGCCGAGCGGTCATGGGCGATAAGTAAACTGCGGCATCACGTCTAAAATGCCCAACACTGGTGCACCATCGGCGCCTCGCCGCATATGGCCCTCGTTGAGAAGGGAGGCATAGCCATGGACCATGCTCCACAGCATGAGCTCTGTTCGCAGCCCCTCCAAGGGCGGGGCCTCTGGTCCTGGGCGATCCCACTCGAGCCCTTGGGCAATCTCCTCTAAAACCCGGTAACTCTCTTCCCCTGCAGCGGCAAGCTCTGGGTCGGACTTGAGCTGAAAGCGCGGCGAAAACATGAGCCTGAAAAGTGCAGGGTTATTGTGCGCAAAGCGGACATAGCCCTGCGCAGCGTGGTGAAGCCGCTCTCTGCCGGGCGCGGCATCCTCCACCCCTTGGCGCATCTCAGCAGCGTGCCGCCTAAACCCTTCAGCTGCAATGGCCGCCAGCAGCCCGTGCAACCCGTTAAAGTGATTTTTCGGCGCCGTGTGGCTGACCCCCACCCGCGCCGCGATCGCGCGCATCGACAGACTGTCCAGTCCCTCTTCTTCAAGAATGTTGAGGCCCGCTTCGATCAAGGCAGGTTTGAGGTCGCCGTGATGGTATCGCTTTTTTGCCTGCTGCTTCATGATGTGAACGCCGTGATCGTTGCGACTGTGATGATAAGCCTTGCCATATCAGTCGAGCAGCATACATGTTGACGGTGGATATTTACAGCGGAGATATGCCGTTGACCCCCGACGAAATTTTCTCCCTCACCGGTGCTGTCGCCATGGTGGGATGGATCATCCTCATCCTCGGCCCAAGGCGTTTTGCTTGGCTGAACGCGGTCCCCATGTGGGTCATCCCCGGCGCCATCGCAGCGGTTTACTCCGTTTTGATCCTCAGGTTCTTCGGCGAAGCAGAAGGCGGGTTTGATAGTCTTCAAGCTGTTGCTTCGCTGTTTGAAAGTGATTGGGCGCTCCTTGCGGGGTGGATCCATTTTCTCGCGTTTGACCTTTTTGTCGGTGCGGTGATGGCAGGGCGCATGGATCGGGCGGGCGTCGGCAGGATTGTCCAAGCGCCCATCTTGGGTGCAACGCTCATGTTTGGCCCCATGGGCTTCCTCATTGCTGGGCTGACGGAGCTGTGTCTGCGCTTCAAGCTCTTGCCGACAAACAAGCGCAAAGCGGAAAGCTCCCATGTCGACGCTTGATTTGGCGCCGACAGCGACGTCTGAAGCGCGTCCGACACAGTTTGAGACGCTGACGGTCGTCACCATGGTTCTCGCGGGATTGTGCGCCGTTTGGGGTCTCTTTGACCACCGGACCGTTGAAGGCGGGCCGGTCTCCATGAAGCCACTCAAGTTTGCTCTGAGCTTTGTGGTTTTGTTTGGAACACTTGCCCTTGTGGAGCGGCGCTTATCTTTGCCGGTGCGGCAGGGGTGGGCGATCGGTGCGCTGGGGCTCATCATGTCAGCTGCGTTCTTGGCGGAGATGGTCTACATCATCGTCCAAGCGGCCCAGGCGGAGGGGTCCCACTACAATCGGTCAACGCCCTTCAATGACTTCATGTACACCGTGGCGATGGCTGCGGGGGCTGTGATCCTCATCGCTGCGGTGGGTTGCGTGGGATTTCTCGTTCAGCGTGACAAAGCGGCAGACCTTTCTAGTGGGTTGCGAGAAGGCATTTGGCTCGGCTTCCTGTTGAGCTTTGTGCAGACGCTGATTATCGCAGGCTATCTGGGCGGACAGGACGGCCACTTTGTGGGCCTTCATCCTGAGGGGGCGCCGACGGTGCCTCTCCTTGGCTGGTCAGGTGTCACGGGTGATCTGCGGCCAGCCCACTTCTTTGCGCTCCATGCCATGCAGGTGCTGCCGATCGTGGCCATCATGTTTGACCGCCTGGCGCCGTCGGTGACAGTGCGCGCCGTCCGTGTTGCTGCACTGGCTTATGCTGCACTCACCTTCTCGCTCTTTGCGTTAGCCCTCAAAGGTTATCCCCTCATCCCACTCGCTTAAGGGGCAGTAGCATGAGCTGCGCAAGAGTGCCGAGAATGCGCACCGTCACAGCGCTGCGGGGCGCTGGTCCGCCGATATGTAACCCAGCGCGGTGAACCCTCTGACAGGGTTTGGGTGTGCCGAATTGGTCCCGGCGTCATCCTTGAGATGCTGTGCTCTCCACTACTGGCAGACGATCTTAATGCCGCTCCCGATAACTTGACCCATACCTCTGCCACCATGCTTGGGAAGCGTTTGGTCTATTGGGCTCTGCGCCATCAACGGC